>JASBSV010000137.1 GCA_030148745.1 Paracoccaceae bacterium
ACAGAGCCGGGAAACCGCGCCGTTATCACATGGTTTTTGACCGATCACCAGCCTGCGTTCTGCCCAAGCGGGCGGAAAACAATGGGGATTTACGTGGTTAAAGGTAGGATGGCCCGGGTGGTGCTGGAGGCGAGTACCGGAATCGAACCGGTGTACACGGATTTGCAATCCGCTGCGTAACCACTCCGCCAACTCGCCGATGCGAGGCCGTCTCTAGCTTATGCAACACAAGCTTGCAAGATGATCTGGAAACTTCCTCAACGGTTGCCGTCGGGCGCGATGTGTGGCAAACCTTCGGACAGATAATGAACTTGAGAGTTTAGCACGCCATGCCTGACTATTCTGCTCTGCGCACGATGATGGTTGATACGCAGGTTCGTCCCTCGGATGTCACCAAGTTTCCGGTTATAGAGGCGCTGTTGCATGTCCCGCGCGAGGCATATGTGCCCAAGGACCTGCGCGCGGCGGCCTATATAGGTGAAAATCTGGATCTGGGTCATGGCCGCGTTCTGCTTGAGCCGCGCACATTCGCCAAGATGCTGGATATCCTGGATATCAAACCCAGCGATCTGATTCTGGATGTCGGCTGCGGCTATGGCTATTCGGCGGCGGTACTGGCGCGGCTGGGCGATGCGGTTGTCGCGGTCGAAGAAAATTCCGAAATGGCGTCGATCGCTCAGGTGACGCTTTCGGAAAACGGGGTAGACAATGCCGCGGTGGTCGAGGGGCCGCTTGCCGAAGGGTCGGCAAAACATGGGCCTTACGACGTCATAATCCTTGAAGGCGCGGTCGAAGAGATGCCGGCGGCTCTGGTCGATCAGTTGAAAGAGGGCGGCCGGATGGCGGCGATCTTTATGGAGGATGCGCTGGGTGTGGTCCGGCTGGGCTATAAGATCGACGGCGTCATGAACTGGCGCTTTGCCTTCAACGGGAGCGCGCCTGTCCTGCCCGGTTTCGAGCGGGCAGAGGTCTTCGCGCTTTGATCGGGTAATGATTTAGAGGCTGAAGTGGCCGGGGTTTTGCGGGGGTTACTGATGTTTAAGGCAAGATACTCGAAGATTGCGGCAGTAGTGTTTGCGGTTTCTGCGACCCTGATGCCGATTTCGGCTGTGGCCGAAACTCTGGCCGATGCCCTTCGGTCTGCTTACAAAACCAGCGGGCTTCTGGAACAAAATCGCGCAGTTCTGCGCGCGGCGGATGAAGATGTCGCAACAGCCGTTGCCGCGCTTTATCCGGTGCTGTCCTATATTGCCTCGGCGAATTATAGCAACGCCAACGGCTCGCCTTCTTCGACGACCTCGAGCCTTGGAATCAATGCCGAGCTTACGGTTTACGACGGCGGCCGCAGCCGCCGGGCGGTCGATGCGCAAAAGGAAACCGTTCTGGCACTGCGCGAGTCGCTGGTTTCGGTCGAGCAGCAGGTCCTTTTGCGGGCCGTCAGCGCGTATATGTCGGTCATCCGCTCGGCTGAGTTCGTATCACTTCGCCAGAACAACGTCCGGGTCATCACTCAGGAGCTGCGCGCCGCGCGCGATCGCTTTGATGTGGGTGAGGTGACGCGCACCGATGTGGCGGTTGCCGAAGCGCGGCTGGCCTCGGCGCGCAGTGGCCTTGCCGCCGCGCAGGGAACGCTCGCTCAGGCGCGTGAAGAATATAATGTCGCTGTGGGCCACTATCCGGGCAAGCTGACGCGGCCCCCGCATCGGCCCTCCGGCGCCAAGTCGCTTGCAGCGGCCAAATCCGTGGCGGTTCGTCGTCACCCGGACGTTCTGCAGGCAAAGCATCAGGTTGCCGCAGCTGACATCAACGTTGATCGCGCCGCGCTGGCGGTCAAGCCGACGCTGAAATTTGGCGTCAATGCCGGCATCAACATCAATGGCCGGCCGACGCATGGCGCCTCGCTTTCATTGTCCGGGCCGATCTATCAGGGAGGGCGCCTTTCTGCGCTTCACCGTCAGGCGGTGGCGCGCAAGGACGCCGCGCGCGCGGGGCTTTTGACGGCGACAAATGCGGTCAAGCAAGGCGTCGGAAACGCCTGGGCTGCGCTGATTGTCGCGCGCGCCAGCCGCGAGGCGGGCAATCGCGCCGTCAAGGCGCAGCGCGTGGCGTTTCGCGGCACCCGCGAAGAGGCCAAGCTGGGTTCGCGCACCACGCTTGACGTTCTCAACGCCGAGCAGCAGCTGTTGAATGACGAGGCGAACCTGGTCTCGGCAGTGACGGATGAATATATCGCAAGCTATCAGTTGCTTGCCTCGATGGGCCTTCTGACGGCCAAGGATCTGCGCCTTGGGCTGCAGACCTATGATCCCGCAGCCTATTACAACACTGTCAGCCGCGCACCCGTCAGCAGCAAGCAAGGTCAGGCGCTGGATCGTGTGTTCAAGGCGATGGGCAAGAAGTAGTCAGCCGCCCCTTAGGAAAAAATTGGCATTATTTGTGTCTGTTGTGTGAAACGGCCACAACGGTTAGACTTGCTGCCAAGGCATGAGCAGGTGAAGAAGATGTCAAACTCTGTAACGAACGTCGAGATTGAGGATGTCCTGTCGTCAATCCGCAGGTTGGTATCCGCTGATACGCGGCCCAAGGCGCAGGAAAATGCTTCTGGCGAAGGTAAACTGGTCCTGACCGCAGCGGATCGGATCACCGATGCCCAAGACGCAGCGCAGCCTAGCGATGAGCAGACCGGCGAAACCCCGCCCGAGAATCACGCGGAGGCACCGGCCGAAAATACACCTGCGGAGGATGGGCCAGAGCAGGCAACGATCGAATCCCGTATTGCCGAGCTGGAAGAGGCCGTTGATGGTCAGGCCGATGAGTGGGAGCCTGACGGCAGTGAAGAGATGCCGGCCGATGACGATGTCGCCAGCAAGGTGCCGTCCTTCATGCATCGGTCGATTGACGATGTGACCAATATCGAAGACGCCTATGTCTATGATGGCGCATCAGAAACGGATGATGCAGGTGTTGAGGCGGCGGGCGCAGTGGCTTCAGAGGCCCAAGTGACCGACCTCGAGTCCGCGAAGGCTGAGGCGGCCGACCTAGAGCCCACCGAGACCAATTCAGCCGAAGAACAGGACGCGCCCGAGCACGATCAGCCAGAGGCGCCGGCGCACGATGATGTTGGGGCAATTGCGGCGGAAAACACTCAAGCGGCGGTGAGGGAAACCCATCACGACGCGCATATGGCCGAAACCCAAGCGCCGCAAGACGAAGCCGTGCCGCAATACGACGCGCAGCCCGAAGAGCCTCAAAGCGCGGTTGATGAGATCCAGCCCGAGCTACGGTTAGCCAGTGCCGCGCCGGAACAAGATACGCCTGAGCCGCAGCAGGATAGCGCGGCTGAGCCCGCGGCGACAATCCTTGGCTCGCAGGAGGCTGAGGCCGCCCTTGAGGCCGCCCTGTCGGACGAGGGTGATGACGAGGATTATCTTGACGAAGAGGCGATCCGCGACATGGTCCGCGAGATCGTTCGCGAAGAGCTTCAGGGCGTCTTGGGGGAGCGGATCACCCGAAATGTCCGCAAACTGGTGCGGCGCGAAATCCACCGCGCCATGACCAGCAGCGAGCTGGAATAGCACAGCCTGCGCGCCTCGGCGTTAAACCCGACCGGCCAGATCCAGAAGCAAATCGAGGTCCAGATGTGCCTCGATATGGCTCGCCAGCGCGTCAAGCGCATCCTCTACGCTCGCGTCATAAGCGCCCCCCGATGAGGTGCCGCCGAGATCACTGAGATAGCGCGCCCGAAATTCATCCGACCCGAACAGCCCGTGCAGGTAGCACCCCTGCACACGGCCATCCGCCGAAGCGGCGCCTTCGGCCTGGCCCGCGATCTCAAGCCACGCGCGCGCCCGGTCCGGGCCTTCGGTCTGACCGATATGGATCTCATATCCGTCCAGCGCGATACCGCTCGCGCGGTGAAGGGCCTGCGTCCGGCTTAGGTGCTTTTGCGGGGTCATGACCGTCACAACATCCAGATGTCCCAGCCCCGGCACGGAACGCGGCGGCCCTTCGATGCCGTCGGGGTCGTGAATTTCGCGGCCAAGCATCTGATACCCGCCGCAAATACCAAGGACATGGCCGCCCCGCCGAAGGTGCGCGGTCAGGTCAATATCCCAGCCCTGAGCGCGAAAATCCTCCAGATCCGAGATCGTGGATTTTGACCCGGGGATCAGAACTAGGGCGGCGTCCCCCGGCAGGGCGCGGCCCGGCTCGACAATCTCGATGCTGACGCCCGGTTCGCTCGACAAAGGGTCGAGGTCATCGAAATTAGCAATCCGTGACAGTCGCGGCACCGCGATCTTGAGCGTCCCACCGGGCGATGAGGCGATATCCATCACATCCTCGGCCGGTAATTTCCAGGCTTGGGAAAACCACGGGATAACCCCGAGAGAGGGCCAGCCAGAGCGCGTTTCGATTTCCCTCAGCCCATCGTCAAAGAGGCGGGGGTCACCCCGGAATTTATTGATGGTAAAGGCCTTTATCCTGTCGCGGTCGGCGTCAGGAAGGATCGCCCAGGTGCCTATGATCTGGGCAATGACGCCGCCGCGGTCGATATCGCCAACCAGTACCACCGGCACGCCCGCGGCCTCGGCGAATCCCATATTGGCGATATCCCCCTTGCGCAGGTTGATCTCGGCCGGGCTGCCAGCCCCTTCGATCAGGACAAGATCCGCCGATCCGGCGAGGCGCTGAAAACTTTCCAGAACCGGGCCGATAAGCTGCCCCTTTTGTTGCCCGTAGGCGCGCGCCTTCATCGTGCCAAAGCGTTTGCCCTGCAAGATGATCTGCGCGCCCAGATCTGTTTCGGGCTTCAGCAGTACCGGGTTCATATCGACGATGGGCTCGCGCCCCGCCGCGCGCGCCTGCAGCGCCTGCGCTCGGCCGATCTCACCGCCGTCGGCGGTCACTGCTGCATTGTTGGACATGTTTTGCGGCTTGAACGGTGCCACGCTAAGACCGCGCCGGTAAAACGCACGCGCCAAACCCGCCACGACAAGCGATTTGCCCACGTTCGAGCCTGCGCCCTGTATCATGATAGCCTTGGCCATAGCGTTCCGCCGTTCTAGGTTCCAACCAGATAACCGCCAGCGGCCCGAGGGGGAAGACCGTGAATACACCCGCGCATCTGATCGTCGGCGCCGCGGCCTTTGGCAAGCCCGGCCACCGGGCAATCACCTTGGCGGCGCTGCTGGGCGCGCTGCTGCCCGACGTCTCGCTTTACCTGATGGCTGGTGTGTCGCTGTTTGTCCTGCAAATTCCGCCGCGCCGTGTCTTTGACGAGCTTTATTTCAGCGATGCATGGCAACAGGTCTTTGCCGTAGATAACAGCTTTTTTCTTTGGGGTGCGGTTCTGGTTTTTGCGCTCTGGCGCCGCTTACCCTTACTTATTGCACTGACCGCCTCGGGACTGCTCCACTTGGGGTTTGACTTTCTGCTTCATAATCAGGATGCCCGGATGCACCTGTGGCCGGTTTCAGACTGGAAATTCCGTAGCCCCGTGAGCTATTGGCAGCCGCAATATTATGGGGCGGTCGTGGCGCCGGTCGAAAGGGCGGTCTCGGCGATATTGGGGATCTATCTGCTGGTGCGCCACAGGGATCTATGGCTGCGCGCGATATTTGTCATGCTGCTGGCGATTGAGCTGGCGCCGCATAATCTCGCGCATGGGTTCGTGCAATAAAAAACGCGCCCGGATGAGGCGCGTTTTTTAGGGAACCTGCAATTCCATGTCAGGCAGTGGTTTAAGCGGCCTCTGCCTGTTCTTGCGCCTGACGACGCTCGCTTTCTTCGCGCGACAGCGCAACAGAGGTGCGCACACCTTTAGAAACGAACTCCATCAGCCCGGCCACAACACGCTCGTTGGGGTCGATACCGGCACAGGACAAAACCTCGCGCCCATCGCGCGAGCGTGCCCAGCGGGCAATCTGTTCCGGCCCGTTTCCATATTTTTTGTCGTCGGCAATTGCATCGTCCAGCGCGGCAAGAACCACAGCCGCGAAAAGTTTCCGCGACCGGTTGCCTTGCTCGTGGTTGAATGCGGTTCCGTCAACGAAATCGATCATCTCGTCGTCCTTGTATTATTGCTCTTGCGTTTTCTGACGTAGCGCCGGTTATGGCGCAATTTCAGCGATTCGACATTGCCCTTTTGGAATGTCAGTCATGCGCTGTGTGCATGGCTGCTTCCGGTTCGCAACTGTATCTAGTCCGCTTGCGGGGGGCAGATTGACAAGATATAGGTCTCGTCAATCAATGATCAACCTTTTTGCCATGGTTTTGCCACATGCCTAAAATTAACGGAAACGAGATCCGCCCCGGAAACGTGCTTGAGCACAACGACGGACTTTGGGCGGCTGTCAAAGTCGATCACGTCAAACCCGGAAAGGGGGGCGCTTTTGCGCAGGTTGAACTCAAGAACCTTCGTAACGGCTCAAAGCTTAACGAAAGGTTCAGATCGGCCGATAAAGTTGAGCGTGTCCGGCTTGAGCAGAAGGATCAGCAGTTTCTTTACGAATCCGACGGGATGCTGGTTTTCATGGATACTGAAACCTATGAGCAGATCGAACTTCCTGCCGATATTCTGGGCGACCGGCGGCCGTTTCTACAGGACGGTATGACGGTAGTGATCGAATATTACGAAAGTGAGGCGCTCAGTGCGTCATTGCCGCAAAAGGTCACCTGCAAGGTCGTCGAAACCGAGCCGGTCGTCAAAGGCCAAACCGCCGCCAACAGCTTCAAGCCAGCGATCCTCGACAATGGGATGAAGGTCATGGTGCCGCCCTTCGTCGGTCAGGACGAAGATATCGTCGTTAACACCGAGACGATGGAATACTCTGAACGCGCCTGACGCGCGGCGCGTCACAGCCCGCCGATTTCAACGATATGACCGATCACGCTGGGCAGGCCGCTGCCGCGTCTGAGATCGGTAAATACAAACGGACGCTTGCCGCGCATCAGGTCGGCGTCCCTTTCCATCACTTCAAGTGATGCCCCCACATGCGGGGCGAGGTCGGTCTTGTTGATGATCAGCAGATCCGATTTAGTGATAGCCGGCCCCCCTTTGCGCGGGATCTCTTCGCCGGCGGCCACGTCAATAACGTAAAGTGTGATATCGGCCAGTTCGGGGCTGAAGGTGGCTGACAGGTTGTCGCCACCGCTTTCAATCAGGATCAGGTCCAGATCCGGCAGGCGCGCGGTCAGATCGGCGACCGCAGCCAGATTGATCGACGCATCCTCGCGTATCGCCGTATGCGGGCAGCCGCCGGTTTCAACCCCCACGATCCGGTCCTGCGACAGCGCCTGCATTCGCATCAGCGCCTCGGCATCCTCACGGGTATAGATGTCGTTGGTCACCACAGCGATCGAAAATCGCTCGCGCAGCGCCTTGCATAACGCCGCGGTCAAGGTCGTCTTGCCTGCGCCCACAGGGCCACCGATGCCAACGCGAAGCGGGCCGTGGGGCGAGGGGGGCTTGCCGGCGGTCGGGGTGTTTTGGGTCATGACCTGTATAGCCTTGTGTATTGCGTTTCGTGCTGCATGGACCGGATATCGGCCAAAACGGCCGAGCCGCCAAGCCCGTCCAGCCCGGCGTCCTGCGCTTTCCGGGCGAGTGTGACGCAAAGCGGCGCGAGGCGCGCCAAAATCCTCTGCCCCTCGGTCTGGCCGACCGGTATCAGCCGCACCCCGGCCGAGGCGATATTGGCGGCAAATGAGTGCAGGAAAAGCTGTATGGTGTCGGGCAGGGGCAATTGCAATGCGGCGGCGGCCTCACCCACTGCAACCGGGTAACAGCGCGGCGGCTGATCGACCTTCCAGACGGCCCGCACCGTATCGGCAAAGGCCTGTCCCTGCGCCCGGGTTTCAAGCAGCCGCTCCTGCGACGGCGCCATCGCCCGGGCGAGCGCATCGATCCGCTCCACATCCTCGGCGGTTTGCGCGCGATATGCTTCGGCCAGGAAAATTGCGTCGTTCCGGCCTGCGCCATGGCTCAGAATCGCGGTCAGCCAGCTTTCCAGCCCCGCCGCATCAGTGACATCACCGGCATGATGGGCCGCTTCAAGCCCATGGGAATAGCTGAATGCCCCCACAGGAAACCCCGGCGAAAGCCATTGCGCCAGCGTCAGCAAAGCGCCGTCAACCATCGCCGCCGCCCGGCTTTGCGACCGACTGAACGTCGCCAAGAGAGACAAGTCGCAATTCCCGAATAAGGCGGACCGTTGGCTTGAGACCGAAAAAGATCGATCCGATCAGAAAAAGCCATGTGGCCGCATAGGTCGTGGATGGAAAAAAGAACAAGGCCGAGCCTATAACAAAAAGGCCGGCTGCGGTGAAATCGATCAGCGTATGAGCGATCTCGTAAGCAGCCCAGATTTCCGCATGACGATCCGAGCAGGTTCTGTTGGCGGGGTGAAAAAGCTTCATTGCGGATCCTCCGGCAGGTCATTGTCATCCTCCGCGTCGCCGTGACCGGCATGATGATGGATATGTCCGTGATCATGGCCCATGGTGCGGCCATGCCCATAGGCGCCGCCCTCGGGCGTGAAGGGCTCCACGACCTCACGCACCCCAGCGCCCAGATCGTTCAGCATTTTTTGCAATACGTGATCGCGCATGATCAACAGGCGCCTGTCCCCGATCTGGCACGGGGCATGACGGTTTCCGATATGCCAAGCCAGACGCAACAGTCCGGCGCCGGTAATTTCCAAAAGCTCTTCGGCGGCGGCACGAATGCCGATAAGCCGCCCGTCATCCAATAACAGAGCATCACCGTGATTAAGCGAGATGGCGCGTTCAAGATCGACCAGAATGCGCCTGCCGCCGTCCGTGGTCAGAACCTTGCGCCGAAGGAAGCGTTCATCATAGCTCAGCGTGCAGCAATCCTGCGTCGCTGCATCGCCGGCATTCGCGCGGATTTCGCGGCATGAGGGCAGATCCGGTTCAGTCATCATGCCCCCGGGTTAATTTCAGATGTAGAATTTGTCCCGAAACACGTGGCGCGCGATGTCTTCGCGGCGCAGACCAAGCTGTGCCAGCTGCGCGTCGCTCTTGTTGTTCAGCTTTTCGATCTGGCGCACGCGAGCGTTGGTCTCGGCGATCTCTACGAACATATTGCCGATCGCGGCAAACACGCGCCTGATGGCGCCCAAAAGGCGCTGACCTGAAAACGGATTGGGTCCGGTGTGAATGTAAGCCATTGGAAACCTCTTTCGATTGGTATGCCGGTTTCCTCCCCTGATCCGTTAAATAGGTCAGTCTCGCTGCCATTACCATTGCCAAATCCGAATAGTCGCTATGCAATCACATCACCCTTAAGACGGGCGCCCACGCCTGTTGTGCCAAAAGGGTGCCGTTTCGCCAGCCTGTCAAAACAGAAAATACCTTTGCGCCATCGGCAAAACCTCTGCCGGCTGGCAGGTCAGCAACTCACCATCGGCGCGCACCTCATAGGTTTCGGGGTTCACCTCGATCTGCGGTGTGGCGTCATTCAGGATCAGGTCCTTCTTGCCAATGTTTCGGGTGTTTTCCACCGGCACCGTCTGTTTGGCCAGCCCCAGAGTTTGCCGGATGCAGGCCGCGTTCGCCGCGTGACTGACAAAGCTGACCGCCGAATGCTCAACCGACCGGCCATAGGCGCCGAACATGGGCCGGGAATAGACCGGCTGCGGCGTCGGGATCGAGGCATTGGGATCGCCCATCTGAGCACAGGCGATGGTCCCGCCAAGCAGAACCATCTCGGGCTTGACGCCGAAAAACGCAGGGTTCCACAAGACCAGATCGGCGCGCTTGCCTTCCTCTATGGATCCGATGTGGCGCGACAGCCCATGCGCAATCGCCGGGTTGATCGTGTATTTCGCGATATACCGGCGCACACGGAAATTGTCGTTCTCGCCCGTCTCCTCGACCAGCCGCCCACGCTGTTTCTTCATCTTGTCGGCCGTCTGCCACGTGCGGATCAGAACCTCGCCGACCCGGCCCATCGCCTGACTGTCCGAGGCGATGATCGAAAACGCGCCCATATCGTGCAGAATATCTTCGGCCGCGATCGTCTCGCGCCGGATGCGGCTTTCGGCAAAGGCGACATCCTCGGGGATGGATTTGTCAAGGTGATGACAGACCATCAGCATATCGAGATGCTCTTCCAGCGTATTCACCGTGAAAGGCCGTGTGGGGTTGGTCGAGGAGGGCAGAACATGATCCTCGCCGCAGATCCTGATGATGTCCGGCGCATGGCCGCCGCCCGCGCCCTCGGTATGAAAGGCGTGGATGGTGCGGCCCTTCATCGCCTTTACGGTATTCTCGACAAAGCCGCTTTCATTCAGGGTATCGGTATGGATCATCACCTGCACGTCCAGATCATCGGCCACTGACAGGCAGCAATCGATGGCCCCGGGCGTTGTGCCCCAATCCTCATGCAGTTTCAGCGCACAGGCCCCGGCCAGCACCTGCTCTTCCAGCGCGCCGGGCAGGCTCGCGTTGCCCTTACCGGCAAAAGCCAGGTTCATCGCAAAGGCATCGGCAGCCTGCAGCATCCGCCCGATATGCCAGGGCCCCGGCGTGCAGGTCGTGGCGAGCGTGCCATGCGCCGGCCCGGTGCCGCCGCCAAGCATCGTGGTCACGCCGGAATGCAAGGCATCCTCGATCTGCTGGGGACAGATGAAATGAATATGACTGTCAAACCCGCCCGCGGTCAGGATGCGCCCCTCACCGGCAATCGCCTCGGTCCCGGGGCCGATAATGATATCGACGCCGGGCTGGGTATCGGGGTTGCCCGCCTTGCCGATCTTCGCGATCCGCCCATCCTTGAGGCCCACATCGGCCTTGTAGATACCGCTATGGTCGATGATCAGAGCATTGGTGATGACAGTATCCACAGCGCCCTCGGCGCGCGTCGCCTGCGACTGGCCCATCCCGTCGCGGATCACCTTGCCCCCGCCGAATTTCACCTCTTCGCCATAGGTGGTCAGATCACGCTCGACCTCGATGATCAGGTCGGTATCGGCAAGCCGCAGCTTGTCGCCCGTGGTAGGGCCAAACATTGCGGCATAGGACGCGCGGGAAATAGACCTTGGCATGTCAGAGGTCCCCCATAACGTGTTGATTAAATCCAAAGACCCGCCGCGCCCCGCCAATGGGGATTAGCTGCACTTCCCGCCGCTGCCCCGGCTCGAACCGCACCGCCGTCCCAGCCGCAATATCAAGCCGCATGCCGCGCGCGGCATCCCGGTCAAACTCCAACGCCGCATTCGCCTCGCCGAAATGGTAATGCGATCCCACCTGCACCGGGCGATCGCCCGTATTGGAAACCATAAGCGTGATCGCCTCCACGCCATCATTCAAAATGATCTCATCCCCCGCAGGGAACACTTCGCCCGGTATCATTGCCAATCCCCGTTTCTTCTTTGCCCAAATACTCCCGCCGGAGGCGTCCTATCTGATCGGATCATGAACCGTCACCAGTTTGGTCCCATCAGGAAATGTCGCCTCGATTTGCACCTCGGAAATCATCTCGGGCACGCCTTCCATACATTGATCGCGGCTCACGACATGGGCGCCGGCCTCCATCATATCGGCGACCGAGCGCCCGTCGCGGGCGCCTTCGACCACCGCATCGGTGATCAGCGCAATCGCCTCGGGATGGTTCAGCTTGACGCCCCGTGCCAGACGTTTGCGTGCCACTTCGGCGGCCATTGCGATCAACAGTTTGTCTTTTTCTCTGGGGGTCAGTTGCACGTCAGATCATCCATGTTCTGGGCAGCGGCGCGGCCGCCAAAAATTCCAGCGCCGGCACAAGCCTCCGGCGCAGCTCAAAACCATCTGTGGCCAAAACCCGGGCAAAAAGCACGTTCTTACCGATCACGGTTGCGCCGCCGGTTTCACCAAGATGCCGCCGCAAGTCGGGCAGCAGCCTATCTGCCCCTTCCACCAGCATCACGAGCGAGGCCATCGCATGGCATCCCGCCGCAATGGCGCTTTGATCCAGCCGGGCCTCGACCGGCCCCGACAGACGCAAATTATCGGCAAAGACCAGCTCGCCCTGACGGTAAATTTTCCAGCTGTCGCAAAGGCGCGTATCGCTCAGCCTCTCGCCCATGGCCCGGCGGCCAAAGATCAACGGCTCCACCGCCAGAAGACGCCCGCCGTGGCCGACATGCGCCGTCAGGGTCCTGGCGGCATTGGCATGATTGTAAAGGATCGTTTCCTGCGGCAGCCAGTGCAGGCTTGCCCCCTCGGCAACATGCAGATCGACATCAATCCGTGCCGTCTCGCCCGGCTCGGCACGATAAAGCCGTTCGGCCGCCTGAGTTGTCAGGGTTATGGCGCTTCCCGCCCCGGTCCGGGCCGAGATTGCAAAACGATCCCCGCCGGTGACACCGCCGGATGTATTCAGGATCACGCTGGTCAGTCCCTCTCCGCGCGGGAAAAGCGCCCTTAGCGATCCGGAGGTTCTGACATGGCTCAGGACAGACCCTCGCGAGGTGAGAGCGGCGCTTACCCGCAGCTCACCGCGGGCGCGCGGCGGCAAGACCGCGGCAGCCGGTGTTGGCGATATGTCCGAATGAATTGTGATCGCAGCCCCCTTTGGTCCAAGACTTGCTGCCACAGGACTGTGCAGAAAAACAGAGAACAGCCCGGATTTTCGCGGCAAAAGAACTGAATTTCTGTTCAATTGCCCAATTTTTAGTCGCTCAGACGGGCGCGGCGGTGATCATTTCGACCGTGGCCCGGTCTGCGGTCATCCCCCCCTTGGCGCGGTCGAAGCGAAGATAGGCCAGCGCCAGATCGCCCGCGCGTGTGCCCAGAGTTCCGGCGGGTTTTCCGTCCGTCAGGATCGGTGTTCCGGGGTCTGTCGCCGGGCCGTCGATCCTGACCTGAACAAGCCCTTTGCGCAGCTCGGTCTTATGCTTCATCCGGGCGGTCACCTCCTGACCCACGTAACAGCCTTTGCGGAAATCGACGCCATTCAGACGTTCGAACCCGTATTCGAGAATGAAACTGTCACCGGTCAACTCGGTACCGGCCTCGGGCACGATATGGCGCACGCGCAGGGCGTCCCAGTCAATTGTTGCTTCCTCGCCGGGCAGGGGCGTGTCGCCGTAAAGACGCCAGCCAAGCGCGGGGTGGCGCGGATCGGGCAGGGCGCCCTCTGGCGGTGCCGCAAGGCCGCGCCACACCGAAAGCCCGGAAGGCGCGATCGTGATGTCGGCGCGGAGTTTGTAAAGGGTCAGGCGTTGCATAAGGACCGGAGCAAGGTCGGCTTTGACATCCAGCAGGACCGCCTCGCCGCGCTCAGCCAGAAAAAAATCGGCGATATATTTGCCCTGCGGTGTCAGCAGCGCCGCGTAAACCAGCCCGTCTTTCAGCCGGTTAAGGTCATTGGTGACCAGCCCCTGAAGAAACCCGATGCGATCGGCGCCGGTGATGGCCAAGACACTGCGGTCGTCCAAAACTTTTGTGGCCATGGTATCCCCTCTTTCTTTGGATCATATAGGGGATAATCCTTGCGACAAGAAGGGGCCACATGCGCGCGCCACTCTCTGTTATCATCCCCACGCTGAACGCCGCTCCGGGGCTTGGGCCGGTGCTTGGAGCGCTGGGCGAAGGGCTGCAGGCCGGTCTGATCCGCGAGGTGATTATCACGGACGGAGGATCGACCGACGGGACCCAGGATCTGGCGAATGAAGCGGGGGCGCGGCTTGTGCTCGGGGCGCCGGGACGGGGCGGTCAGCTGAGGCGCGGGGCCGAGGTGGCGGAGGGTGCCTGGATGCTCTTTATTCACGGTGATACCATCCTTGCACCGGGCTGGAGCGCGGCGGTCCTGTCCCATCTTGGTCAGGATAGCGCCGGCTATTTCAGGCTCGCCTTTATGGCCGAAGGGCGCTGGCCGCGGTTTGTGGCGCGCTGGGCCAATTTCAGATCGCGCACTTTTGGCCTGCCTTACGGCGATCAGGGGCTTTTGATCCCTGCCGGGCTGTACCGCTCGGTCGGCGGCTATCGCGATATCCCGCTGATGGAGGATGTGGCCATGGCGCGCGCCCTCAAAGGTCATCTGACGGCGCTTCCGGCCACTGCACTGACCAGTGCCGATCGTTATATCGCGGGCGGATGGATGCGCCGCGGCGCGCGCAACCTGTGGACGCTGGGCCGCTATCTGCTGGGCGCCGATCCGGCCCGTCTTGCCCAAAGCTATAGGCGTCGGTGATCATCTGCCTTTGCTCTGATCGCGCTCAAACTGCATATGATAAAGATCGGCGTAAATGCCGCCCTTGGCGATCAGTTCGTCATGCGTGCCCTCGTCAACGACAAGGCCCCGGTTCATCACCACGATCTTGTCGGCGTTTCTGATCGTCGCCAGGCGATGCGCGATGACCAAAGTCGTGCGCCCTTCCGAGAGACGCTCAAGCGCGTCCTGCACCAGTTTCTCAGATTGCGCATCCAGCGCCGAGGTCGCCTCGTCAAGCAGCAGGATGGGCGCATCGCGCAGCAAGGCGCGGGCGATCGCGACGCGCTGGCGCTGACCGCCCGACAAGTTCGATCCGCGCGGACCTGCGGGGGTGTCCAGCCCCTCAGGCAGCCGCGAGACAAAATCATCCACATGCGCCGCCTGCAAAACCTCGGCAAGACGCGCGTCGCTGACATCGGTGCGGCCCAGCAGGATATTTTCCCGGATCGTCTCGTCGAACAAAAGCGCATCCTGCGTCACTACTGAAAACAGCCCGCGCAGCGCCCCGGTGTCGAGCTGGCGAATATCGATGCCGCCCAGTGTGACCTGCCCGTCCTGTGGATCGACCAGCCGTGTCAGAACATTGAAAACCGTGCTTTTACCGGCACCCGACGCCCCGACCAGCGCCGTCGTCTGCCCCGGCTCGGCGCGGAAACTTATTCCCTGAAGAACGGGATGTTTGCCATAGGCCAGCCGGACGTCAGATATAACGATGCTCTGGCTTTCGGGCGGTGCGACCGGACGCGCCGGCGAGACGATCCCCGGCTTTGTGTCAAAGAGGGTAAAGAGCCGCTCAAGGCTGGCCGCCGCCACCTGCCAGATGCCGGTAAGCCCGCCCAGTTTGCGCAGCGGCTGAAACGCGAGCGACATGGCGGTAAAGAACGACATGAATTCGCCGACGGTCTTTTCGCCGGCGATAATCTCGCGCCCGCCAAGGATCAGAACGCCCAGAAACCCGACGCCGGTCATGATATCGATCAGCGCCGGCAGCATCGACTGCCCGGCGGCCATCCGTATCTCTGCCGAGACGATCCGGTCGACGAGCCGCTGAAACCGCGACAGCTGATAATTTTCAAGCCGGTTCAGCTTGATCTCGTCAATGCCATGGAAAATCTCGTTCAGACGGGTCGATCTTTGGCTGGCCGTCTCGCGCATTTCGCTGGTCTTGCGGCGCACATAGCGTTGCAGCGCCGCGGCGGGCAGAACCAGAACTGGTGCGCCGATCAGGGCAACAAGCGTCCAGACCGGATCGATGGTGAGGGCAACGATCAACAGCGAAATCAGCGCCACGCTATCGCGCCCCACGCCCTTGATCACCGATTGCCAGACGGTTTGAATCGCTGTCGTATCGCCCTGAACCCGTTCCATCAGTGACCCCGGGGGGATAGTTTCGAAAAACGCGCTGTCCAGCCGCATCAGATGGCGCAAAAGATCGACCTGCATGGCGATCGAACTTTCCAGTGCCACGCGGGTCATGATCACGCTTTGAACAACCGCACTGATCGCGCGAAAGAAGAACAGAAAGAAGATGACGCCGCCGACCCACCACATCGCGTCGACACGCCCGCCGATGAACACCAGATCGAACATCGGCTGGAGCATATAGGACAGCACGCCAAGCGAGCCGCCCTCGATGATCATGAAGACCACGGCAATCGTCAGCCACAGCGCGTGCGCGCCAAGGTAATCGCGCCAGAGCCGCGCAAAAAGCGCGCGCGAGGCATAGCGGGATGGGGCAGGATCGCTCAAATTCCGGCTTTCATCTTTTGCTTGTTCTGCCCCATGTGCCTCAAAGGCCGGGGGCTGGCAAGACGGGGCCCGCTTGGGCAGGGCCGGCAGGCGGCATCAGCGCCGGTGATACTTGGGCGACCAAAAGGTGATGGATGGTCGATTGACCTGATCAAAAGGGCGGAATACCTCTGGGCTCAAACGTTAAAGGACGGCGCGACATGACCCTTGCCAATGGCCGCACATATCTTGCTATTCCGGGCCCTTCGGTCGTTCCTGACCGGGTCCTTCAGGCCATGCAGCGACCGGCGCCGAATATCTATAGCGCGGATCTGACACAGCTTACCGCAAGCCTGATCCCCGATCTCAAGGCGGTCGCGCGCACAAAACATAATGCCACGATCTTTATCGCCAATGGCCATGGTGTCTGGGAAGCATCACTCAGCAACACGCTGTCGCGGGGCGACAGGATATTGATACTGGCGACCGGGCGGTTTTGTCTGGGCTGGGGCGCGATGGCGGAGCGGATGGGGGTTGAAACCGAGATCATTGATTTCGGCAAACGGGCGCCCATCGATCCCGCGCGCGTGGCCGAAGCATTACGGGCCGACAGCGCGCATTCGTTCAAGGCGGTGCTGGCGGTACATGTCGATACTTCGACCAGCATCAAAAACGACATAAGCGCCTTGCGCGCGGCGATGGATGAAACCGGGCACCCGGCGCTGTTGATGGTCGATTGCATCGCCTCGCTGGGCTGCGACCGGTTCGAGATGGACGACTGGGGCGTCGATGTCATGATCACCGGAAGCCAGAAAGGCCTGATGACGCCGCCGGGCGCGGGCTTTGTCTTTTACAATGACAAGGCTGACCGCGCCCGCGAGAACGCGGATCTGGTGACCGGCTACTGGGACTGGCGCCCGCGCACGGATCCCGACTACGTTTACGAGTATTTCAACGGCACTGCGCCAACCCACCAGCTTTTCGCGCTGCGTGAAGCATTGACAATGCTGGTGCATGAAGAAGGCGTTGAAGCTGCCTGGGCGCGTCACGCCAGCCTCGCGTCTGCGATTTGGGCTGCGTTCGAGCGCTGGGGCGAAGGCGGGCCGATGGAGTTGAACGTGGCCGAGCCGTCCCGGCGCAGCCATGCCGTGACCGCCGCTCGCATCGGTGCGCCGCATGGTACGGCCCTGCGCGAGTGGACCGAGAAAAACGCCGGGATCACTCTTGGTATCGGGCTGGGTATGGCCGAACCGGACGATCCGGCATGGCATGGGTTCTTTCGGATCGGCCATATGGGCCATGTCAACGCCCAGATGGTGATGGGCGCGCTGGGAAGCATCGAGGCGGCGCTGACGGCCCTGCAGATCCCCCATGGTCAAAGCGCCCTTGATGCTGCCGCGCAGGTTCTTGCGCGGGGCTAAGCGCCGCTTACCTGCCGCCTGATCGCGCGGCGTTAAGCGCCTGCGGCAGGGCCTGCGACAGAGCCTCAATATCCGCCGGGGTTCCACAGCCAATGCGGATCGCGCGATCCTGCGGTGCGACAAACGGCATGCGCACGAAAATATCGCGCGCGATCAGCTCGTCCAATACACGCCGGGCAAAAGCGCCATCAGCACCGCAATCGACGGTCACGAAATTTGTGGCCGAGGGCAGGGCGCGCAGACCGTTTTGATCGGCCAGATCGGCGATGGTCAGGCGCGTGGCCGCGATTTTGCTGCAAACCTCTTTGAGGTAAGACTGATCGGCAAGAGCGGCCAGTGCGCCGGCCTGGGCGATTCGGTTGACCGCGAAGTGATTGCGCAGCTTGTTGAACGCCCCGATCAGGGTCGGCGCGCCAATCGCATAGCCGATCCGCGCGCCGGCCATCCCGTAAGCCTTGGAGAAGGTGCGCATCCGGATCACCCGGGGATCATCGGGATCGATCCGCGGCGCCGTGCCCGCCGGCGCGGTTTCGAGATAGGCCTCGTCCAGCACCAGAAGCGTGCTCTCGGGCAGGGCGGCGATCATCTCCTCGATCACCGGGCCCTGATGCCAGCTGCCCATCGGATTATCGGGATTGGCCAGATAGATCAGACGCGCATCGGTTTGACGCGCCCGCAAGATCAGCGCGTCGGGGTCTTCATGGTCATCGCGATAGGGGACCTTTTCGATCTGACCGCCATAGCCTGCCACATGGTAATTGAAGGTCGGATAAGCGCCATCTGAGGTGACGACACTGTCGCCCGCGCCCGGCACGACTGTCAGCCGCACCAGATAGCCCAGAAGCGCGTCGATCCCTTCGCCGACGACGATATTATCGGGCGTAGTTCCGTGATGTGCAGCAAGGGCCTGACGCAGATCATGATTTTCGGGATCGCCATACATCCAGACCGATCCGGCGGCATCCTGCATCGCCCTGATTGCGCGGGGCGAAGGTCCGAAGACATTCTCATTGGCGCCTATGCGCGCGGCGAAAGGGCGCCCGCGCGCCCGCTCCTGCGCCTCGGGGCCGACGAAGGGCACCGTGGATGGCAGCGATTGGGCAAGCGGGGTCAGGTGGGGATCAGGCATAGTGAAAGAGTGCAGAGCAACAACTGGCTTAGCAAGGGGTTTCCCGCGCCGGTTCGCCAAAAAGGATTATGCCTCCGGCAGGGATATTTTTGCCAATTGGAAGCGCAGCTTGCCTCAGGCGATGTCGGCCAGGCGCGTCAGCGCATTGGTGATGCGCTGATGATCTGCCTCTTTTGAGGCCAGAAGCTCACGCGTTTCCTGCACGACTTCGGCTGGGGCGCTTTCGGCGAATTTGGGGTTTTTGAGCCGGCCGCGCAGGCCGCCGAGGTCTTTTTCCAGTTTGCCGAGAGATTTTTCGAGCCGGAGTTTTTCCGCCCCGACATCGATCAGATCGGCGATTGGCAGGCAGAAGGTTCCGCCTTGGACGGTGAGGGTGATGGCGCCTTTGGGGGCGGCGGCGGCGGGTTCGATCCTGTCCAGCCGGGCGAGGCGTTTGATCAGCGTGCTGTTGCGCTCGAGCGAGGTCTGGCCGGCCGGATCGAGGTCAAGTTGCAGCATGGTCATTTTCAGGCCCACCGGCAGGTTCATTTCGCCGCGCGCCGAGCGGACCGCCTCGATCAGCGAGATTGCCCAGTTCATTTCGCGGTCGGCGTCATCATCGACCAGACCGACATCATAAGCCGGCCAGTCGGCGTGAATGAGCATCTTGTCGCGCGTGCCGGTCTTGGCCCAAAGCTCTTCGGTGATGAAGGGCATGATAGGGTGCAAGAGGATCAGGCACTGATCCATGACCCAGGCCATGGTTGCCTGGGTTTCGGCCCGGGCCTGAGGAGTTTTATCACCCATCAGCAGTGGTTTGGAAAACTCGACATACCAGTCGCAGACCTTGCCCCAGACAAAGGCGTACAGCGCGTTGGCCGCGTCGTTGAACCGATAGGAGGCGAGGGCTTCGTCAACCTCGGCGCGGACACGGCCGGTTTCGCCGACGATCCATTTGTTCACCGTTTCCGACAGGGCGGTTTTGCCGGGCTCAAAGGAATTGGCGCCTTGTTTGGCCTGAGTTGCGTCGTTCATTTCGGCAAAGCGCAGGGCATTCCAGAGTTTGGTGCCGAAATTGCGGTAGCCGGCGATGCGCTGGGTATCGAGTTTGAGCGCGCCGCCAAGCGAGGCCATGGCGGCATTGGTGAAACGCAGCGCGTCGGCGCCGTACTCATCGATCAGGTCAAGCGGGTCGACGACATTGCCGGTCGATTTCGACATCTTCTTGCCTTTGGCGTCGCGGACGAGGCCATGCAGATAGACGTCGTGAAAGGGCACCTGATCGACGACCGACAGCTGCATCATCATCATCCGGGCGACCCAGAAAAAGAGGATATCCTGACCTGTGACCAGAACCGAGGTGGGGAAGTATTTCTTCAGCTCTTCGGTGTCTTCGGGCCAGCCAAGCGTGCCGATGGGCCAAAGGCCAGAGGAGAACCATGTGTCGAGAACGTCAGGGTCGCGCCAGAGCGATATTGTGCTTTCGTCATGCGAAAAGCTTTCAAGCTGATCTTCAAGGGCATCGCTCAGGTTGCCGCGCTCGTGCACTTCTTGCGCGCCATAAAACTCACGCGCCTGTGCAGCAACAGCGGCAAAGTCCGGGCCACAGAAAAGTTTTTCATGTCCTGACGAATAGTCGATCTTGCCGTCTGCCGAGACTGTCGGCCCATACCAGACCGGGATCTGATGCCCCCACCAGAGCTGGCGCGAGATGCACCAGGGTTCGATGTTTTCCAGCCAGTGGTAATAGGTGCGCTCGCCGCTTTCGGGCAGGATCCTGACGGTGCCGTCTTTTACCGCATCAAGGGCCGGGCCGACGATCTTGCGCGTGTCGACGAACCACTGATCGGTCAGCATCGGTTCGATCACGACCTTGGAGCGGTCGCCAAAGGGCTGCATGATGGGTTTGCTTTCGACGAAGGGAACGCTCTGGCGGGTTTCGTTGCCCTCGTCATCCTTGACTGTTGCGGTCGTCATCACGGCAAGGCCTTCGCCGGTGATCTGATCGACCACCCGTTTGCGCGCCTCAAAACGATCGAGCCCGCGCAGATCGTCCGGCACCAGATTAAGGGCGTCGGTTTCAGCCTCGTCCAGGGTCTTTTCACCTTTGGCGACAGCCATGGCGATCCCGGCCGCCTCGGCATAGGGGGCGCCGTCATCGCGCATGTGACCTTTGGTGTCCATCAGCCGGTACATCGGGATGCCACCGCGTTTGGCGACCTGATAGTCGTTGAAGTCATGAGCGCCGGTGATCTTGACCGCGCCTGAACCAAAGCTCTTGTCGGGATATTCATCGGTGATGATCGGGATCAGGCGGCGGTGCTCCTTTGGGCCGACCGGAATCTCGCAAAGCTTGCCGACGATGGGCGCATAGCGTTCGTCGGTGGGGTGCACCGCGACCGCGCCGTCGCCCAGCATGGTTTCGGGCCGCGTGGTGGCGATTGAGATATAGTCGCGTGTCTCGCGCAGCGTGACGTTCCCGCCCTCGTCTTTTTCGACGTATTCATAGGTCTCGCCGCCCGCCAGTGGGTATTTGAAGTGCCACATGTGGCCCGGCACCTCGATATTTTCGACCTCAAGATCCGAGATCGCGGTCTCGAAATGCGGGTCCCAGTTGACCAGCCGCTTGCCGCGATAGATCAGGCCTTTTTCGTACATCTCGACAAAGACCTTGATCACCGCGCCGGGAAAGTTGCCGGACATGGTGAAAGCCTCGCGCGACCAGTCGCAGGAGGCGCCGAGGCGCTTGAGCTGATTGATGATCGTGCCGCCAGATTCGGCCTTCCACTCCCAGACCTTTTCAAGGAACTTCTCGCGTCCCATTTCGCGGCGGCTCTGGTTGCCCTCGGCGGCAAGTTTGCGCTCAACCACCATCTGCGTAGCGATGCCGGCGTGATCGGTCCCCGGCTGCCAGAGGGTGTCGTAGCCCTGCATCCGTTTCCAGCGGATCAGGATGTCTTGCAACGTGTTGTTGAAGGCATGTCCCATGTGCAGAGAGCCCGTCACATTCGGCGGCGGGATCATGATGCAAAAGGATTCAGCGCGTGAGGCATTGGCCCCTGCGCTAAAGCACCCGGCCTTTTCCCAGGCTTCGTAAAGCCGTGTTTCGGCGGCGGCGGCGTCGAAGGTTTTTTCCATGGCCATGAGCCCAGAACCTCTTGCGTGTTTGGGGCGCGGAGCGGCTCCGCGCGCGGTCGGATGGGTGATAGTGGCAGATCGAGTGAAGCACAACCGGGTGTGCGTTGAATGCAGTCTGTGCCTGGGGTGTCGGGTGCCGGATATGGATATTTGAGCCAAGTGGAAGGAGGCGCCGGTGTGGCGCGCCCACGGCGTTGCGCGCGTCAGGAACCGGGGTGGACCTTTGGGCGAATACCGGTAGTCTCCGCTCAGATCGGCCATTTGGTTTCAGAGGGTATCCATGGAAAAGTTCGGAAAATCGCAATCGGTGACACGCAAGGAAGACCTGCGGTTCCTGACCGGGCATGGCCAGTACCTGAGCGATGTCGTGCCGGAGGGCGCTTTGGTGGCTTATGTCTTTCGCTCGCCCGTGGCGCATGCCGAGATCACGGCGCTTGAGCTGGAGGATGCGCGCGCGTCAGAGGGGGTGCATCTGGTCATTGGGGTTGAGGATCTGGAGGCTGAGGGCGTTGACATTGCGATGGATGCGACGGTTGTGAAGAACCGTGACGGCAGCCCGGGGGCGGCCCCGCTGCGCCCGATACTGGCCAAGGGACGCGTGCGATTTGTGGGCGAGCCGGTGGCCGTGGTGGTGGCTGAAACTATGGCTCAGGCGCGGGATGCGGCGGAGCTTATCGGTTTTGACTATGATGAGCTTGAGGCCCATGTGGAGCCGCGCCCGGGCGGGCCTCTGATCCATGATCAGGCCCCCGGGAACGTCGCCTTTGACTGGCAAATGGGCGATGCGGCGGCAACTGAGGCGGCTTTCGCGCAAGCGGCGCATCATGTGACCCTTGAGGTTGAGGATAACCGGATTATTGCCAATTCGATGGAGCCGCGCGGCGCTTATGCCGAGTGGGACGGCAAGCGGCTTCATCTGGCTTTTAGCGGTCAGGGGGTTTGGGAACTGAAAGATCAGCTGGCCCAGAAGCTGGGGCTGGAGCGTGAACAGGTGCGGGTCACCACGCCCGATGTCGGTGGCGGTTTCGGGATGAAGGGCATGAGCTATCCTGAGTATTATCTGATTGCCGTTGCCGCGCGCAAACTGGGCCGGGCGGTCAGCTGGATCGCCGAGCGCGGCGAGGGGATGTTGTCGGATAACGCCGGGCGCGATCTTGTTTCGGTGGCCGAGCTTGCCTTTGACGGTGACCACCGGATTACCGCCTATCGGGTCAATACGATTTGCAATCTCGGGGCCTATAACTCGGAACTGGGTCAGCCGATCCAGACCGAGCTTTTCGCCAAGGTTCTGATGGGGTGCTATGATGTGCAGACGACCTGCCTCAATGTGCAGGGGGTCTATACCAATACCACTCAGGTTGACGCCTATCGCGGGGCCGGGCGGCCCGAGGCGATTTATGTGCTGGAACGCGTCATGGATCATGCTGCGCGCGAGTTGAGGATCGACCCTTGGGAGCTGCGCCGCCGGAACTTCATTTCAGCAGATAAGTTCCCTTATACCTCGGCCACGGGCGAGCTTTACGATGTGGGCGATTTTCACCGCGTGCTTGGTGCGGTCGAACGGGCCGCCGACCGGGCGGGATTTGCCGCGCGCCGCGCGGCGTCAGAGCGCGCCGGCAAGCTGCGCGGCATGGGCCTGTGCTATTATATCGAGTCGATCCTTGGCCTGCCCTCCGAAACCGCCCGTGTTGTTTTTGAAGAGGACGGCACCGTTTCGCTCTATGTCGGAACGCAATCGAACGGTCAGGGCCACGAGACGGTTTTCGCCCAGTTTCTGTCGGATCAGACCGGCATTCCCGCCGATCAGATCAACGTCATTCAGGGCGACAGCGACCTTATTGCCGAGGGTGGGGGCACGGGCGGGTCGCGCTCGGTCACAACGCAGGGCACGGCGACGCTGGCCACCAGCAGCAAGATCATCGAAGGTTTCACCGCGTTTCTGGAGGGCGAGTTAGGCGGCAAGGTCAGCTTTGACGATATGACCTTTCGCACCGATGCATCGAACCAAACGCCAACCATGCTTGAGGCGGCGCAGATGGCGCGCGCTGCCGGGCGCATGGATCTGCTGGATCAGTCGGCCCGGACCGAACTGCCCGGGCGTAGCTATCCCAATGGCGGCCATGTCGCCGAGGTCGAGATCGATCCAGAAACCGGGCGCCTGACGATCGAGCGCTATACCGTGACCGATGATTTTGGAAATCTGGTCAACCCCATGCTGGCCGAAGGGCAAGTGCATGGCGGCGTTGCGCAGGGCATCGGTCAGGCGGTAAGCGAGCATGTCGTTTATGATGATGAGGGGCAGCTTTTGTCGGCCAGTTTCATGGATTACGCGATGCCGCGTGCCAGCGACCTGCCGTTGATCGCCTTTTCGAGCGAGCCGGTCCCCTCTACGGCAAACCCTCTGGGCATGAAAGGCTGCGGCGAGGCGGGAACGGTTGGCGCACTGGCGGCGGTGGCGAACGCGGCGCTTGATGCGCTCTATGACGCGGGGGGGCGCAAAGTTGATATGCCATTAACCCCGAGCCGCGTATGGTCGTGGTTAAATGACCCAAAAAACGCAGCACAA
The DNA here is from genome assembly GCA_030148745.1 of Paracoccaceae bacterium. GTDB lineage: Bacteria > Pseudomonadota > Alphaproteobacteria > Rhodobacterales > Rhodobacteraceae > JASBSV01. The sequence continues at coordinate 24,180 of JASBSV010000137.1, forward strand.
TAGGCAACATGTTGTCATTCTGGATGGAACGCTTTCCTCGCTGGATCCGGGTTTTGAGACCAATGCCGGCCTGTTTTACAAGCTTTTGGACACCGGGCGATTTGATCAGACGATCTATTACGAGCCGGGTATCCAATGGAACGGCTGGAACACCACACGCGATGTGATCGCCGGGATCGGGACGAACCGGCTGATCCGGCGCTCCTATGGGGCGCTGGCCTCGCGGTATCGGCCCGGCGACGCGATCTTCCTGTTCGGCTATTCCCGCGGCGCCTATGCGGCGCGCTCGCTGGCGGGGATCGTCGACCGGGTGGGGCTGCTGCGGGCCGAACACGCCATTCCGCGCCGGATCAGGGAAATTTACCGCTATTATCAGACCGATCCCGATGGTCCGGCAGCGCGTGAGTTTGCGCGCCGATACTGCCACCCCAGGGTCGAGGTCGAGATGATCGGCCTGTGGGATACGGTCAAGGCGCTGGGCCTGCGCCTGCCTGTTCTGTGGCGTTATACCGAAAGCTATTACGCGTTTCATAACGACGGGCTGGGCAATGTGGTGCGCAACGGGTTTCACGCGCTGGCACTGCATGAAACGCGCCGCGCCTATGCTCCGGTCATGTGGACGCGGCCTGCCGAATACGACGGCCATATGGAGCAGATGTGGTTTCGCGGCGCGCATGGCGATATCGGCGGGCAGCTTGGCGGGTTCGAAAGCGCGCGTGGCCTGGCCAATATTCCGCTGGTCTGGATCGCCGAAAAGGCCGAACATTGCGGCCTGACCCTGCCGCAAGGCTGGCGCGCGCGTTTCCCGTTGAACCCTGATGCGCCATCGGTTGGGACCTGGCGTGGTTGGGGCAGGTTTTTCTGGTCGCGGCGGCGTCGGATCGTGGGGCGGGACCCCAGCGAAAGCATTCACCCCCACGCGGGCGAAAGGCCGGAGCGGCCGGCGCTGTTGAGTGCGCTTGCCTGGCGGCTGTCTGAAACGTTCAGATGGTCAGGTAATCTTCATGATGATACAGGTGGTTGAGCCGGTAGCGTAAAGCCGCCCGTCATCGGCGCCGCGCAACTCGCCGACCGCGATCCCCGTTGACCGGCCCGCGTGCTGCACCCGGCCTTCGCAGATAACCTCGGTCTCAAGCGGGATCGAACGAGTGATATTCACCTTATATTCAAGCGTCGTATAAATCGAGCCCTTAGGAACCGTGGTCATCACTGCACAGGCCATCGCGCTGTCCAGAACCGTGCCGTACCAGCCGCCATGCACCGTGCCCATCGGGTTGGTGTGCGCAAATTGCGGTGTTCCGCGAAAGATGACGCGGCCTTTCTCGACCAGATCCAGCCGGTATTTCAAGCCCTGCGCGATAGGCGGATGCGCGATGCGCCCCTCCAGGATGCCTTGCATGAACTCCAGCCCCGACATAGACAAAAGCTCGTCCTGGCCGGGAAGGTCATCGATGGTCTGGGCGGTTTTCACAGGTCGGCTCCGGTTCATTTTCCGGGCAGAGTATTCATTTGTGAAGGCTTGTCACCCGATTATGCGACGTCGCGCAGGCTGACCTCTGGGGCGATGCCCAGCGCGTGGCAGACCTTGCGCGTCAGATCGGGGCGGTTGAGCGTGTAAAAGTGCAGATCGCTCACGCCTCCGTCGATCAGATCGCTGCACAGCTCGGTCGCGACGGCGGTGGCCAACAGGTCTTCGCGTCCGTCGCGCTGGGCGGTCTCGAAGGCGTCGTTCAGCCAGGCGGGAACGCTTGCGCCGCAACGCGAGGCGAATTTGCGCACGCTCGTCCAGTTTTCGATCGGCAGGATCCCCGGGATGATCGGTGCATCGATCCCGGCCTTTTCACAGGCATCGCGGAACCGAAAGAATGTCTCGGCTTCGAAAAAGAACTGGGTGATCGCCGACCCGGCGCCCGCGTCGATCTTGCGTTTCAGCCAGGTCACATCCGCATCAGTGCCCTTCGCTTCGGGATGGGGATCGGGATAGGCGCCGACGCGGATGTGAAACTTGCCCATATCGGCAAGTGCCTCGACCAGTTCGACCGAACTGGCAAAGCCGCCTGCCGACTGGTGAAATGCTTTGCTGCCCTCCGGCGGATCGCCGCGCAGGGCCACGATTTCGGTCACCCCGGCCTCTGCATAGCCCCGGGCGATTTCAAGAGTTTCCTCGCGCGTGGCGTCGATACAGGTAAGATGGGCCGCGACATTCAGCCCATAATGATCCGAGATCGCCGCAACCGCGTCATGGGTCAGCGCGCGCGTCGTGCCACCCGCGCCGTAGGTTACAGAGACGAAGTTCGGATTGAGCGGAGCAAGCGACTGAACCGTCTCCCAAAGGCGGAACGAGGCATCAAGCGATTTTGGCGGGAAAAATTCGAACGAGATATCAGGGGCGGACATGGCCGAAACTCCAGAGTTGGTTGCCCCTTATGTCGCATTCCTTTAGTTGTGAGACAAATTCATAATATTCAAGATCAACATGAAGGCGGCTCAGATATGCATATCGAGTTCCGGCACCTCAAGACCATAAAGGCGATCCATGACGCCGGCGGTCTGGCGCGCGCGGCCGAGGTGATGAATATCACCCAATCGGCGCTGTCGCATCAGATCAAGGGCTTGGAGGAGCAGGCAGGGGTGGATCTTTTCGTGCGTCGCACCAAGCCGCTGAAACTGTCCCCGGCAGGGTTCAAGCTTTTGAAACTGGCCGAGCGGATCCTGCCCGAGGTCGCCTCGATGGAAGAGGATTTTCGCTCGCTTCGCAGCGGCAAATCGGGGCGTCTGCATATCGCGATTGAGTGTCACGCCTGTTTTGAATGGCTGTTTCCGGTGCTGGAGCTGTTTCGCCACGCCTGGCCCGAGGTTGATGTCGATATCCGCCCGGGCCTGTCATTTGACGCCTTGCCAGCGCTGCAGCGTGAAGAGGTCGATCTGGTCGTCTCATCGGATCCCGAAACTCTGGATGGCGTGGATTTCACCCCGCTTTTTGATTACGAGCCGGTATTTGTCGCCTCGTCCCAGCATCCTCTGGCGCAGAAGGAATTCGTTGTGGCCGAAGATTTCCGCAACGAGTTGCTGATCACCTATCCGGTCGAGCGCACGCGGCTGGACGTCTTTTCACAGCTGCTGATCCCCGCCAAGGTCGAGCCGCGCGCGATCCGGCAGGTCGAGCTGACGGCGGTCATCCTGTTGCTGGTCGCCTCGAACCGGGGCGTTTCGGTTTTGCCCGACTGGGTGGTGCGCGAAGTCAAATATCATTCCGATTATGTCACCCGCCCGATCACCAAAAACGGGCTGACCCGCCGGCTTTATGCCGCCACGCGATCGGATGAGACGACCAAGCCCTTTATGTCACATCTGCTGCGTCTGGCCCGGACCGAACCGGTCAAATTGCAACGCGTATGAACGGCGCGCGGCCCTTGGCAATTGCGATTGCGCGGCGTATACGCCCGCTCTGAACATCAGGAGCCGGACGAATGCAGGGTAGTGCAAACCTCAACATCATGATCAAGGCCGCGCGCGCGGCGGGCCGTTCGCTGGTCAAGGACTTTCGCGAGGTCGAAAACCTTCAGGTTTCGATGAAAGGGGCGGGCGATTTTGTCAGCCGCGCCGATCTGGCTGCTGAAAAGATCATTCGTGAGGAACTGACCGAAGCGCGGCCCAATTACGGCTGGCTGGCCGAAGAAAGCGATGAGGTCGAGGGCAAGGACCCGACGCGGCGCTGGATCGTCGATCCGCTGGATGGGACCACCAATTATCTGCACGGGCTGCCGCATTGGGCGGTCTCCATCGCGCTTGAGCATAAGGGCGAGATTGTCGCCGGTGTCGTCTTTGACCCGGCCAAGGACGAGATGTTCGTGGCCGAAAAGGGGCAGGGCGCTTTTTTGAATGAAAGCCGTTTGCGGGTTTCGGGCCGAAGCCGGCTGATCGAAAGCATCTTTGCAACGGGGCTGCCTTTTGGCGGTCGCGCCGATCTGCCCGAAACGCTTCAGGATCTGGCGCGCATATTACCTGCCTGCGCCGGGGTGCGGCGCTGGGGCGCGGCGGCGCTGGATCTGGCCTATGTCGCGGCGGGCCGCTACGACGGGTTTTGGGAACGGCGCCTGCATCCGTGGGATATGGCCGCAGGCCTTGTGATCGTGCGCGAGGCGGGCGGCCTGGTGGAACCCCTGCGCCCGGACGGAGAGCCCTTGGCCGATGGCGAAGTGGTCGTCGCCAACGAGCAGATTTTCGAAAGTTTCGCCAAGCTGGCCCGCGGGGCCTGATTGCGCGGCGGGCTGACGCCGCACGTCAAATTCCTGCCAAAATCCTGCACTAGAACCGGCGCCATGAATGCTGGCCGTCATATAGCTGCCTTTCTCTCGGACGAAGAGGGATCGGCGACCGTGGAATGGATCCTGGGCACCGCTTTGGGGGTGACCATGGCCCTTGCGGTGGCCAATGCCGTCTCTGGCGGGGTTGAGGCGCTGGCCAACCGGATATCATCGACCATCGCGGCGATCGAGACCGGCCCAAGCTGGTAGCGGCCGGGCGGCCCGTTACGGCCAAGTGACTTGACCATGCCCGTCTTTGCCCCACATCATCTGGTCATGCGCCTTGCCGTACCGATCCTTTTTGCGTTTCTCTGCCTGAGCCCTGCCGCCGGGATGGCACAGGCCACGGACGACACGCCGGGCAAGACCTGCCCGCCGGCGCCCGATCAGTCGCCGCGCTTTGCGCAGCTTCTTGGGCAGGTGCGCGTGGCCCCCAATGAAACGGCGGCGCGGCAGATCACCAATCAGATGTGGGAGCTTTGGGCCACCGCACCCGACGCCAAGGCGCAGGATATGCTGGACCGCGGGCTACAATATCGCTCGCAAATGGATTTTGGCGCGGCTATCCGGGCGTTTGATGCCCTGATCGCCTACTGTCCCGATTACGCCGAAGGCTATAATCAGCGGGCCTTTATCCGGTTCATCCGGCGCGATTATGAAAATGCCCTTGCCGATCTGGAAGCGACGCTGGCCAGAAGTCCCGATCATATTGCGGCGCTATCGGGCAAGGCCCTGACGCTGTTCGGTCTGGGCCGTATGGAAGAGGGCCAGAAGGTGTTGCGCCGGGCGGTGGAGATGAACCCTTGGCTGCCCGAGCGCAGCATGCTGACAGTGCCGCCGGGGCGCGAGTTATAGGGGCGGCCATCGCGGGTCGCAGCATCCGGGCCGCCTTCGGCGAGAGTATTTCAACAAAGAAGAACGGCAGGGCGCTATCTTTGGTGATTGTGCGCCCGGGCGCTTTACACCGCTTGGTGGTTGTCTATGGTCGCGCGGGTATCGGGCGGTGTGCCGGGATCGGCGCTTGTCGCCGGGTCTTTGCGATGCGGGCGTGATGGAATGGTAGACATACCAGACTTAAAATCTGAGGGGGCGTAGCCCCGTGTGGGTTCGAGTCCCACCGCCCGCACCAGCCGCGCCCGGACAATCGGCGAGGCCGGCGTAAGGTTAGAGAAGCGGCATGGCAGATTTCTTTTTTGGATATGGCTCATTGGTTAATACGGCCACGCACAGCTATAGCGCCGCTGAACCTGCGGTGCTGCGCGGCTGGCGGCGCTGTTGGCATGGCACGGCGGTGCGGGATGTTGCGTTTTTAAGCGTCATCCCTGACCCGGACTGTCAGATAGAGGGACTTGTCGCGCGGGTTGATCGGGCCGAGTGGGCGGCGCTGGATCAGCGCGAGGCCGCTTACGATCGCCAGGATGTGCGCGATCAGGTGGCGCCGGCGCCGAAGGAAGCAGTCAGCCTGATTGCCTTTGCCGTGCCTGAGCGGCTTTGGCAAAGGGCGCCTGCGGCGCAGCCGATTTATCTCAGTTACATCGACGTGGTCGTGCAGGGGTATCTGCGGATCTTTGGCAGTGAAGGGGCAGCGCGGTTTTTTGCCACGACCGACGGCTGGGACCGGCCGATATTGGACGACCGGGCCGCGCCGCTTTATCCGCGCCATCAGGTGCTGAGCCCAAAGGAAAGGCAATTTGTCGACGATCAGCTGGCGCAATTGGGCGCCGCGCCGGCTCAGGCAAGTTTTGGCAGCACCTGAAGAAGCGGCATGACATCGGCCATCTCGGGGCCTTTGGCACGGCCGGTCAGGGCAAGGCGCAGCGGCATGAAAAGGCCACGCCCTTTGCGGCCTGTGGCCTCTTTCACGGCCTTGGTCCAGTTGGCCCATGTGTTGGCGTCGTAGGGCTTCGGGGGCAGCATCGCAAAAGCCTGCGCCACAAATTCGCGGTCTTCATCAGCGATCACCGGCTGGGCGCCCTTGGAAAAGAGCTGCCACCAGTCTTTCATGTCGTCCAGAACGGTTATGTTTTCGCGAACCGCCGCCCAGAATGCCGGCGCCAGATCCTGCGGAACGCCGATGGCGGCAAGCTGTTCGGCCACGGCTTCAAGCGGCAGGCCGGCGAGATAGCGGGCGGTTAGGGGGAAGAGATCCGCTTCGTCAAACTTGGTGGGGGCGGCGCCGAAATGTGATAGATCAAACCCTTCGATCAACTCGTCCAGCGATGTGCAAAGTTCGATCGGATCGGAAGAGCCAAGGCGCGCCATATGGCTGAGCAGCGCCATGGGCTGAACGCCGCGTGCGCGCAGATCGCGAAGGGCCAGCGTGCCAAGGCGTTTTGACAGAGCCTCGCCCTGCGGGCCGGTCAAAAGCGAGTGATGCGCAAACTCCGGCACCTTGCCATCCAGCGCCTGAATGATCTGAATTTGCGTGGCGGTATTGGTGACGTGGTCGGATCCGCGCACGACATGGGTTACGCCCATGTCTGTATCATCGACGACCGAAGCGATGGTATAAAGAACCTGCCCGTCGCCACGGATCAGGACCGGATCGCTGACGCTGGCAGCGTCGATTGAGATATCGCCAAGGATTCCGTCGGTCCATTCGATACGCTGATGATTGAGCAAGAACCGCCAATGCGGCGAACGTTCGGCGCGCAGGCGGGTCTTGTCGGCGTCTGTCAGGGCAAGGGCCGCGCGATCATAGACCGGGGGTCGCCCCATGTTCAGCTGTTTCTTTCGCTTAAGGTCCAGTTCGGTCGGCGTCTCGAACGCCTCATAGAGCCTGCCGCTGGCGCGCATCTGATCGGCCGCATCGGCGTAGCGTTCAAGGCGGTCGGACTGTTTTTCAACCCGGTCCCATGTCAGGCCCAGCCATTCGAGGTCTTCTTTGATGGCATCGGCGTATTCCTGTTTGGAGCGTTCAGGGTCGGTATCATCCAGCCGCAGGATGAAGGTGCCGCCGGATTTGCGGGCGATCATATAGTTAAAGAGCGCCGTGCGCAGGTTTCCCACGTGAAGAAAGCCGGTGGGTGACGGGGCGAAACGGGTGACGGTCATGGGTATACTCCTCGGGCGGAACCCTGTCTCATAGCGGCGGCCAATTGTCCATATCCGGCAAAATTGCCCGGCCGGCTTTCTTGTTGTCCCTTTCGCAGCAGATCCGCGGGATGAGCGCCGGTTCAGGCGAGCTGGCAGCCCCCGCGAAGAGGTTTTTCAGTTCTAGCCGAAGCGTTTGAGGCCGCGATGTACGCGCGCAAGATCGGCCATCGCACGGTGGGATTTTCATCGGCGCAAATTCTGGCAGAGCTGGGGGTCGCGGATGCCCATAACCTGTCGGGGGCTCTATCAGGGGGTTCCGATGCGCCCAAAATCCGTTCCCGCCCAGCCCGGGGCGCTCGATCCTGACCGAATGGGCCGCGCGCAAAGATCAGCCGCGGCGCGCTGATAACCCATGTTCTGGCGGATAAGCTCGCGCATCGCTTTGGCTGGCCCGATGCCGTAATTGCGGCCATCGACAGATGGTCGCAATAGCCCGCCTATGACGGATCGCGCCAGCGATTGACAATCGGGTAGCGGCGGTCGAGCCAAAAGGCCTTGCCGGTCAGGCGGGGGCCCGGCGCGCTTTGAAAGCGTTTGTATTCCGAGATATAGATCAGGTTTTCAACGCGCTTTACCGTGTCGCGATCAAAGCCCTGCGCCACCACGTCGGCGACTGACAAATCGCGGTCGATCAGCAGCTCTAGGATGGCATCCAGCACCTCATAGGGCGGCAGGCTGTCTTCGTCTTTCTGATCCTCGCGTAATTCGGCCGAGGGGGGTTTATCGATGATCGAGGGCGGAATGACCGTACTGGCAGGCCCCATCATCCAGTCGCGGTGATTGGCGTTTCGCCAGCGTGCGGTTTCAAAGACCCGCATCTTGTAGAGATCCTTGATCGGGTTATACCCGCCCGCCATATCGCCATAGATCGTGGCATAGCCCACCGCGACCTCGGATTTATTGCCCGTGGTCAACAGCATCTCGCCGAACTTGTTGGAAAGTGCCATCAGCAACAGACCGCGCAGCCGCGACTGGATGTTTTCTTCGGTCAGATCGGGGTTGGTGCCCTCAAAAAGCGGTGCCAGCGCCTCGGTCACCGCGGCGCGTGGCCCTGCGATGGGCAGATCGTCCAGCCGGCAGCCAAGCGCGCTTGCAACCGCCTGCGCGTCATCAAGCGACGATTGCGAGGTGTATTCAGATGGCAGCATAACACAGCGCAGGTTGCCCGGTCCCAGCGCATCGGCGGCAATGGTCGCCACCAGCGCGCTGTCGATCCCGCCTGAAAGCCCCAGAAGTACCTTGGAGAACCCGGTTTTAGCCATATAGTCGCGCAGCGCAGTGACCATCACGCGATAGTCCTGTTCCCATTGGTCAGGGAAAACCGCTTTGGGGCCATCCTGCGCGCGCCAGCCCTCTGCGGTTTCAAGAAAATCGACATGTTCGATCGTCTCTTCGAAAAGCTGCATCTGCATGGCCAGCCGGCCGCCGGGGTTGATCACGAAAGATCCGCCGTCAAAGACCTGATCGTCCTGCCCGCCCACCATGTTGAGATAGACCAAAGGCAGGCCCGTCTCGACCGTGCGGGCGACCATTTTCGACATGCGCACATCAAATTTGCCCCGGTAATAGGGCGATCCATTCGGAACCAGCAGGATCTGCGCGCCGCTTTCGGCCATGGTTTCGGGCACATCTTCGTGCCAGGCATCCTCACAAATCGGGGTGCCGATCTGCATTGGGCCGATCCGGTAGGGGCCGCTGATCGCCCCCTCGTCAAAAAGCCGCCTTTCATCGAAAACCTTGGAATTGGGCAACTCATGTTTGCACATGCGCGCCACAACCTGCCCGCCTTTCAGAATCCAATAGGCATTGTACAGAAAGCCGTCCTCAAGATAGGGCGCGCCGATGCCCATCGCTGGCCCCTGAGCGGTGCGGTTGGCCAGCGTTTGAACCCAGGCCATGCAATCGCGCGTAAAGGCGGGTTTGAGCACCAGATCCTGTGTCTGATAGCCAGACAGGAACATCTCGGGCAGGCACACCATATCGGCGTCGGCCGCCGCCGCGCTCTTCCAGGCCTCAAAGGCCTTGTCTGCGTTGCCCCCAAAGTCGCCGACCCGGGGGTTCAACTGCGCAAGTGTCAGGCGAAAGCGATCTGCCATCGTGGTCCCCGAAGTCGTCGTTTTTTAGGTCTATACTCAGACTGACAGGCAGTTGAAAGCCGATTGAACGAAAAGACGTTGTAAGCCCTGAGGCCGTGATTTAGGCTTTGGGCAGCTTCCAAAAAGGGCGCGTTACAAGGATCGAGATGGGTGAGCAGGGGCTGATGGTGCGGGTGAACTCGGGACTGGCTGCAAGCCTGATCTTTCTGTGCACGGCGGCGGCGCCACTATGGGCGCAATCCTCGGGCGAGGTCGTCACCAAGCAATACGAAGACGGCGGCATCTACGAAGGCACCTTCAAGGACGGCAAGCAAAACGGCATCGGAAGCTATCGTCTGCCCAATGGCTATGAATACACCGGCCAATGGGTCGATGGCGAAATCAAGGGCCAGGGCGTGGCACGTTTCGCCAACGGTTCGGTCTATGAAGGAACCTTTGCCAAGGGCAAACCCGACGGGCGCGGAAAAATCCGCTTTGCCGATGGCGGCACCTATGAGGGCGACTGGGTCGATGGCAAGATTACCGGTAAGGGGGTCGCCAAATATGCCAATGGCGTGACCTACAAGGGCAGCTTCCGAAACGCCCTGCACGACGGTCAGGGCACGATGACCAGCGCCAATGGCTATGTCTACGAAGGCACTTGGGTCAATGGCGTCAAGGAAGGCTCGGGGCGCATCACCTATCCCGACGGCGCGGTCTACGAAGGAACCCTCTCGGCGGGGCTGCGCGACGGGCAGGGCACGCTGACCATGCCCGATGGGCTGGTCTACACCGGCCAGTGGAAAGCCGGGCAGATCAACGGCACCGGGCGCCTGACCCAGCCGAACGGCGATGTCTACGAGGGCAATCTGGTCAATGGCGCACGCGAAGGCGCGGGCAAGGTCACCTATGCCAACGGCGACGTTTACGAGGGCAATTTTGCCAATGACAAGCGCGACGGCAAAGGTACATTCACCGGCGCCGACGGATATATTTATGTCGGTGACTGGGTGGACGGCCGCATTCAGGGCAATGGCCGGGTCACCTATCCGGACGGCTCGGTCTACGAAGGCCAGTTCGCCGATGACCTCGCGCAGGGCAAGGGCAAGATCACCTATCCCGACGGCAACACCTACGAGGGCGATTGGGTCGCCGGCGTGATCGAGGGCAAGGGCATCGCCCGCTATGCCAACGGTCTGGTCTATGAAGGCGAGTTCAAGAACGCCCGAAACGATGGCCAGGGCAAGATGACCTACCCCGATGGCTATATCTATGAAGGGTCCTGGAAGGACGGTCAGCGCAGCGGTCAGGGCAAAGCCACCTATGCCGATGGCACGGTCTATACCGGCAGCTTCCGGAACGGCCAGCGCGACGGTCAGGGCACCATTGTTATGCCCGATGGCTTTAAATATACCGGCCAGTGGTCAGCCGGAGACATCGACGGCAAAGGCGTTGCAACCTACGCCAATGGCGATGTCTACGAAGGCAGTTTCAGCCGCGGCAAGCGCCAGGGCGCCGGCTCGATCCGCTATGCCACCGGCCAGCAGGCATCGGGTGTCTGGGAAAACGGCGCGCTGACCCGTCCTGACAAGACCCCGTCACCCGCCCCTGCCACCACCACCACCGACGGCGCGCCGGCTAGCGGCAATTAAATCGACCGCATCTTCTTCTTTGCAAAAAATACTCAGCGCGCCGGGCTCGCGGCTCACGGCCTGCGGTCTGGCCGTGATGCAGACAGGGGCCATAAGCCGCCGGCAATAGGGCACGGACAACAAAATGACCGGCAACAAACGTCTTTTCTTTTCAGAACCGCCGCCTATAGTGCGCATTATGTTGAAGATGGGACCTCCGAACAGTTGCAGCCTGCGCCTTGCGGGCCCGTCCCTAATTCTGCTTCTCCTTAGCCGCCTCTGAGCGTGCCATTCGGCGCGGTCGCTCAGGGGGGACATCGCGCCGGCTGACGCTAAGGATAACAGAGAGAACAGACCAATGAACGACCATGAAACAGATCGTCCCGCGATGCCGAAACCGCCGCGTGACCGCGTCCTGATTTTTGACACCACCCTGCGTGATGGCGAACAAAGCCCCGGCGCCACCATGACGCATGATGAAAAGCTCGAGATTGCCGGGCTCCTCGACGAGATGGGCGTCGATATCATCGAGGCCGGGTTCCCCATTGCCTCCGAGGGCGATTTCCATGCCGTCAGCGAGATCGCGAAACTCTCGCGAAACAGCGTGATCTGCGGGCTGGCGCGGGCCAATTTCAAGGATATAGACCGTTGCTGGGAGGCGGTGAAACACGCGCGCGCGCCGCGCATCCATACCTTTATCGGCACCTCGCCCCTGCACCGGGCGATCCCGAACCTCGATCGCGACCAGATGGCCGAACGGATTCACGATACGGTCACCCATGCGCGCAATCTGTGCGACAATATCCAGTGGTCGCCGATGGATGCCACTCGCACTGAAGAGGATTATCTCTGTCGCGTGGTCGAGATCGCGATCAAGGCCGGGGCCACGACCATCAACATCCCCGACACTGTGGGCTATACCGCGCCGCGCGAAAGCGCCGATCTGATCCGTATGCTGATCGAAAAGGTGCCCGGCGCGGATGAGGTGATCTTTGCCACCCATTGCCACAATGATCTGGGCATGGCGACGGCAAACGCCTTGGCCGCCGTCGAAGGCGGCGCGCGGCAAATCGAATGCACGATCAACGGCCTGGGTGAGCGGGCCGGGAACACCGCGCTGGAAGAGGTGGTGATGGCGCTGAAGGTGCGCAACGATATCATGCCCTGGCATACCGGCATTGACACCACCAAGATCATGAACATCAGCCGCCGCGTCGCGGCCGTGTCGGGCTTTGCGGTGCAGTTCAACAAGGCGATTGTCGGCAAGAATGCCTTTGCCCATGAAAGCGGCATCCATCAGGACGGCATGCTGAAAAACGCCGAGACCTTCGAGATCATGCGCCCGTCGGACGTGGGCCTGTCGGACACCAATCTGGTCATGGGCAAACATTCGGGCCGCGCCGCACTGCGCGCTAAGCTCAAGGATCTGGGCTTTGATCTTGCGGATAATCAGCTCAAGGACGTCTTTGTACGCTTCAAGGCCCTGGCCGATCGCAAGAAAGAGGTTTACGACGACGATCTGGTGGCACTGATGCGCGATCAGTCAGCCGATGAGCAAAGCGACCGCCTGCAGATCAAGAAACTGCGCGTCGTTTGCGGCACCGAAGGGCCCCAGACCGCCGATCTGACGATGAGCATCGATGGCAAGGATCACCAGATCGAGGCCACCGGCGACGGGCCGGTCGATGCGACCTTCAATGCGGTCAAGGCCCTGTTTCAGCATAATGCGCGGCTCCAGCTTTATCAGGTCCATGCGGTGACCGAAGGCACCGACGCACAGGCTACGGTCAGCGTGCGGATGGAGGAGGAGGGCAGAATTGCCACCGGTCAGTCGGCAGATACCGATACCGTCGTTGCCAGTGCCAAGGCCTATGTCAACGCGCTGAACCGGCTTCTGGTGCGCCGCGGTCAGGCCGAGCCGGGCTATGATGTCAAAGGCGTCAGCTATAAGGACGTCGGCTGAGGCCGGATAAAGGGGACTGTCCGTGAACACCTATGATCTGAACGGTAAAACGGCGGTCGTGACCGGCGGCGCGCAGGGTATTGGCCTTGCCGTGGTGCACCGGTTGCTGGCCTCTGGCGCAAGCGTTGCCAGCTGGGACAGGAACGGTGCGCGCAATCGCGAGGCGATGGTGCCGCTTTCGGCTCAGGGGCGGGTTGCTGCCCTTGACTGCGATGTGGCCGATTGGTCATCGGTCAGCGCCGCGCTGACCGAGACCGCCAGCGCATTGGGCGAGGTCGATATCGTGGTCAACAGTGCAGGTCTGGCCGGCCCGAACGCCACGGTCGAGGATTACGACAATGACGCCTGGAACAGCATCATGGCGGTCAATCTGACCGGCACCTACCATGTGAATAAAAGCGTCATCGCGGGGATGAAGGCGCGCGGCTATGGGCGCATCGTCAACATTGCCTCTGTGGCGGGCAAAGAGGGTAATCCAAACGCATGTGCCTATTCGGCCTCCAAGGCGGGGGTGATCGGCTTTACCAAATCCTTAGGCAAAGAGCTGGCCGGCTACGATATCGCGGTCAACTGCGTGACCCCGGCCGCCGCGCGCACACCGATTTTCGATCAGATGTCACAGGAGCATATCGACTATATGCTGTCCAAGATCCCGCGCGCGCGATTTTTGGAGGTTGAAGAGGCGGCCAATATGATTGCCTGGCTCGTCAGTGCCGAAAATTCCTTTACCACGGCAGGCGTCTTTGACCTGTCCGGAGGGCGGGCAACATATTGATGCCATGATTTTGGTGTCCGCTGCGCGTCAGGCCATGCGCGAAAATCCGCTGGTGGATCCCCCTTCCACCCACAGCCAGCGCTGCCTATAAGACGCGTGGTGCGCCCCGGACGGGAGTCGCGGCCGCTTAACTTTAGGAACGGGACATCCGCAAAGATGAATTTATTGGCAGGGCTGTTTTCGTCTGACATGGCGATTGACCTTGGAACGGCGAACACGCTGGTCTACGTCAAGGGTAAGGGTATCGTTCTGAACGAACCCTCGGTTGTTGCATACCATGTAAAGGATGGTCGCAAGCAGGTGCTGGCGGTGGGCGAAGACGCCAAATTGATGCTGGGCCGCACACCCGGCTCGATCGAGGCGATCCGGCCGATGCGAGAGGGTGTCATCGCCGATTTCGATACCGCCGAGGAAATGATCAAACATTTCATCCGCAAGGTTCACAAGCGCACGACTTTTTCAAAGCCCAAGATCATCGTCTGTGTTCCGCATGGTGCCACGCCTGTTGAAAAACGCGCGATCCGCCAGTCGGTTCTGTCGGCTGGCGCGCGCCGCGCCGGTCTGATCGCCGAGCCTATCGCGGCGGCGATCGGTTCTGGCATGCCGATCACCGATCCCACCGGAAGCATGGTCGTGGACATTGGCGGGGGCACCACCGAAGTCGCCGTTCTGTCGCTGGGCGATATCGTCTATGCCCGCTCGGTGCGGGTGGGTGGCGACCGGATGGATGACGCGATCATTTCCTATCTGCGCCGCCAGCAGAACCTGCTCATCGGCGAATCGACGGCCGAGCGTATCAAGACCTCGATCGGCACGGCGCGGATGCCCGACGATGGGCGCGGCTCGTCGATGCAGATCCGCGGGCGCGACCTTTTGAACGGTGTTCCCAAAGAAACCAGCATCAATCAGGCGCAGGTCGCCGAAGCTTTGGCAGAGCCGGTTCAGCAGATCTGTGAGGCGGTGATGACCGCGCTTGAAGCAACGCCGCCGGATCTGGCCGCTGACATCGTTGATCGCGGCGTAATGCTGACAGGCGGCGGTGCTTTGCTGGGTCAGTTGGATCTGGCGCTGCGCGAACAGACGGGGCTGGCGGTTTCGGTTGCGGACGAGTCACTTAATTGTGTGGCTTTGGGGACCGGGAAAGCGCTAGAATACGAAAAGCAGCTCCGCCATGTGATAGATTACGAGAGTTGATCGATCCTTTCGGGGGCAGCCTTGGCACGTGACAGAGGTACGTCAGAAACATTTGTCCGCCCCGTTCGCCGTATTCTGGTGGGCGGGTTGGTCATGTTTCTGGTGCTCGTCTTTCTGATCTGGCGCATCGACAGTCCGCGCGTCGAACGCTTCCGTGCCAATATGATCGACCGTGTGCTGCCCAATTTCGACTGGGTGCTTCTGCCGGTGACCAGCATGGCCAATATGCTGAGCGATTTTCAGTCCTACGCGCGGGTATATCAGCAAAACCAAGAGCTGCGCCGCGAGTTGCAGCAGATGAAAGCCTGGAAAGAGGCCGCGCTTCAGCTTGAGCAGAAAAATGCCAAGCTTCTGGATCTCAACAACGTGCGGCTGGACCCCAAATATACTTTCATCACCGGGGTCGTTCTGGCCGATAGCGGCTCACCCTTCCGCCAGTCGGTTCTTCTCAACATCGGCAGTCAGGACGGGGTTCAAGACGGCTGGGCCGCGATGGACGGTATCGGCCTGGTAGGGCGCATCTCTGGCGTTGGTCGTAAAACCGCACGGGTTATCCTGCTGACCGACAGCTCAAGCCGGATCCCGATTACGGTTCAGCCTTCGGGGCAGACGGCGATGCTGACCGGCGATAACTCGGCCCTGCCGCCGATCGAGTTTCTGGAAAGCCCCGAACGCGTGCGGCCCGGCGACAGGGTTGTATCGTCGGGCGATGGGGGCGTGTTTCCCGCCGGCCTTCTGGTGGGGCAGGTGGTGCTGGGGCGTGACGGGATTTTCCGGGTGCGCCTAACGGCCGATTATGAGCGGCTGGAGTTTTTGCGCATCCTCAGAACCCACCCGGCCGAGGCGGTCACCGATCCCGGCGGCCTTGTCCTGCCCGATCCGCAAGCCCAGCCCCAACCCCAGCCTCAGGCCCAGGCCGATCCCGAGGTCAGCAAGGATGGATAGGGTTTTGGTTCGCAGATGGCTGTTTCGGGGGCTGTTTCTGGCGGCATGCAGCCTTGTCATCCTGATCCAGCTTCTGCCGCTCAGCACTTTGCCGCCGCGGATCCCGGCGCCCGATGTTCTGCCGGTTTTGACATTTGCCTGGGTGCTGCGGCGCCCCGAATATGTGCCTATCGTTCTGGTGGCGCTCGTTTTTCTTATGGCCGATCTGTTTTTCATGCGCCCGCCCGGGCTTTGGGCGGCGCTGGTTGTCGCCGGCTCTGAGGTGCTGCGAACCCGCGGGCTTGCGTTTCGGGACATGCCGTTTATTTTTGAGTGGGCCCTGGTTGCGGCGATCCTTGCGTCGATCATGCTGATCAATCAGGTGGTGCTTTTCGTGACGGTCAGTCAGGCGCCAAGGCTTGGCCCCAGTCTGATCCAAATGCTTCTGACGGTGGCGCTTTATCCCGCTGCGGTGATTGTGACGCAATTGCTGCTCAAGGTGCGCAGGCCGACATCCGCTGAATTGACCAAACACGGAGGACGCGCATGAAACGCTCGCCTCGCGATACCGAAGAAAGCGCCCGCAAGATAAGCCGCCGGGGCCTGATACTGGCCGCCGGGCAGGCGGGTGTGTTCGCGCTTTTGGGGCTGCGGATGCGCCAGCTTCAGATCAAGGAGGCGGCGCAATTCCGGCTTTTGGCCGAAGAAAACCGGATCAACATTCGCCTGATCCCGCCGACGCGCGGTCTGATTTTCGACCGCAACGGCGAGGTGATAGCAGATAACGAACAAAATTACCGGGTGGTCATCGTTCGCGAGGATGCTGGCGATGTCGATCAGGTGCTCGAGCGGTTGTCGCAGCTTATTCCACTGGCACCGGAAGCTATCGACCGGGCCAAGGCCGAGATCAAGAAGCGCAGCGCCTTTGTGCCGGTACAGGTGGCCGACAGATTAAGCTGGAACGAAATCTCGGCCGTGGCGGTGAACGCGCCGGCACTGCCCGGCGTGTCGCCCGAGGTGGGCCTGTCGCGGATTTATCCGCATGGCCCCGATATGGCCCATATCGCCGGCTACGTCGGACCGGTCAGCGATTACGATCTGTCGCGGCTCGAAGATCAGGATCCGGTGCTTCAGATCCCCGAGTTTCAGATCGGTAAAACCGGGGTCGAGGCCAAGCTTGAACGCACCCTGCGCGGGCAGGCGGGCACCAAACGCATTGAGGTCAACGCCGTGGGCCGCGTTATGCGCGAGCTTGATCGCGATCCGGGCGTGCCGGGCGCCGATCTGCAACTGACCATCGACAATGATCTGCAAAATTACGTTCAGGCGCGGCTGGATGGCGAAAGCGCCGCTGTCGTGGTTACCGACGTTGAAACGGGCGATCTGCTTGCAATGGGGTCGGCCCCGTCCTTTGACCCGAACAAATTCGTGCGCGGCATTTCCTCGGCCGATTATTCGCTGCTGACCTCGAATAAATATCGCCCGCTGGCCAACAAGACCGCTCAGGGCACCTATCCGCCGGGCTCAACCTTCAAGATGGTGACAGCACTGGCGGCGCTGGAAGAGGGGCTCGTCACCCCGGAGGAGACGATCTATTGCCGCGGCTACATCGAGCTGGGCAAGCGCCGCTTTCACTGCTGGAAGCGCTCGGGCCACGGGCAGATGAACCTGCACGATGGTATCGCCCAGTCCTGCGATGTCTATTATTACGAACTGGCCCAGCGTGTCGGGATCGAAAAGATCACTGCCATGGCCCGTCGAATGGGGCTGGGCATCCGCCACCCGGTTCCGATCTCGGCGGTGGCCAAGGGCCTGACCCCCACTAAGGACTGGAAGAAAGAGCATCGCGGCAGCGATTGGGTGGTTGGCGATACGCTCAACTCGGCCATCGGGCAGGGTTTTGTTCTGGCCTCGCCTCTTCAGCTGTCGGTGATGACGGCGCGCCTTGCCTCGGGCCGCGCAATCGAGCCGCGGCTGATCAAATCGGTCAACGGGGTCGAAGTAGAAAGCGCGCCGCCCGACGGGCTGGGATTGAACGAGAATAATCTGCGGATGATCCGCCGGGCGATGTTTGCGGTCTCCAACACCCGCCGCGGCACCGCATTTCGCTCGCGCATTATCGATGAAGCCTATCAGATGGCGGGCAAGACCGGCACCAGTCAGGTGCGCAATATCACGATGGAAGAACGCCGTCAGGGTATCTTTCGCGACGAGGATCTGCCGTGGGAGCGGCGCGATCATGCGCTTTTCGTGAATTTCGCACCCTTCAAGGCACCAAAGATTGCGGTTTCGGTGGTGGTAGAACACGGCGGTGGTGGGTCTGTTGCCGCAGCGCCCATTGCGCGGGATGTCACGCTTTATGCCCTGACCGGCGGCCTGCCGCCGCTTGAGGCTTATCCGCAGCGCGACCGCCCCCGCATCCAACGCGAACAAAGTGAGCTGCCCTTGGTGCCGCGCGAGAATTCGAGCAAGGCAAGCCGCGCATGAGCTATCTTGAGCATTCTCATAAATCCGTTCCCAGTGGGTTTTCAAAGGTGCTCTATCTGAACTGGGCACTGGTTCTGCTGCTGGTCGCTGCCGCCGCTTTTGGGTTTTTGATGCTCTATTCGATCGCCGGCGGTTCGATGACCCCATGGGTAGAGCCGCAGCTTAAGCGCTTTGTCTTTGGCATGTTCCTGATGCTCGTTGTGGCCATGGTTCCGATCTGGTTCTGGCGAAACATGGCGGGACTTGCCTTTGGGATCTCGATCTTGCTGCTTCTGGCGGTCGATTTTTTCGGAACGGTCAACATGGGGGCGCAGCGCTGGATTGATCTTGGTTTTATGCGTCTGCAACCTTCGGAGCTGACCAAGATCACGCTGGTGATGATACTGGCGGCCTATTACGACTGGCTGGATATCCGCAAAACATCACGGCCGCTCTGGGTGCTTATCCCGGTGCTTTTGATCCTATTGCCCGTTTTTCTTGTGCTCAAGCAGCCCGATCTGGGGACTGCCATTCTGCTTCTGGGCGGTGGCGGGATCATGATGTTTCTGGCTGGTGTCAGCTGGATCTATTTCGCCGCCGTCTTCACTCTGGCCGGAGGTTTGGTAACGGCGGTCTTTGTGTCGCGCGGCACGCCCTGGCAGCTGATCAAGGACTATCAGTTCAAGCGTATCGATACCTTCCTTGACCCGGGCTCTGATCCCTTGGGGGCGGGCTATAACATTACTCAGGCAAAGATCGCTCTGGGTTCGGGCGGCTGGAGCGGGCGCGGCTTCATGCAGGGCACGCAGACACGGCTGAATTTCCTGCCCGAAAAACAGACTGATTTCATCTTTACCACATTGGCCGAAGAGTTCGGCTTTGTCGGCGCCTTTTCATTGCTCATGATTTATGGCGCGATTGTCGTCTTTTGTGTGGCTTCGGCGATGAAAACCAAGGACCGGTTCGCCTCACTTTTGATTCTGGGGGTAGGGGCGACGTTTTTCCTTTATTTCTCGGTCAATATGCTGATGGTCATGGGGCTGGCGCCGGTCGTCGGTGTTCCGCTGCCGCTGGTTTCTTATGGCGGCTCGGCAATGCTGGTTCTGCTGGTGGCTTTTGGACTGGTCCAAAGCGCACATATTCACCGCCCGAGGTAGGTTTTGACGATCAATATCCTGTTTGCCGGTCATGTTTCGCGCTGGCCCGATTATCGCGAGCCGCTGGAAACCGCGCTGCGTGCGGCGGGTCTGGAATTTGACCTGCGGCCTGAGTTCGCCGATCCCGCGCAGGTCGATTACATTATCGTCGCGCCAAATGGGCCGATTTCCGATTTCTCGCCCTATCGGCGTGCCCGCGCGGTGCTAAGCCTTTGGGCCGGGGTTGAGGGGCTGATCGATAACCCAACACTTAACCAGCCGCTGACGCGGATGGTCGATGCGGGCCTGACCGAAGGCATGGTGGAATGGGTGACGGGGCATGTTCTGCGTCATCATCTGGGCATGGATGCGCAGATTTGCGCCACTGAGCCTCGCTGGCATCCGGTGGCGCCGCCCTTGGCCCGCGACCGGCCGATCGGGGTTCTGGGACTGGGCGCTTTGGGCTGCGCGGTGGCGCAATCGCTGAGCCGGCTGAACTTTCCGGTAAACGGCTGGAGCCGGCGCGACAAATCCATCGCCGGAATAGCCACGCGTCACGGCGACACCGGCTTGCGCGAAACTCTGGCGCAAAGCCAGATCCTCGTGCTGTTGCTGCCGCTGACGCCGCAGACCGAAAACCTGATGAATGCCGAGCGGCTTAGCCTTTTGCCGCGCGGCGCAATCCTGGTGAACCCCGCCCGCGGACAGATAATCGACGACGAGGCGCTGTTGGCGGCGCTCGACCGGGGTGATCTTGCCCATGCGACGCTGGATGTTTTCCGGCAGGAGCCTTTGCCGCCGTCGCACCCGTTCTGGAGCCATCCGCAAGTGACCGTGACGCCCCATATCGCGTCGGAAACGCGGCCACGCTCGGCCTCGGAGGCGATCGCGGAAAATATCCGCCGCTGTGAAGACGGCAAGCCGCTTTTGCATCTGGCCGACCCGAACGCCGGCTATTGAGCCTTCAGCGCAGGATCGGCGGCTTGTCGGGGTCGCTGCCGGGGGCAGGGCGCGCTGAGGCGGGGGCGGATGCCTCTGCCTTCGGGATATCGAACCGCAGACCGGATTTGGCCAGCCGCGCCGCGAAAGGATCGCTGGCGCCGAAAAAACCGACATCCAGCGTGCCGGCGTCAATCCCGCTGAAGATCAGCGCTTCGTTGACCGCCTGAGACAGGGCCGCCTCGGCGCCCTGCCGGGCGTCGACAAAGGCCAGAAGATGCCCGCGCCGCGCGTCGTCATAGCGGATGCCGACAAGATAGGCGGCCCGGGCCAGCCCCGCCGCTGTCACCAGTTTGGTATCAAGAGCGGTGATCAGAACTTCGGGCAGGCCGCTGGGGGCAAAAATCTCACTGGGCCGGGCGAGAACCTGATCCGGGCCCTGACCGAGCGTGCGTTGCAGCCAGTCAAGCGCGTCGGGCGGGATCAGCATGGCCGAAGGCGCGACCTCAATGTTAAGCGCAAGCCCGATACCCTTGGGGGCAAGCATGGCAGCAACGCCGCGCCCCGAAAGCGCCGCATAAGGGGCCGGCTGTCCGGTAAAGGCAGCAAGCCGCGCCTCGCGGTCAAAGGCAAGCACATAGGCCTGATCCTCGACCTCGAACACCCGGGGCGCGACATCATCGCCGCTGGCCGCTTCATCAAGAAGCAGGAACAGTTCACCATCCGCCAGCCGCTCGTAAAATCGCAGCCGGGCGTTGTCATCTTCCGGCGCGGCCTGCATCAGCCCATGCGCCAGATCAATCGGGGTTTGATCGTTCGTCATTCAGCGCGTCTTTCACACGGTTTTTAAGCTCTGGCAACAGCTCGGCGGTGAACCAGGGGTTCTTTTTGATCCAGCCCGTATTGCGCCAAGAAGGATGGGGAAGGGCAAATATCTCACCGGAATGTTCGCGCCATCGCGCCACGGTGGCGGTGACCCCGTCAGCGGCTCCATCGCCCAGGTGCCATTTTTGCGCGTAGCCGCCCACAAGCAGCGTCAGCCGTGGCCGGCCCATATCCGCCAGCACCCGGCGACGCCAGGTTTCAGCGCAGATCGGCGGGGGCGGCAGATCGGCGCCTTTGGCATCAAGCCCGGGAAAGCAGAAAGCCATGGGCAGAATGGCGATCCTGCGCTGGTCATAGAATGTCGCCTCGTCGATATCCATCCATGCGCGCAGCCGGTCACCCGATGGGTCGGTAAAGGGCCGGCCGCTTGCATGAACGCGGGTGCCGGGGGCCTGACCGGCAATCAGGATCCGGGCGCCGGGGCGGTACCAGACCACCGGCCGTGGTTGGTGAGCCGAGGCTGTAGCGCCGAACCGGGCGCGGCACAGGCGGCAGTTTCGGATTTCGTCGGGCAGGGCGCCGGAAGGGGCTGTCATGCCGCCAGATATAGGGCGGGCGCAGGCGCTCTTCAATTTCTTCGTGTTGCGCCTCTGCATCTGCTGGACGCGGCTTTGCGCGCGCCACGGCGCGCTTATTGGCAAAGCACATTGCCCCTCCCGCCTAACTGTTCTATTTCACGACAAACATAGCAGTTGGGGAGAGGCTGAATGTATCGGGTCTGGAATTTCGTTGTAAACTATTCAATCTTGCTGATCGGCGGCGCGCTGATCGCGCTGGTCTGGGCGAATGTCGATCCGAAATCCTATCTGCACATCATCGAATACCCGCTGTTGTTCAATGACTGGGTCGGTGCCGATTACGCGGAATGGGCCAAGAAATTCGGCCCCGGATACGAGGCCTTCGGAGGGGCAGGCGCCGAACGTGTTCTTTACCTTCAGTATCTGGTCAATGACATTTTGATGGCCTTCTTCTTTGCCGTTGCGGCCAAGGAAGTCTGGGAGGCGGTGATCCTCAAAAACGGTGCGCTGCGCGGAAAAAAAGCGGCTACACCGCTTTTCGCGACTGCGGGCGGCATGTTGGGGCCGATCGCGATCTATCTGGGTGTGGCGGCATTTTTGGGCTCGGACGTCTATAATGCAGTCGCGCGCGGATGGGCCATTCCGACCGCCACGGATATCGCCTTTTCCTATCTTGTTGGACGGCTCGTCTTTGGCGCCGGGCACCCGGCGGTTCGCTTTTTGCTGCTTCTGGCCATCGCCGATGACGCGGCGGGCCTGATCATTCTGGCGATCTTTTACCCCACGGGCGAGATCGCACCGCAGTGGCTGCTGCTGTCGGTTGCCGCGGCTGTAGGCGCTTTTGTCCTGTTCAACTGGTTGCCGCGCAAACTGGACCGCAACAACCAGATGCGCCCGGCCTCGACCTGGGTGCGTCAGGTTCTGTCGTTCTGGCCCTATCTTTTTGCCGGTGTTCTCAGCTGGTACGGCTTTATGCGTGCCGGGCTGCATCCGGCGCTGGGCCTGTTGCCGGTGGTTCCCGCCATCCCACATGCCGATCGCGCCTTTGGCATCTTTTCCGAGGCCGAGCGTTATCTGAAGGATCTTCTGAACCATACCGAGCATCTTCTGAAACACCCGGTCGAGATCATCCTGTTCTTTTTCGGCTTCATGAATGCCGGTGTGGAATTCAGCGCGATATCGGCGCCGACATGGCTTGTTCTGGCGGGGCTTTTGATCGGCAAACCCTTTGGCGTTCTGATATTCGGCTGGATTGCCGCGCGGCCGCTTGGACTGGGCCTGCCTGCGGGGATGCGAACGGTGGATCTGTTCGTGATCGGCTGTGTG
Source organism: Paracoccaceae bacterium (assembly GCA_030148745.1). GTDB lineage: Bacteria > Pseudomonadota > Alphaproteobacteria > Rhodobacterales > Rhodobacteraceae > JASBSV01. The sequence goes on from JASBSV010000137.1 coordinate 47,415, forward strand.
GCGGCCATCGGCTTTACCGTGTCGCTCTTTATCGCGTCGGTTGCCTTCCCGAACGGGCCGGTTCAGGAGGCCGCCAAAATGGGCGCGCTCTTCAGCTTCGCGGCCGCTATCGTATCGCTGATCGCCGGGAAGATATTCCGGGTCGAGAAACAACACGGCTAAGATCGTGCCTCTGTCAAAGCGAAAACCCGGGGAATTCCCCGGGTTTTCCGCCCATTTCAGCCGCAATCGTTCGAAGATCATTGTAAATTGCGGTTCAAAGAAGACATAATACCGCCCAAATACATCGTTAAGTTGGCCTGCATAAATGTCTGTTAAGGACTGAACCGATACAGGGCAGCATCGGGGCGAGCAGATGCTAGAGTTTGAAAATGTCAGCAAGTCCTTTTGGACTGGAAGGCAACGCAAGGTCATTCTCGACCGTGCATCCTTCAAGGTGGAGCTTGGCAATTCGATGGGCATTCTGGCGCCCAACGGAACCGGCAAGACAACGCTGATCAACATGATGGCCGGGCTGGAAAAGCCTGACGAGGGCGAGATCAGGCGCGGCTGCCGGATCTCTTTTCCTCTGGGTTTCATGGGCGGGGTGATCGGCAGGCACACGGCCAAGGAAAACAGCCGGTATATCGCCCGGCTCTATGGTCTGGACCCCGATTATGTCGAGGCGTTTTGCCGGTGGCTTTGTGGTCTGGAAGAATATTTCGACATGCCGCTTGGCACCTATAGTACCGGGATGCGATCCCGGTTCAGTTTTGCGCTGCTATTGGCGCTGGATTTTGATATCTATCTGATCGACGAAGGCATGCCGGGGTCAACCGATGTCGAATTCAACAGGAAAGCCGGATCGATCCTGAAGGAACGTCTGGAAAAGACGACGGTGATCATCGTTTCGCATCAGGCGGCGACGCTTGAAAAATTCTGCCGCTCGGCGGCCGTTCTGCGAGATGGGCGGCTTTATCAGTTTGACACCTTGGAAGAGGCAAAACAGCTCTATGACTACGAAGCCCAAGGCTAAGAAATTCCGCATCCGGCGCAGCGCGCCCCTGACGAGTTCCAGCGCGGCGGGTGCGCCAAGCGGGCAGGCGGCGGCAAGCGCGGCACATTCGGCCGCGCCGGAGGCTGAGGAAAAAGCCGAACAGGTCCACACCGGCGAAGTGTCCTCGGCCGCCGAGGTGTCGACAGAAACCGGGATTGAGGCGATCCGCCGCGAAGGTCTGACCGGACGGCAACTGAGGATGGCGCGCCGCGTGGCGCAGCGCAACGGTCTTGCCCCTACCTCGGATTTCGATGCGGTGCGGCTTTTGCGTGAGCAGGGGATCGACCCCTTTCAGCGTTCGAACATGCTTGAACTTGTGGTGCCGGGTACAGGCGGCTCCTCTGGTGGGGCAAAGCAGAACCTGCCGCAGACGGTGCCGCCAGCGGGCAAGAACCTGCCGTCAAGCGAGGTGATGACCGAAGACATGCGGATCCGCGAGATCCGCAATATCCAGCGCGATATTGTAAGGCGCCGCCGCAAGAAGACGCTGATGCTGATGCTTCGGCTGGCATTTTTTGTCGGGCTGCCGACACTGATGGCAGGCTATTATTATTACGTGATGGCAACGCCGCTTTACGCCACCAAGTCGGAGTTTGTCATTCAGCAGGCCCAGCCGCAGGGCGCGGGCAAACTGGGCGGTCTTTTGTCGGGGACAAGTTTTGCCACCTCACAGGATTCAATCGCCGTACAAAGCTATCTGGAATCGCGCGATGCGATGATGCGGCTGAATGCCGACGAGGGCTTCAAGGCGCATTTCAGCCAGCCCAATATCGATCCGCTTCAGCGGCTTGATAAGAATGCCTCAAACGAAGAGGCTTATAAGCTATACAAACGGAACGTGAAGCTTGGCTATGATCCCAGCGAAGGGATCATTCGGATGGAGGTGACCGCCGCCGATCCTGAGACCAGCCGCCGGTTTTCCGAAGCGCTTATCTCTTATGCCGAGGCACGGGTCGACAACCTGACGCGCCGCTTGCGCACCGACCAGATGGCCGGCGCCGTTGAAAGCTTCAAGGATGCCGAGAACAAGATGCGCGCGGCCCAGACGCGGGTGATCAAGCTTAAGGAGGCGAGCGGCGTTGTCGATGGAACGAGCGTCGTTTCAACCCGCGTCGGCCAGATCTCGTCTTTCGAGCTGGAGCTGGCGCAGAAGAAACTGGCCCTGCAAGGGCTTTTGAGCAACCCAAGCCCGAACCGTGCTCGCGTCGCTGGCCTGCAGGGCGATATTAAACGTATCGAAAAACTGATCGCCCAGATGCAGGGCGAGCTGACGACCACCAAAAAGAACAGCGAGTCGCTGGCCCGCACGTCGAGCGAGCTTTTGGTAGCCGAGGCCGAATTGCAGACCCGCCAGATGATGCTGAGCCAGGCCCTGCAGCAGCTTGAGATGGCCCGAGTGGATGCTAATCGTCAGACCCGCTATCTGTCGCTTGGGGTGTCGCCGGTCCCACCGGATGAGCCGACCTATCCCAGATCCTTCGAGGATACCGTCCTTGCGTTTTTGATTTTTTCGGGGATCTATCTGATGATTTCGCTGACCGCTTCGATCCTGCGCGAACAGGTAACATCCTAAGATGACAACCCTGTCGATCGGCGCTCTATCGGTTGGCAATGACCAGCCCCTGACGCTGATCGCGGGTCCGTGCCAGATTGAAAGCCGCGATCATGCGCTGATGATCGGTGACAAGCTGACCCGGGCCGCAGAGGCGGCCGGGCTGGGGCTGATATTCAAATCGTCCTATGACAAGGCAAACCGCACCTCAGGCAGCGCGCCGCGCGGTGTCGGGATGGAGGCGGGGCTGCGTATCCTGTCGGACGTGCGCGCCGCGCTGGGTTGTCCGGTTCTAACGGATGTGCACCTGCCCGCCGATTGCGCGCCGGTTGCTGAAGTGGTGGATATCTTGCAGATCCCGGCCTTTTTATGCCGTCAGACCGATTTGCTGACGGCGGCGGGCGAAACCGGGGCGGCGGTCAACATCAAGAAGGGGCAGTTTCTGGCGCCTTGGGATATGGATCATGTGGCCGAAAAGGTTGCCGCAACCGGCAACCGGCGGATCATGCTGACCGAGCGTGGTACAAGCTTTGGCTATAACACTCTGGTCACCGATATGCGCGCGTTGCCGCGGATGAAACAGACCGGTTATCCGGTGGTGATGGATGCCACCCATTCGGTGCAGGAGCCGGGGGGGCAGGGCGCTGCGTCGGGCGGCAACCGGGCACTTGCCCCGGTGATGGCACGCGCAGCGGTGTCACTGGGTATTGCGGCGGTCTTCATCGAGACGCATCAGGACCCCGATAACGCGCCATCGGACGGGGCCAACATGATCCCGGTCGATCAGATGCCCGGCCTGATGGCCACTCTGGCCGCCTTTGACCGGCTGGCAAAACAACAACCCCTCGGGATGTGAAAGATAGGATGAGTATGAAGCCTGCAAAACTCGTGACGCAGAACAGTTGGGAATTTCTGCGCGACCCGATGATCGTGCCCACCGGATTTCGCGAATATGACGCGCGGTGGAAATACCCCGACGACATCAACCTGCCCGGTATTACCGCGCTGGGCCTGGGTCTGGGCACGCAAATGCACCGTCGCGGCATCCGCCCCGAGATTGCCGTTGGCAATGACTATCGCGACTATTCTTTGTCGATCAAGAACGCGCTGATGCTGGGGCTGATGCAGGCGGGCATTCATGTCAGGGATATCGGGCCGGCCCTGTCGCCCATGGCCTATTTCAGTCAGTTCCATTTGGATGTGCCTGCCGTGGCGATGGTAACGGCCTCGCATAATCCCAATGGCTGGACCGGCGTCAAAATGGGCTTTGACCGTCCGCTGACCCACGGCCCGGACGAGATGGCCGAGCTGCGCGATATCGTCCTGAATGGTGAGGGGGCCCTGCGCGAGGGTGGCCGGCTGAGCCGGGTTGACGGTGTGCGCGAGGCCTATCTTGACGATCTGGTCGGTGATTTCCACCTGTCACGCCCGCTCAAGGTTGTCTGCGCGACCGGGAACGGCACCGCCTCGGCCTTTGCGCCCGAGGTTCTGCGCCGGATCGGGGCCGAGGTTGTTCCGCTGCACACCGAGCTTGATTACAATTTCCCGAACTACAATCCCAATCCAGAAGCGCTCGAGATGCTGCACGACATGGCGCGCATGGTGCGTGAAAGCGGCGCGGACATGGCGCTGGGCTTTGATGGCGACGGTGATCGCTGCGGGGTTGTGGATGACGAGGGAGAAGAGATCTTTGCCGATAAGGTCGGTGTCATCATGGCCCGCGATCTGGCACGTATCTACCCCGGATCGACCTTTGTTGCCGATGTGAAATCGACCGGCCTTTTCGCCTCGGACCCCGAGTTGAAGAAATACGATATCAAGGCCGACTACTGGAAAACAGGGCATAGCCACATGAAGCGCCGGGTGCGCGAGATCGGGGCATTGGCGGGTTTTGAAAAATCGGGGCATTACTTTTTGGCCGGCCCGATCGGCCGCGGCTATGACTGCGGCATGCGCGTGGCGGTCGAGATCTGTAAGCTGATGGATCGCAACCCCGACAAATCGATGTCGGATCTGCGCAAGGCCCTGCCGCGCACCTATGCCACGCCCACCATGTCGCCCCATTGCGATGATGCCGTGAAATACGACGTTCTGGATCGTATAGTTGAGCGGCTTACCGCGGTGGCTGCCTCGGGCGGAACGCTGGCCGGGCGCGCAATCGCTCAGGTTGTCACCGTCAACGGCGCCAGGGTTATCCTGGATAATGGCGCCTGGGGGCTGGTGCGCGCCTCTTCCAACACGCCCAATCTGGTGGTGGTCTGCGAAAGCCCGCAAAGCGACGCAGAAATGCGGGCGATATTTGCCGATCTCGACGCCGTGATCCGGACCGAGGATGCCGTCGGCGCCTATGACCAGACGATCTGAAGGCAGACGGGCCCCGCAGTTCGCGCGACAAAGGCGGCGAGAAGAGATATTCATTGTCTTTTTTCGAGAAACGGGGCTTGAAAGCCCCCGCGCCCCGGCGTAATTAGCGGCGCACCGTTGGGGTGTAGCCAAGTGGTAAGGCAGCAGTTTTTGGTACTGTGTATCGTAGGTTCGAATCCTACCACCCCAGCCACGCTTCCCATGAATCAGAGACTGATTCGCGGTGCCCGGCTTTGCTCGCGCGTTTTCAAAGGCTTGTGGCGGGCTCGCATTTGCAGAGACGCAATACGCAGGTCGGAACAGGTCCGATATCCTCCAAAGTCTCGGGTGGCCGATTTCGCGATACACGGTGTGCGGGGAAGGGATCAGAGAGTCGCGATGAGATTGCGCTGCGCCTGCCAGTCAATGAGCAGTTCATGGCGCAGGCACCAGTCCGATGTAAAGCCGACTGGCTGACGGCCCTCCAACGCATCCCGGATGATATCCGGCGCAAGGAAGGCAAGATCAAGCATCTGCTGAATGCGGCGTTTTGAAGTTCCAGTTTCCCGGGAGATATCAGCAAAAGTCTTTCCTGCTTTGAGCATCCCATACCAAGCATGTGCACTGGCGATGTTGGCGAGCAGAGTTTCGTCAACGGCTCGGGCGACGCCGTTCAGGATGATTTTCGTTTCAACGCCGCGTTTGCGGGTGCGGAAGGGTGACTGGATCGCCGGCAGATCACCGGCGATCCTTCGCGCATCAATGCCGATGCAATGTGCAAGTGCCTTGGGGCACAGTGTGATGGTGATGGCGCCCGGTGCGAGTTTCACGCTATCTGCTAGCCCGACGACGTCTTCCGTCCGCTTCGAAGCTGTGATGCCGTCCAGTCTATCCCTGATCGACTGAACTTCGCCTGCGGGGCAGCCCGGAACGATATCCATAACGGTGCCATTTCGTCTGAGATGGCCGCCGATAAGGTTTTCCACGGTGCTTTCCAGTTCCATGGCAGGCAGACGCCACCCATCAGTATTGGCGTTGCCACTGCACGCTATGAGGCGGTGGGAGATGTAATAACGAAGCCTCATGCCCGTCTTCGACTTCGAATGCGATGGCGTCAGCCGATCGCCAGTTTCATCGAAGAGCTTGCCGGTCAGAAGCGACGGCTGCGTTGTTCTTTTCCCGCGCGATTTGATCTTTCTCTTCCTGGTTGCCCCGTTTTGGAGCATCGCCTGAACAGCCTCCCATCTTTCAGGGGAAATGATCGCGTCGTGTTGTCCCTCATAGACCTGGCCCTTGTGCCGGATGCGCCCGGCATAGATTGGGTTGGTCAGGACCTGATGGATATGTCCGCGGGAAAAAGGCTGACCGCCAGATGGCATTCCATCTGGTGAGACGCGCCTCTTGGTCACCAGCCCGGCAGCGTCCGCTTTGTCCTTCACCTTGCGGATGATGCCGTGCGTTTCATAAAGATCGTACAAGTTCCTGACGGTTTCCGCTTCCCGTTCATTGATCCGAAGCGTGCGGTCGTCCGGATCATAGCCGAGCGGGACATTACCGCCCATCCACAGGCCTTTCTTTTTAGAGGCTGCAATCTTGTCGCGGATTCGTTCTGCGGTGACTTCACGTTCGAACTGAGCGAATGAAAGCAGCATGTTGAGTGTCAGCCTCCCCATACTGGTCGCAGTGTTGAACGATTGCGTCACTGATACGAAGGAAGCCTCTGCCGCATCCAAGATGTCGACGATCTTTGCGAAGTCGGCGAGCGACCGCGTCAGGCGGTCTATCTTGTAGACGACAATCTGATCGACGAGCCCGGCTTCGATATTGTCCAGCAATTGCCGCAAGGCCGGCCGTTCGAGCGTTCCGCCAGACAGCCCCCCATCATCATAGTGGTCCTGCTGCAGCACCCATCCTTCGTGTTTCTGACTTGCGATGTAGGCCGTGCAGGCCTCCCGCTGCGCATCAAGCGAGTTGAATTCCTGCTCCAGCCCGTCTTCCGAGCTCTTTCGGGTATATATGGCGCAGCGGATCTTCTTCATGTGGCCTGCCGCCCTTTTTTCGTGAGGCCGAAGAAACGCGGGCCGGACCAGTTGGTTCCGGTAATGTGCCGTGCCAGTGCCGAGAGAGAAGGCCAGGTTTGACCATCGATCCGGAAACCTTTCTCCAGCACCTCGACCTGATAGGTGCGCCCGTTCCACTCGCGTACAAGATGCGCCCCCGGTCTGAGCGTCATCGAGGATGGGGGAATCGCCTCTCTGGTATCTCCCTCGGCGATACGCATAAGGGCGCGGCGCATCTGAGCGGGGACACCGCCCTGCGCTTTGCACTGCGCCTCAAAGGCGAGCGCCTTTTCCATAACGCGGACAGACAAGAAGGGCGGGAGCGACAGACCCATAGCCGCCTCCCATTCCTGTTTCAGACGAATCCGGTCCGGATGCGGATTACCGGGCATCTTCCGTTGCCTTTTCTACGGGGGAGTGAGCACCCGGCGCTTGCGCCACGATGCGATAGCGCGGGGACTGATTGCCTGACCCATCGTCCCTGATGACGTTGAAGCCTGCCTTCCTGAGCCCGCTCAGTGCCGCGCGGGTTGTGTGCGGCTGCCAGCCTAGCTTTTCGCTGATCGCGCCAACATCAGCTCCCGTCTTCCGCCGAAGCATCTGGACCAGCTGGGCTTTCTTCGTCTTCGATTTGGGTGTCTGTGTCATTCACTCTTCTCCGTTCAGATCGGCAGGCCGGAAGTGACCCGCTACTAAGTAGAGCCCGGAATTTCGGGCGGAGAAGGCGACACACCGGTCCAGGTGCGTCGCAACAACAGTACCGCTCTGTTCGGCGATAAAGTCCAGTCGGAAATCGAGCGGTCAGGCATTGTTTTCTAGGAAGGAACCAGCGGAAAAGCGGAAGTCCGCTGCATCTGCGAAGACTTCAAGGATTCGTCCGGAAAGCAGACCTCTGCGGCAACAGCGAATTAGTTACCCACAATGAGCAAGGCACAAAGGTCTTTAGCCTTTAGAGAAGACCGTATCGACCGGCGCTCGGATTGCCCGTGAACACTGTCAGAGCCACCTGCTCTTCGATGCGCTCGGGCGGATGCTGGTTCTCGATAATTATAACTTGGCTGTCCTGTCCGTGATGCTCGATGAGATAGTCGTAAAAGCGTTCTTTCAGATCTGTACCTCTCAGAGCTAGCTCTTCGTCACCTTCAGGTTTGAAATAGGCAAGCAACGGTGAATCGAGAACAACGAAGCCGGGATGCGATAGACCGTTCGACTGGCAGTATTCGAGTAGGGCAATGTTCACTGCGGCATGAGTGATCGCGCGAAGGCCCTTGCCGCAACTCGATCTTGGTTTTCCGTCGATTACGAAATCGGACGAGTCCTTGTCGTAGTACACGTGACATTCGCCAGGGAAATGCCAGGCCTTCAATATCTCGGAGATCTTTGAAGAAAACTCGTGTGCGACAGATTCAGGTATGCCAATTGTCACTTCCGAACTTGTGGACTCAGGATTGTCGTCCTCTTCGAGCAAGCCGGTCTTTCTGGCGACGAGCTTGTCATATCGGGCAAATAGATCAGCGGCCTTTTGGGCACTGGAACGCTCCTCAACGAGCGCTGAAAATGAAGCGCGGACCTCGGTGACGTCAGGCCCGACGGATTCCTGGATTTCTTCATTCAGCGCGTCGTAGTCGGCTTCGACGGCCTCCAAAGACACCGAGAGTTCTTCTGATTCTGCTGTCAAATCCGCAACCGTCGAGTCGAGTTCTGCCTGAAGGCGCTGAATCTTTTCGATTTCGGCTGTCGCCGCCGCAACGACGGCCTCGACATCGCCATCGCATGTTTCATCAAGGTGCTGCGCGTCCGGGTTTGCGCCGCAAAGCGGACAGACCACCCGTTCAACATGGGCAAACATCGAGCCGCTCTCTTGGATGGCGGTGAGCCTCTTGAGATCGACATCATAGTGATCGGCAAGCAACCTGAAGCGGGCGAGAAGATCGCTGATTTCGTCGAGTCTGTCCGAGGCTTTTTGCTTTTGCTCGAACAGTTCCCTGCGCTTGCCAACAAGCTCGTCGAGGGCCTTCTGTGAAGCGGAAAGTTCTTCGCGTCGGGTTTCGATAGATCCTTCCAGCCTTTCGAGTTGCTCTTCCAGCTCTTCCCGATCTTCGCCGAGGTCTTCGATCTCTGTCTGTAGTGAACCGCCCCGGTTTTCCCGGAGGCTGTTTACTCCGTTTCACGCGACTTTATCGAACTCATTGCGCTGTTCATAGAACTTCTCCTCGGCCTCTGCTGGCGGAATGTTTCCGATGGGCTGAAGCAGGCGACGGTTGTTG
>JASBSV010000001.1 GCA_030148745.1 Paracoccaceae bacterium
GTGATGCGCCGGGCCCGCGGCACCGCCAACCTGATACAGGCGCAGCGCGATTTTTTCGGCGCGCATGGGTTTGAACGAACCGACCGCGAGGGCCAGGGATTTCACGGCCCATGGGGGCAAGGCAGCGGGCAGGGGGGCTAGCCCCCCTCATTCCCGTGCCGGGAATTCACCCCCCAGGATATTTTTGCCAAATGGAAGGGATCAGGGCCTTGGCTTGGCGCGCCGGGTCGGGGCGGCCTGAGCGGGGTCTTCGGGCCATGGGTGTTTGGGGTAGCGACCGCGCATATCCTTGCGCACATCGGTGTAGGAGCTGGCCCAGAAGCCGGGCAGGTCCATTGTGGTTTGCAGCGGACGGCCTGCGGGCGACAGAAGGGTGATTTTAAGTGGTTGGCGGTCGGCGCCAATGGTTGGATGTTCGGTGACGCCGAACATTTCCTGCAGGCGCAGCGATATGGCGGGGGTATCGGCGCTGTAGTCGATTGCGATGCGCCGGCCGGTCGGGGTGGTGAAATGCGCCGGGGCGAGGCGTTCGATCAGCTGCTGCATCGGCCAGTCGAGCCGCGCTGTTAGCGCCGGGAGAATGTCGAGCCCTTTGATGTCGCTGAGGGTTCTGAGCCCATCCAGATAGGGCAGGAGCCAGTTCTGAAGGCTTTCCATCAGGGCGGGTCGGGAGAAATCGGGAAGATCGGCGCCGCCCCGGCGCAGCATTTCGATGCGTGCGCAGAGGTTTTCGGCGGCGGGCGGGAATGACAGCCCATGGGCGCGGATCCCGTCCAGCAGCGCCTGCGCCACGGCGCGGGGCGGGGCGGCGGCCCATGTTTCGCGCCGCAGGGTGATGGCGCCGAGCCGTTCTTCGCGCAGGGTTTCGACGCGTTGGCTACGCTCGCTCCAGGCGCAGATCTCATGCCATGTGATATCACCGCCCAGGCTTTCGCGCAGGAGCGGCTCGGGCAGGGTGATGGCCTGGCGGATCGTGGCCACGCGCGGGTCGCCGTCAAGATCGGTGGCCACCAGAAAGGGCGGCGCGGCATGTTCCGTGGCGGCGTCAGGGGGCGCCGCCGGGGCGCCCCGGCGCGGGCTGCGGCCCAACTGCGCGCCCTTGCCGCCCGACAGAAGATAGGCGTTGCTGCCGGGTTTGCGCTGTGCGCCGATCCGGTCGGGAAAGGCCAGAGCGGCCAGTGCTGCAGGCTCAAGCCCCCGGTCGGGGCCGGCCATTTTGGCCAGCCGGGTCGCCTCGGTGCGGATGCGGGCGAGGGCGGCGCCATCGGCGCCGTCGCCTTGCGTGCGGCCCTTTGCGGTGACCGCGCTCAGGCGTTTGGCAAGGTCGGTTCCGGCGCTGCGCATCGGATCGCGGTCGGACAACAGCGCGGCCAGCGGCGCTGCCCCGGCCCCGCCCAGAACCAGCATATGCGCCAGACGCGGGTGCAGCGGCAGCGCCGCCAGTTTGCGGCCGTGATCGGTGATGCGCTCGTTTTTGTCCAGCGCCCCAAGCCATTGCAAAAGCGCGCGGGCGCGGGCAAAGGGCCCTTCGGGTGGCGGTGTCAGAAAGGCCAGATCAGCAGGCGCCGCGCCCCAGAGCGCCAGCTCAAGCGCCAGCGCGCTAAGGTCTGCCGCCTCGATCTCGGCGGGGGGGAAGGCGGCCAGCCCGCCTTCTTCGCCCCGGGTCCAGTTGCGAAAGCAGATGCCCGGTGCCATGCGTCCGGCGCGGCCCTGCCGCTGGGTGGCTTCGGCGCGCGTCACCCTTTCGGTCACCAGCCGCGACATGCCCGATCCGGGATCGAAGCGGGCGCGGCGGGCGCGTCCGCCGTCGACCACGCAAGTGACCCCCTCGATGGTCAGAGAGGTTTCGGCGATGGCGGTGGCCAGCACGATCTTGCGCCCATCCGTAGGGCGGATGGCGGCCTGCTGGGCGGCGATATCCATCGCCCCGAAAAGCGGCAGCAAAAGAACCCCGCTGGGCAGGGTGGGGCGCAGCAGCGTCTCAAGGCGGCGGATCTCGCCCTCGCCGGGCAGAAAGACCAAGATGCTGCCGCGCGTTTCCTCCAGCGCGCTTTGTACCAGGCTGGCCAGCTGCGCCTCGAACCGCTGCCCCTTTGGCGGTGGCCGCGACAGCCAGCGGGTCTCCACCGGAAAGCTTTGGCCCTGCGAGGTGATCACAGGGGCCCCGATCAGATCGGCGACGGGCGCGGCGTCCAGCGTGGCCGACATCACCAGCACGATCAGATCCTCGCGCAGCGCCTCGCGCACCTCAAGGCACAGCGCCAGCCCCAGATCGCCGTTCAGGGAACGTTCGTGAAATTCATCGAAAATCACCGCGCCGACCCCTTCAAGGCCCGGATCGCTTTGCAAGCGGCGGGTCAGAATACCCTCGGTCACCACCTCGATACGGGTGGCCGCCGATACCCGCGCCTGCCCGCGCATCCGGTAACCTACGGTCTGTCCGACCTTTTCGCCCAGCATCTCCGCCATGCGGTGGGCGGCGGCACGCGCGGCAAGGCGCCGCGGCTCCAAAATCAGGATGGTGCCGGGGGTAAGCCCGGCCTCCAGCATGGCCAGCGGCACGCGCGTGGTCTTGCCAGCGCCGGGCGGGGCCTGCAAAACCGCGCGGCCCCGCGATTGCAGGGCCGCCATGAGTTCGCTCAGAACATCGTCTATCGGAAGGGGCGTCATCGCCTCCTTATCGGCGATTCATCACCGCATTGCCATAGAGCGTGACCATGGTGATCTTTGTCACCCGGTATTCGCCGTCCCCGACCGGCACATAGGTCACGGTAAAGGGAAAGCGCGTGCGTTCGGCCATTTCCTTGTCGGTAAAGCCTTTCAGGCGGCGGTATTCGGCCTTGCAGGTAAAGCCTTCGCCCTCGGCCACCGGATCGGAATAGGTGATCTGGCTGCGCCGTCGCCCGTCGAACATCTTGACGTTCAGCGTGCAAACCTCGCTGCGCGGCACATCCCGCAGGGCGGCGTAAATCGCCGTCATCGGGTCGATCGTGCCTCCTTGAGTGCTGGGTTTGACATCGCCCGGCTCTTCCTTGCGCTCGGGTTTATAGGTTTTCACCTGCGGCACGCCGGCGCGATATTGCATCACCGATTCCGAAACCCGCCGGCCGGTATTGGCCTTTTCCGAATAGCGCGAGGGAACATAGCGCTCGCCCTTGATGCGCCCGCTCGACGAGGCGTCATAGCGCACCTTTACCAGGAACCCGACAATCCCGGCCGATTCCAGCCGGCCCGCGGCGGCATAGCGCCCCTTCTCCTCAACCCCGCTGAAGGACAGAACGGCGGCGCGAATGCCGCGTAGATAAATGTCAAACGTGCCCTTGTCCTTCGTGGCGGCCCGCCCGGCCCCGGGCAGGGCCAGAGCGGTGACAAGCAAAAGCCCGAAAAAGATTGTGCCAAAATGGCGAAACTGGATCATAAGTTATACCTGCTGCTCAATATCTGTGGGTGTCATGCGGCTTGATCTATGCGACAAGGCAGAAAATTCCAGTGACCGTCAACTAACGTTCACGACAGAAAAGCGAAAGACCGCCGGAGCCGCGTGATGAATGTGTCAAAGCTTGCAACAGGTGTGAAATCGGGTGACAGGCGGGCGCTGGCACGCGCCATCACCCTGATCGAAAGCCAGCGCCCCGACCACCGCGCCGAAGCGGTCGCGCTTCTGGCGGCGCTGCGCGATGCACCCGGCGTGCCGGCGCCTCAGGCCCTGCGCATCGGGCTTTCGGGCACGCCGGGGGTGGGCAAAAGCACCTTCATAGAAACCTTCGGCAGCCACCTGACCGCTCAGGGGCTGCGCGTTGCGGTTCTGGCGGTTGACCCATCCTCGACGCGCTCGGGCGGCTCGATTTTGGGCGACAAGACCAGGATGGAGCGTCTGGCCCGCGATCCGCGCGCCTTCATCCGCCCCTCACCCTCGCAAACCCGGCTGGGCGGCGTGGCGCGGCGCACCCGCGATGTGGTGGCCCTGTGTGAGGCGGCGGGCTTTGACGTGGTGCTGATTGAAACCGTCGGTGTGGGCCAGTCCGAAACCATGGTCGCCGGCATGTCCGACATCTTCGTGCTGCTGATGGCACCGGCCGGCGGAGATGAACTTCAGGGCGTCAAACGCGGCATCATGGAAATCGCCGATCTGATCGTCGTCAACAAGGCCGACGGCGATCTTCGCGCCGCCGCCACCCGCACCACCGCCGATTACGCCGGCGCCCTGCGCCTTCTGCGCCCGCGCCCGCAGGACCCGCCGGGCTTTCCCAAGGCGCTGATGGTCTCGGCGCTCGCCGATCAGGGCCTCGATCAGGTCTGGAGCGAAATCCAGAGCCTCGCCGAATGGCGCCGCGCCCATGGCCATTGGCAGGCCCGCCGCGCCGAACAGGCCCGCGACTGGTTCCGCGACGAGGTTCAGCAGGGCATCATCGACAAATTCACCGCCACCCCCGAGATTCGCGAAAAACTCGCCGCGCTGGGGCAGGATGTGGCGCAAGGCCGGATCAGCGCCGCCGAGGCGGCCGAGGATTTTCTTAAAAATATTGCCGCCCGCTGATCTTCCTCTTGGTGAAATATCCTCGCCGAAGGCATGAAATCATGTCTAAACATCTGATTTTGATACGATTTACGGACCCGCAGCCACCATATCCGCCCCGCGCCGCCAAACCCGGCCCCCTTCGCCGCCGATTGCCTCAGACACTTGACGCCCCGGCCCAGACCTCCTAAACCCCGCTGACAAATTTCGGGTGCCCCCAATGCGCCCAATGATCCCGCAGGATACGAAGGAAAAACCGATGTCACGCGTCTGCGAATTGACCGGAAAAGGCCCGATGGTCGGCAACAACGTCAGCCATGCCAAAAACAGAACCCGCCGCCGGTTTCTGCCCAACCTGAACGACCAGTCCCTGACCTCCGAGGTTCTGGGCCGCACGTTCAAGCTGCGCATCTCCGCCTCGGCTTTGCGTACGGTCGATCACCGTGGCGGGCTGGACGGTTTCATGGCCAAGGCCAATGAGGCCGAGCTTTCGGCGAAGGCTCTGAAAATCAAGAAAGACATCGAGAAGGCTCAGGCAACCGCCTGATCCGTCCCGCGTCTGACTGACCGGCCCCGGTGCAGCTGCACACGGGGCCCTTTTCGTTGCCGCCGCGCCGATCCGGGGGAAAGATGACAGCACCGCGCATTCTCTTTGTCTGCCTTGGCAATATCTGCCGCTCGCCGATGGCCGAGGCGGCGCTGCGCCACCTCAGGCCCGATCTGACCATCGACAGCGCCGGCACCGGCAACTGGCATATCGGCGCGCCGCCGCATCTGCCGATGCAACGCGCCGCCGCGCGGCGCGGCTATGACCTTGGCGCTCTGCGCGCGCGCCAGATGACGGTGGATGATTTTGACGCCTTCGATCTGATCCTTGCGATGGATGATCAGAACCTTGCCGCTATCGAGGCGCTGCGCCCGGCGGGCAATGACACGCCCGCGCGCCTTTTGATGGGCTATGCCCCCCAGAGCGGCCACGCCCATGTGCCCGACCCCTATTACACCGGCGACTATGACCTTGCGATCGACCTGATCGAGGCGGCAACCCGCGCTCTGGACGCGCAGCTCTCAGTTACATGAGTTGCGCGCAGCCGTGCCGAAATTCTTCCAGTTCTTCAAAAACCGGCTGTTGCGCGACGATGAGGATTGCTTGAGGTCCTGAAGCTCTTGCGGATTGGCAAAAAACTTGGCCCCGCGCCGCTGTTCTGACCGGCTGAGCGTTGCGTTGGCCACATTCTGAATACAGGTGCACAAGCTGCGCGAGACCGCCGCGCGGTCCGATTTCAGACAGGCCCGCCGGATCGCGTTCGCCTCTGCCAGATGGGGGAAGGCCGCCGCCATGATCGCGGC
>JASBSV010000002.1 GCA_030148745.1 Paracoccaceae bacterium
AAGCCGAGGGCCGGCAAAACGCAGCAACATACCCCCCGCCTCGACCCATGCGCTGACCGCCTCGGCCTCGGCGTCCGAGATCCGGGCGACATCGGCGAAAATAATCACATCGGGGTTGGCCTTGACCACATCCAGAAGCCCGCCGTCGATCAGATCGGCGGTCGGGGCAAGCGCCTGCCGCAGATAATGGGTGGGCGACAAAAGCTGCAGCCCCTCGCGGTTCTCATGCCCTGCGATCAGCGCCACCTTGCGCCGGCGCAGCGCATCGTCGGTCAGCGCCACCGCTCCGGCCGACCGCTGGCCGGCAATCTCGAACCGTGAAATCCGGTTGCGCAGCTCGGGCGGCAGCGACAGGCGCAAGGCAACCTTATCGGAGCCCGGCTCAAAGCGCGCCTTTTCGCGTGCCAGAACACGCTCCACCCCATTTGGATCGGGGCCCAGCGCCACCACCTCGATCTGCTGATCGCTACCTGCCGGGACGCGCAGCGCGGTCACCACGACCAGATCGCCCTCGAACCGGGCCGGGCGCAGCGCCAGAACCGGTCGCGGGCTTTCAAAGACCGTCACCGGCCCATGCGCCTCGAACGCTGATAAAAGCGCGGCGCGGCTGCCCCGGGCAAGCCCGTCAGACAGCCAGAAAGTCTCGAAATCCCCGTCCAGTCCCGCCGCCCAATCGCTCAGCCGGGCCGGCTGCGGGCCATAGGGACGCGGCGCAAGACTGCCCAGCCGCGCGGCCCATGTATCGGCGGCCTGAAACGGCAGCGGCCCCTGCGGCAGATCGGTCAGACTGACCAGCGCGACCTGACGGCCACCGCGCCCGGCCTCTGACAACAGCGCCGCGATCCGGTCGCTACGTCGCGACCAGTCGCGCGCATCCGCCCAAGTTCCGTCTATCGCGATCAACAAAGGCCCGCTGCCCGGCCGCTCGGCCTGCGGGTTCAGAACCGGGCCGGAAAACCCAATGATCACCGCTGCCACCGCAAGCATCCGCAGCAGTAAAAGCCACCATGGCGTCCGGTCGGTTTCGGCCCGGTCATCGCTTAGCCCCAAAAGCAGCGCCACACCGGGAAACCGCCGCCGGATCGGCGCCGGCGGCACCGCGCGCAGCAAAAACCAAAGAACCGGCAGCGCCAGAAGACCCAGCAACAGCCAGGGCGCGGTAAAGCCAAGCGGGCCCAGCATCAGCATCAGATCACCCGCTCCATCGCCCGGTAAAGCCACAAAAGCGCCGACAGCGCCGAGGCATCGCTGTGATGACAGTGATAGCGCCAGCCGGTCAGCCGCGCCAACTCCCTCAGCCGCGCCTTGCGCGCCGCCAGCCGCTCAAGATAACGCGCCCGCAGATCCCGCGCTTTTAGCGTCTCATGCCGAAGTGCGCCGCCCATGCTTTCGAAAACCGTCCGCCCGGCAAAGGGAAAGGCCTCTTCCTGCGGATCGAGAATCTGAAGCAGAACACCGGTGACACCGCGGTCGGCGGCCTTGGTCATCGCTGCCTCGGTCGCCGCCAGATCGCCCATGAAATCGGAAATGAAAATCGCGCGCGAGCGGGGCTGTATCCCCGAAGTGTCGGGCGCGCCGTAATCCTCCGGCTCATCCTGCGACAGGATCTGGGCCATGCGCACAAGCTGCATCTCGCCGATGCGCGCCGGCGTGCGCGCCGCCGTCAGCCCCACACGCTCACCGCCGCGGATCAAAAGAACCGATATCGCCAGACCCAGAAGTCGGGCCCGGTCCGCCTTGGTTGGCAGCTGCGCGGTGCTTGAAAACCCCATCGAAGCCGCCCGATCCACCCAGACCAGAACCGTCTGCACCGCCTGCCATTCCTTTTCGCGCACAAAATGCGCATCCGACTGCGCCGAACGGCGCCAGTCGATGGCGCGCGCGCTGTCGGTACTGACCGCCGGGCGGTACTGCCAGAACTCATCGCCCATTCCTGCGCGGCGCCTGCCATGCTGACCCATCAGCACCGTGGCCGCCAGATGCGCGGCATCGGCCAGCAGGGGCGGCATCGGCGCCGCCAGAGCCTCGGCCCGGCCGCGCAGAGAGGCGCGCTGGCTCACGCCGCCGCCTCAACCCGCGTGACGTTCCGGGTAACCTCACCGATCAGGTCATCCAGCGACTGATGACCGGCGCGCGCTTCAAAGGTCAGCGCCATGCGGTGGCCCAGAACCGGGGCGGCCATCGCCACCAGATCCTCGACCGAAGGCACAAGCCGTCCGTCCAACAGCGCCCGAGCCCGCACCGTCAGCATCAGCGCCTGCGCCGCACGCGGCCCCGGACCCCAGCCGACCGACCCGCGCACCCGTTCCGAGGCGGCCGGATCATCGGGCCGGCAGGCGCGAACCAGATCAAGGATCATCTCGACCATATTGTCGCCCACCGGCATGCGCCGCACGGTCTGCTGCGCCGCGATCAGCTCCTCAGCGCTGAAAACCTGTGTCGCGCGCGCCTGATCCACCCCGGTTGTCGCCAACAGGATGTCGCGCTCGGTGGCGCGGTCGGGGTAATCGACGTTGATCTGCACCAGAAACCGGTCCAGCTGCGCCTCAGGCAGGGGATAGGTGCCCTCCTGCTCAATCGGGTTCTGGGTGGCCAGCACATGGAACGGACGGCCCAGCGGGCGCTCAACCCCGGCCACCGTCACGGTTTTTTCCTGCATCGCCTGCAACAGCGCCGATTGCGTACGCGGCGAGGCGCGGTTGATCTCATCTGCCATCAGAAGCTGGCAAAAGATCGGCCCTTCGATAAAGCGGAAATCGCGGGCGCCGCCGCTGCCCGTCTCCAGAACCTCAGATCCCAGAATATCGGCCGGCATCAGATCGGGCGTGAACTGAACCCGCCGCCCATCCAGCCCCATAACCGTTGACAGCGTGTCCACAAGCAGCGTCTTGCCGAGCCCCGGCACCCCGATCAGAAGCCCATGTCCGCCCGACATAAGCGCCGACAGGACAAGATCGACAACCGCATCCTGACCGATGAACTGCCGGGTGATCGATGCCTTCGCCGCGGCCAGTTTTTCGCCCAGCGCCTCGATCTGCGCAATCAGGTCCTTGTCTTCGGCCATGACGCCACTCCAATATTCGTTATATGCTCCCTATCAGACATACCGTGATCGCAGCGAATGGCAAAATCCATGTGTGCACAAAATAACGTGAAACCGACCGCCGAAGGGCTCGCCGCCGCCGCACAGGCCGCAGCAGGCAAGGAAGGTGGCAAGAAACTGCCACCCGTTCACCTCTGGAACCCGCCGTTCTGCGGTGATCTTGATATGCGAATCGCCCGCGACGGAACCTGGTTCTATCTGGGCACCCCGATCGGGCGACCCGCGCTGGTCAAACTTTTCTCAACCATCATCCGCAAGGACGGCGACGATTATTTTCTGGTCACCCCGGTCGAAAAGGTCGGCATCACCGTTGATGACGCCCCTTTCGTCGCCGTCGATTTCGACGCCTCAGGCAGCGGCAGCAACCAGCAGCTGACCTTTCTGACCAATGTCGGCGATCAGGTGACCGCCGGCCCCGATCATCCGATCCGCGTTGCGCGCGACCCCGATACCGGTGAGCCGTCGCCCTATGTTCTGGTGCGCGCCAACCTCGAAGCGCTGATCGACCGCAAAAGCTTTTACCGGCTGGTCGATATCGGCACCACCCAGGAGCATGACGGCATCGCATGGTTCGGCCTCTGGTCGGGCGGCAAATTTTTTCCCATCATTCCCGCCGCCGAACTGTCCTGAGCCTTAATGCCCGCCATACCCCGGCGCGGGCCGGGGCGCGGCAAAGACCCAAAGGCAAGCCCAAACCCGGGCTTGACCCCGACGCCATTGCCAAGGCTTATGTCCATGTGATCGCCCGGGCCGGCGCCGCCGGGCCGCGATATGCTCGGGCCGCGCTACTGGATGGATAAACCCGATGCCGAAATTCGCCGCCAACCTCACCTTGCTTTTCAATGAATACCCGTTTCTTGAACGCTTCGGCGCCGCCCGCGAAGCCGGCTTTGACGCGGTAGAGGTGCTATTTCCCTATGATGAGCCGGCTAAAAACATCGCCGCCGCGATCAAAGAGCACGGGCTGGAGCTGATCCTCTTCAACACCCCGCCCCCCAACTGGGCCGGCGGCGACCGCGGCTATGCCGCCATCCCCGGCGGGCAGGACCGCTTCCGGCACGATTTGCGCCGCGCCCTGCGCTACGCCGACGTGCTATCGCCGCGCCACATCCATATCATGGCCGGCATCGCCGAGGGGGACGAGGCGCTGTCGTGCTTTATCGAAAACCTCAAATGGGCCTGCGCCGAAGCCCCCGGTCAAAGCTTTCTGATCGAACCGCTGAACCCCCATGACATGCCCGGCTATTTCCTGAACTCCTTCGATCTGGCCACCGATGTCCTCGATGCCACGGGCGCCGAAAACCTGGGCCTGCAATACGATGTATACCATGCCCACAAGATCACCGGCGACGCGATGGCCGTTTGGCAAAGCCACGGCCACCGCGCCCGCCACATCCAGATCGGCCGCATCCCCGACCGCGCCGATCCCGAAGGCGGCGATTTCGATTTCCCCGCCTTCTTCCGCCTGCTCGACGACTTGAGCTATCCCGGCGTGGTCAGCGGCGAATACCACCCCGCCGGGCGTACCGAAGAAGGGCTCGGCTGGATCCGCGGCGCGTAAACTGACCGGGGCCGGCCTTCTTCTTTGCCAAATACTCCCGCCGGAGGCTCCCTGCGTCGACGACAGGAGCCTCCGGCGGGAGTATTTTCAGCAAGAAGAAATCAGCGGAATTTCGGCGCGCGTTTTTGCATATTGGCCATGACCGCCTCGATCTGGTTTGGCTGGCCCAGGATGTTTTTCTGAAGGTCTGCTTCAAGTTTCAGCGCCTCCGGAACCTCGGCCGCCCAGGTTTTTTCGACCAGAGATTTCGCGCCGGCGATCGCCTGGGGCGATTTTTGTTGCAGCTCGCGGGCCAGGGCGGTTGCAGCGGCGCAGGGATCATCGGCCAGCCGCGTCACCAGGCCCAGTTCGGCGGCCTGCGGCGCCTGAAGGATCCGGGCGGTCATCATCAGCTCTTTGGCCTGATCGGCGCGCATCAGTTTTGGCAGGTTGGTGGTGATGCCCATATCGGGGATCAGGCCCCATTTGGCCTCCATCACGGAAAAGCTGGCCGAGGGGGCGGCAAAGCGGAAATCGGCGGCAAGCGCCAGTTGCAGCCCGGCGCCCAGGCAATGGCCCTCGATCGCGGCGATAACCGGAACATTCAGCTCCTGCCAGACGCGGCAGGGGCGTTGAAACCAGTTGGCGCCGTTTTTCACAGGCGTCATCAGTTGCACGCGGATCTCATCGAGCCCTGTTGCCAGAGATTGCATGGCGTTCAGGTCCAGCCCGGCGCAAAAGCTGTCGCCGGCGCCGGTCAGGATCACGGCGCGGATGGCGCTGTCGCGGGACAGAGCCTCGCCCGCCTCTGTCAGCGCCTCGAACATCTCTAGGCTGAGCGCATTTTTGCGCTCGGGGCGGTTCAGGGTGACGGTGGCTATTCCCTCGGCTCTGCTGATCTCGACTGTCATCAATCTGCCCTCCTCAATGCGCCTCGGCCCAGTTCGCGCCCTGCCCCGCCTCGACCGTCAGGGGCACGTCAAGTTTGACAGCCGGCATCGCGGCGCCTTCCATCACATTGCGGGCGGTATCGATGGTCTGACCCACCGCGCCCTCATCGACCTCAAACAGCAGTTCGTCATGAACCTGCAGCAGCATTTTCGCGGGCAGATCGGCGATGGCGGCAGGCATGCGCACCATTGCGCGGCGGATGACATCGGCCGCGGTTCCCTGAATGGGGGCGTTGATCGCGGCGCGGCGGGCAAAGCCCGCGTGCGGGCCCTTGGCGTTGATCTCGGGCGTGTGGATCTTGCGGCCAAAGAGCGTCTGGACAAAGCCATGATCCTTGGCGAATTGCACCGTCTGATCCATATAATCGCGAATGCCCGGGAAACGTTCGAAATAGCGGTCGATGAAGCCCTGAGCGTCGGCGCGCGGGATCCGCAGGTTACGCGCCAGGCCAAAGCCCGAGATGCCATAGATGACGCCAAAGTTGATCGCCTTGGCCCGCCGGCGCACATCCGGCGTCATCTGATCCAGCGGCACGTCGAACATTTCCGACGCGGTCATCGCGTGAATATCGATGCCATCGGCAAAGGCCTGTTTCAGCGCCGGAATATCGGCGACATGGGCAAGGATGCGCAGTTCGATCTGGCTATAGTCCAGCGATAGCAGCACCCGTCCTTCACCGGCCACGAAAGCCTCGCGGATGCGGCGGCCTTCCTCGCTGCGCACCGGGATGTTCTGCAGGTTGGGATCGGTCGAGGCCAGCCGCCCGGTGTTGGCCCCCGCAATCGAGTAGGATGTATGCACCCGCCCGGTTTCTGGATTGATATGATCCTGAAGCGCGTCGGTATAGGTGGATTTGAGTTTCGACAGCTGGCGCCAGTCCAGCACCCGCGCGGGCAGGTCATGGCCCAGCGCCGCCAGATCCTCTAGCACATCGGCCCCGGTGGCATAGGCGCCGGTCTTGCCCTTCTTGCCGCCTTCAAGCCCCATCTCGTCAAACAGGATCTCGCCCAGTTGCTTGGGGCTTCCCACGTTAAAACTGCGCCCGGCCAATTCGTGTATTTCCGCCTCAAGCGCCGCCATCTTCTGGGCAAAGGCGTTCGACATCCGGCTTAGCGTGTCGCGGTCCACCTTGATGCCGCGCATCTCCATTTCGGCCAGAACCGGCACCAAGGGCCGCTCCAGCCGCTCATAGACCGAGGTGACCTTTTTGCGGTGCAGCTCTGGCTTGAGGTGTTGCCAGAGGCGCAGGGTGATATCGGCATCCTCGGCGGCGTATTTCACCGCCTCGTCCACCGGGACCTTGTCAAAGGTCACTGCCGATTTGCCGCTTCCCAGCAGGGGTTTGATCGGGATCGGCACATGCCCCAGATAGGTTTCCGACAGCCGGTCCATCGAATGATTATGCAACCCGGCATTCTGGGCATAGGACAGCAGCATCGTGTCATCGATCGGCGCCACATTGATCCCGTTGCGGGCAAAAATCTTGAAATCATACTTCATGTTCTGACCGATTTTCAGGATCGAGGGATCCTCAAGAACCGGCTTCAGAATGGTTAGCGCCTCATCGACCGGCATCTGCCCTTCGGCCAGATCGGGCGAGCCGAAAAGATCATCGGTGGCCGCCGCCTTATGGATCAGCGGGATATAACAGGCCTGCCCCGGCTCAACCGCCAGAGAGATGCCAACCAGCTCGGCCCGCATCTCGTCAAGGCTGGTGGTTTCGGTATCAACCGCCACCCAGCCACGGGCATAGATCTTTGCCACCCAGTCGCGCAATTCGTCCCCCTCACGAACCCATTGGTACTGCTCGGGCTCAAACGGCAGGGCCGCGGGCTTGTCTTCGGCCGCCGGCGGATCGGGCAGTTCGGGCGGCTCGGCGCCCAGCCGCTCGGCAATCCGTTTGGTGAGGGTGCGAAACTCCATCTTCGCCAGAAACCCAAGCAAGGCCTCGGGGTCGGGATCGCGCACCTCAAGATCATCGATGGTAAAATCCAGCGGCGTTGCGACGTCCAGCGCGACCAGTTGCCTCGACAGGCGGATCTGATCGGCGAAATCGATCAGCGTCTGGCGGCGCTTGGGCTGTTTGATCTCGCCGGCGCGCTCCAGAAGGCTCTCCAGATCGCCATATTCATTGATCAGCAGGGCGGCGGTTTTCACACCGATGCCGGGCGCGCCGGGAATATTGTCAACGCTGTCGCCGGCAAGGGCCTGAACATCGACGACCTGCTCGGGATAGACGCCGAATTTTTCCAGAACCCCGTCGCGGTCAATGCGCTTGTTTTTCATCGCATCCAGCATCTCAACCCCGCCGCCGACCAGCTGCATCAGGTCCTTGTCGCTTGAGATGATGGTACATCGCCCACCCGCCTCGCGCGCCTGACAGGCCAGCGTTGCGATGATGTCGTCGGCCTCAAACCCCTCAAGCTCCTTGCAGGCGATGTTGAAAGCCTCGGTCGCCTCCCGCGTCAGCGGGATCTGCGGACGCAGATCCTCGGGCATCGCCTCGCGGTTGGCCTTGTAAAGATCGTAAAGATCGTTGCGGAACGTATGGCTGCCCTTGTCAAAAATCACCGCCACATGGGTCGGCGCATTGGGGCCTGTGTTACCCTCGACATAGCGCTGCAACATGTTGCAGAACCCCGCAACCGCACCCACCGGCAAGCCGTCGGATTTGCGCGTCAGCGGCGGCAAGGCGTGATAGGCCCGGAAAATAAAGGCCGATCCGTCGATCAGATGCAGGTGGCAACCCTTGCCAAAACTCATGGCGCTCTCTCCCGGTCTTCACCCGATCCTGTGGTGACAATGCAGCGTAATGCAGGGCCCGGCGCGGCGCCTTACGCCTGCGCGAATTTCTCCTCGAAATCCTTGTGAACATAGCGCGCATCGCAATAGGGGCATTCGACCCAACCCTGATCGCGCGGGATCTGCAACCAGACACGCGGATGCCCCAGCGCCCCCTCACCGCCATCGCACGCGATGCGATACGCCTCAACAATCCGGGTTTCAGGTGCGGGAACTGACATAAGCAAAGCGCCTTTTGGTTGTCGCCGGTCCATGATCGGCCTAGATCGGGGGTCATATTAGCGATCCCCACATGACGGACAAGAGCGATCGGCGCAACATGACAGAGAATGCAATTGAGATCACCGGCCTGAAAAAGACCTATGCAGGCCACCGCGGGCAAGAGCCGAAAACAGCGCTCGAAGGCATCGATCTGGCCATTCCCTCCGGCTCGATCTTCGGCCTGCTGGGCCCCAATGGCGCCGGTAAATCGACGCTGATCAACATTCTGGCGGGGCTGGTGCTGAAATCGGCCGGTCGGGTCAAGATCTGGGGTTTTGATCAGGACGTCAATCCGCGCCAGTCACGCGCCGCCATCGGGGTGATGCCGCAAGAGCTGAACATGGACCCGTTCTTCACCCCCCGCGCCTCGCTCGACGTTCAGGCCGGGCTTTACGGCGTACCGCGCCGGCAACGGCGCACCGATGAAATTCTGGAAATGATCGGCCTGACCGACAAGGCCGGCGCCTATTCACGCTCGCTTTCAGGCGGGATGCGCCGGCGGCTTCTGCTGGGCAAGGCGCTGGTCCACTCGCCACAGGTTCTGGTCCTGGACGAGCCGACCGCAGGCGTCGATATCGAATTGCGCCAGATGCTCTGGCAAAATGTCCGCGAGCTGAACCGGCAGGGCATGACCATCATCCTGACCACCCACTACCTGCAGGAAGCAGAAGAGATGTGCGACGAGATCGCCATCATCGACAAAGGCAAACTCATCGTGCAGGACAAAACCTCCAAACTGCTCGAACGGATGGATGCCAAAACCCTCGTCATCACCCCGGTCAGCCCGCCACCCTCAACCCTCTCGGTCCCGGGCACGACCATCGCCCATCAGGACGGGCGCATCGCGCTGACCTACCACCGCTCCGCCACCAGCCCCGATGACATCCTCTCGGCCCTGCGCGCTCAGGGCGTCCGGCTTCAGGACGTCGCAACGCAGGAAGCACATCTCGAAGACGTCTTCCTCGATCTCACCCGCAGTCGCGGCTGACCGGCTCACCCCCCCGCCGGCCCCTTCCATTTGGCAAAAATATCCAAAATCCGGCGCCGCCACGGCGCCTGAAACCTCACCCGAAGGCGTCGCCGCGCCACAGGCCGAAAATGACAATGCGCGGCAGCGCTCCTTTGAATTACTCCGCCCGCGCCAGCATCCGGCCCAGCGGGCGCCCGGCCAGGATATGCACATGCAGATGCGGCACCTCCTGCACCCCGTCGCGCCCTGAGTTCGAGATCATGCGGAACCCGCCACCGCCCCGGGCCGGCTCAATCCCCAGCATCGCGCAGACCTCGCCGATGGCGCGGGTGTAATCCACGATCTCGGCCTCGCTGGCCTCCTGCGCGAACTGGCCATAGCTGACATAAGCCCCCTTGGGGATCACCAGAACATGCTCGGGCGCCTGCGGCTGGATATCGCGAAAGGCCAGCGAATGTTCCGTCTCAAGCACCGTGTCATTGGGAATTTCGCCGCGCAAAATCTTGGCAAAAATATTCTGGTCGTCATAGCTCTGGCTCATGGTCAGTCCTCAAACAGATATTGGGTTGCCGCGATCTGACGCGCGGCCGTTTCCGGCAGCGTCAGAAACCCCGCAAGCGGAATGGCATTTTCATCATCGCTGGCCTCTTGGCGCAAGCGATAGAAATTAGGGAAATTGGCATCGCGGATCTGATCGCTCTCAAAAGCGATCTCATGGCGGATCGTCGGCAGCAGCCGCTCCAGCGTTTCGGGCGGCGTCTGATCGCCGGCCAGCCCGACACGCTTGGCGTGGCCGATCAGATAGTCATCAGTAAAGACGCTTTCCATCTCCAAAAGCCGGGTCACACAGCGGTCCGAGAAAAAATCCTGAAACAGTTCCATGTTCTTGGGATCAAGACAGATCACCAGACGGTCAGTTTCATAATAATCGAACAGCATCCGCATCAACGCCCGCCGATGCCGGGTACGTTTTTCCAGCGTGCTCTGGATCCCGCCCAGATCCGGCAGGGGCGTGTCCGCCTCGTCAAAAAGATACTCGATCACCGGCAGGTTGGTCACCTGCGCGATCCGCGCCAGAAGGCGCTTGCCGACATGCCATTTCTTGGCCGTGACGATCATCAGCTCGCGCTCGCGGCCCAGCGTCGATTCCGTCTCCCAGAACCGGGTGGCAAAGCGCCGGCCGATCCGCCCGCGCCCGGTCAAAAACCTGAACAGGCTGCGCCCTTCGTTCGAGATCCGGAACTGCGCGCCCTCACTGGCCCAGAGCGCGCCAAGCCGGCGTTTGAGCGCTTCGGCCTCGACCGAAATCTTGCGCGCAAACAGAAAATCCTGACTGAGCAGAAGATCATAGTGATCGTTGTAAAAGGTCACCGGCATTCCGTAATCGGTGAACATCAGAAAGGTCAGCGTGCGGGTGCGGATCTCATCCTCGGGAATCAGATGGCGCACGATGGTCTGAAAAAACGTCTCGTCGGGGATCCATGTGGTGCGGAAAAACCGCATTACATCGGGGCGGCGACGGCAGAAACCCAGAATCCATTCGATCGTGCGCCGGCGCAGGCACCACCACTGACTGCCGATCATCATCTGCAGATCGGCGGGTATCTCGCGCTTCAGGCCCAGCTTCCGCTGCGCGTTGAACATCGCATAGAAAAGCCATTTGTGTTTCCGCTCGTTCAGGAAATGGCGGTAGATCAGCCGCTCTTCCTTCATTCCGGTCTTGATCCAGTCGCTTTCGAAATAATCGAAGCTTTCGATATAATCGACATCCTCGGCGTCCAGAAACTTATGCGCGTATTCGGCCGATTTGATCGCCATGCAATCGCCCGAGAGCATGTAGAAATGCGTCGCGCGCGGAAATTCCTCGACCGCCGCACGGGCCGCGTTCAGCGTTGCCTGCACCAGCGACCACTCGCCCCAGCCGCATTTGATCCGCTTTTTTACGAAGGTGACATTGGGGTTATCCGCCAGCGCGCTTCGGATCTGATCGTAATCTGCGCGGCTTGAACGGGCGTCGAAATGGATCGACATATAATCGCCCGTCGCCGTCAGCCGCTCGGCCTGTTTGATCACGGCGGCCGGGTCCTTGTGGCAAAGGAGGATGAAGGCAATTTTTGCCATGTCGGGAACTCTAACGACCGCCTGAGAAAAATTCTTTACCTTGATAATCTGAACAACAGTTGAAAAGACAGAGTTTCTTTGCTTTTTTCTGTTCTGGCATGCTCCATGCGATAAAAAGCAACAAATGGACGCAGGGAGACAGGTGCGAATGGGATTTCCCGGAACATGGATGACCGAATCCGAAAGCGTCGTTTATCGCGTCGTTCCTAAATGCGCCTGCTCGACCATCGGTCAGATCATGTATTATTCCGATCATGGCAAATTTTTCGACGGCGATATCCATGATGCGCAAAAGGGGCTGCATAAATGGGCCCTCGAAGACAGTCAGGCCCTGATCGAGGCGAATGCCAAAAATCATAAATCCTATGCCTTCACCTGCGTGCGCAATCCCTATACCCGGATCCTGTCGTCGTTTTTCGACAAGATCTGCGGCATTCAGCGCAACGGCAAACGTTATCGCGGCAATCTGGTGCCGCTGCTGACCCAGAAATACGGGATCGAGGTCGGCAGCCCCGATGACGGGTTCGAGTTTGACCAGATCAAATCGTTCCGCCGGTTTCTTCTGTTTGCCCGCGACACCATCCGCTGGCGCCGCCCGATGGACCCAGACATTCACTGGTCGGCGATGTCAGGCCATGTTTCGACCTACATCGTCAACGGCGGGCGCTATGACAACATCTTCTGGACCGAGAAATTCAACGACGGGATGCAAAGCGTCCTTGACGCGATCAAGACACCCAAAAAGGTGAACCTCAAAAAGATCCCCCGCTTTAACGAAAGCGAAGGCCACGGCCCCAAACGCGCCCACCCGGTCGAAGAGTATTTCGACGATCTGTCGATGCATCTGGTCTATGAAATCTACAAGCGCGACTTTCACCTGTTCAAATACGATTTCGAAAACCCGGGCAACAAGATGCCAACGGGCGAGATCGATCTTGACGAGATTCACGCAAAACTGGGCGACTGACGCGCCCTGCCAGAGCATTTCGTGTCAAACCTCAATCATCTAACGCTGCCTGAAACCATAGATTTCAAGGCGTCAGGTGACGCTGAGTGTCTCAAGTTAAACGCGAAACGCTTTAGAGGACGTGATGCCTCTCGAACAGCTTTCTCAGGCTGGTTTCGGGTCGCGCGCCGATATGGCTGATCACCTCAGAGGCGGCGATGCACCCCATCCGGCCGCAATCTTCCAGCGAATAACCATGCGTCAGCCCCCACAGGAACGCCGCCGAGAACAGATCGCCCGCCCCCGTGGCATCGACCAGATCGACCGGAATGGCCGGGACATGCCAGCGACGCTCACCCGCCAGAATATGCGCGCCATGTTCACTGTCGGTGCAGGCCACGATCGCCACCTCGGATGCCGCCTGTTTCAGCGCGGCATCGAAATCGTTTGTCTCATACATCGACAGCATCTCGGCGCGGTTGCAGAACAGAAGATCAACATCCGAATGGATCATCTCGCGAAAGGCAACGCGGTGACGCTCGACACAGAACGGATCGGACAATGTAATCGACACCCGCCCGCCGGCCGAACGTGTGGCCCTGATCGCCTTGGCAAAAGCCTCGTGGCTTTCGGGCCCGTCAAAACGATAGCCCTCCAGATAGATCCACTCGGCCTCGGCCATCTGCTCGGGGATAATATCGTCGGGGGTCAGAAACTCGGTCACGCCCAGATAGGTGTTCATCGACCGCTCGCCATCGGGGGTCACCAGAACGATACAGCGCCCGGTCTCGCCCGGCACCTCGCCATCGGCGAATGACGTTTCATAGCTGGCGCCCTGCGCGCGCAGGTCATGGGCAAAAATCCGGCCCAGCTGGTCATCCTTGACCTTGCCGACATAGGCTGTGCGCCCGCCCAGATGGGCAATCCCGGCGATCGTATTGGCGGCCGAGCCGCCCGACACTTCCTGCGCCGGTCCGATGCGATCATAAAGATCGGCGGCTCGCTCCATATCGATCAGTTGCATGATGCCCTTGCCGATGCCGTTATCGGCCAGAAAATCTTCATCGGCACTGGCCAGCACATCGACCAGAGCATTGCCGATGCCCACAACCTGATATTTCTTGTTCATAAAACCTTGTCCTCATATTGGCAGAGATCGCGGATGATGCAGGTCCGGCACATCGGATTTCTTGCTTTGCAGATATAGCGCCCGTGCAGGATCAGCCAGTGATGCGCATGGCGCTGAAACTCGGCCGGCACATGATCCTCGATGGCGCGTTCAACCGCCACGACATCCTTGCCCGGCGCAATCCCGGTGCGGTTTCCGACGCGAAAAATATGGGTGTCCACCGCCTGGGTCGGCTGGCCCCACCACATGTTCAGAACCACATTGGCGGTCTTGCGCCCCACACCCGGCAGGCTTTCCAGCGCCGCACGCGAGCTTGGAACCTGCCCGCCGTAATCCTCAACAAGGATGCGCGCCATCTTGATGATATTGCGCGCCTTGGTGCGGAAAAGCCCGATCGTGCGGATATGTTCGATCAGCCCCTCTTCGCCCAGCGCCAGCATCTTTTCAGGCGTGTCGGCAATTTCAAACAGCGCCCGCGTAGCCCGGTTGACGCCCTTGTCGGTCGCCTGCGCCGACAGGGCCACCGCCACCAGAAGTGTATAGGCGTTCACATGCTCAAGCTCGCCCTTGGGTTCCGGCTCGGCGGCCTGAAACCGGGCAAAGATCTCGCGTATGGCGTGATAGTCCAGCTGCTTAGTCATCCCCGGCGGTATGGCGTCCCTAGCCGGACTCATCAAGGAAAAGCCGCAATAATCGGGTCGAAACCGACAAGTTTGCCGCCTATCTTGGCCATAACACCTATGGGAGAGCGCGCAATGAACGCCCAGCCACTTGAAACGCAGTATCATTACCACGTCATGCGGCGTGCCATTGACGTGATCGACAGCCGCGGGCCCGACCTGACGCTGAACGAACTGGCCGCCGAGATGCGGATGAGCCCCTCTCATTTTCAGCGCCTCTTTACCGGTTGGGCCGGGGTTTCGCCCAAACGCTACCAGCAATATCTGACGCTGGGCCATGCCAAGGCGCTTTTGAAAACCCGCCACACCACCCTGCAGGCAGCCAGCGAGGCGGGCCTGTCGGGCACCGGGCGGCTGCATGATCTGTTTTTGCGCTGGGAAGCAATGAGCCCGGGCGAATTTGCCCAGGGCGGCGAAGGGCTGAACATCAGATGGGGCTGGTTCGACAGCCCCTTTGGCGCGGCTCTGGCAATGGGCACCGATCGCGGCCTCTGCGGTCTGGCCTTCGCCGAAGAAACCGGCCGCCCCGCCGCGATGCAGGATATGCTGGCGCGCTGGCCCAAGGCGCGCTTTGCCGAAGATCCCGACGCCATCGCGCCCTGGGTCGCGGCGGCCTTTGGCCAGAAGGGCGAGGCGCGGCTGACCCTGATCGGCGCGCCGTTTCAGATAAAGGTGTGGGAGGCGCTCTTGTCGATCCCCTCGGGTCAGGTGACCACCTATAGCGACATCGCCGGCGCCATCGGCCACCCAAAGGCGGTGCGCGCCGTGGGAACCGCCGTGGGGCGCAACCCGATCAGCTGGCTGATCCCCTGCCACCGCGCCCTGCGAAAATCCGGCGGGCTGGGCGGCTATCACTGGGGCCTGCCGGTCAAACGCGCCATGCTCGCCTTTGAAGCCGCCCGCGCCGATGCCATGTCACAGGACCGCCCGGCACAGCCCCAAAGCCAGGCCGCAACAGGTGCATAAGCGAAACCGCGCCGAAGATTTTCTTTTGTGTTGGAGGGAACCATTTAATGCCCGACGTAGTTAAAAGACATATCGCACTGAAACACGAACAGAGGCTGCCATGAAACGCATTAAGAAATCCCTGATCCTGGCCACCGCCGGCGTGGTTACACTTTCGGCCTGTACCAATCCGGCCGATTACCCCCCGGGGCAGGACCCGCAGCAAAAGACCAAACAAGGGGCCGCGATCGGCGGCTTCATCGGCGCCGTCACCGGGCTTGCCACCGCAGGTGACGATCCGGCCAAAAGCGCCGCCGTTGGCGCGGTTGTCGGCGCAGGCGCTGGCGCCCTGATCGGCAGCCAGCTGGACAAACAGGCGGCAGAACTTCGCTCCTCCATGGGCAGCGACGTCAAGATCCGCAACACCGGGTCTGAGCTGATCGTTACCATGCCGCAGGATATCCTGTTTGCCACAGACAGCGCCGAGCTGACCGGAAGCCTGCGCAGCGATCTTGCTTCGCTGGCACGCAGCCTTCAGCGCTATCCGAACACGACCGTCGATGTGATCGGCCATACCGACAACACCGGCACCGCCGCCTATAACCAGAACCTATCGGCGCGCCGCGCTGCTTCGGTTGCGGCGGTCCTGCGGGCCAATGGTGTGGCGTCCTCGCGCATCCGTGCCTTTGGCCGCGGTGAGAGCGAGCCGATCGCCTCAAACTACACCGCTGCGGGCCGGGCTCAGAACCGCCGGGTTGAGATCGTGATCCGCCCTAATAACTAAGCTCCCTTGCCGCCCCCGGCGCCCGGTCATATTGTCAGACCAGTCAAACCGGGGGCGGCGCATGCCATTTCAGAAGATACAATCAGAAAAACTCGCCCGCTCGGTCTCCAAACAGATCGAGCTTCTGATCTTGCGGGGCATCCTTCGCCCCGGTGAGCGGCTTCCGGCGGAACGCGATCTGGCCGAGCGTATGGGCGTCTCGCGCCCCTCTCTGCGTGATGCGCTTAGCGCGCTTCAGAAACGCGGCCTGCTGATCTCGCGGGCGGGGGCGGGGATTTTCGTCGCCGATGTTCTGGGCTCGGCCTTCTCGGACAGTCTGATCGGGCTTTTCGCAGAGCATGACGAGGCGGTGTTCGACTATATCGCCTTTCGCCGCGACATGGAGGGGCTGGCCGCCGAACGCGCCGCCCGGCTTGCCTCGGATATCGACCTCAAGGTGGTCGATACGATCTTTACCAAGATGGAAGCCGCCCACCTCAAGCCCGACGCCGAAACCGAAGCCCGGCTCGACGCCGAGTTTCACCTGTCGATCATCGAAGCGAGCCATAATATCGTCATGCTGCACATGATGCGCTCGATGTTCGATCTTTTGCGCCGGGGCGTCTTTTACAACCGTCAGGTAATGTTCCGCCAGCGCACCACGCGCGAGACGCTTCTGGCCCAGCACCGCAGCATCAACGACGCCCTGAAAGACCGCGACCCCGAGGGTGCGCGCGGGGCGGTCGAGGCGCATCTCGATTATGTCTATGGCGCCCTATTCGATCAGCAAAAGGCCGACCGGAACGAGGCGGTTGCCCGCATGCGTCTGGAACATGAGAACAGCCGGTAACAGCCGCGCCGCATCGGCCTAGCCAGACTTCAGAACCGAACACAGGGTATGCGCCAGATCGCGGTCGCGATAGGGTTTTTCAACCAGCGGCGCACCCTCGTACGCGGCCGGCAGCGACGCGGCCGCAGCGCCGCTCAGCACCACAAAGGGCACCCCAAGTTCGTTCAGATGCCGGGCCAATTCCTCGGTCGTCCCGTCGCGCAATGTCACATCCAAAAGCGCAACATCCGGCAAAGGGTCCAGATCGGGCATGGCCGCTGTCAGCGTGGCATATGGCCCCACGACGCTTGCCCCGCAATCTTGCAACGTCATCTCAAGATCCAGAGCGATGATCGGATCATCCTCGACCAGAAGAACCCGTGCGCCATCCAGCGCCGAAATCCCTTCGCCCGCGTTCTCCTCGACCTCCTGGTCAACGGTGATCCGGCAGTGCAGACCGCTGCCGGTGAACTCGGTGACGACCTGACCGTGGCCCTGCAGCGCGTTTTCCAGCATCTTCATGCCAAAGCCCTGCTCGGGCTCTGCCATCGCCGGGGGGCCACCGCGCTCGATCCAGTCGATTTCGACCGCGCGCGCGCCGATGTCCGAGCGCAGGGTGATATTGACCCGCCCCTCGGCATTCGACAGCGCGCCATGTTTGATCGCGTTGGTCAACAGCTCGTGCAGGATCAGCGTCAGCGCCTGCGAGGCCTGCGCGTCTAACACCACGCCGGTATCGCCGGTGGCCGAGACATGGGCCTGCCATTCGCCAAAGGCCTCAAGACCGGCATCGATGATCGCCCCCACGCTCGCGCGCTCGGCATCCTCGACCATCAAAAGCCGGTTGGCGCGGGTCAGCGCGTCAAGCCTTCCGCCCAACGTCTCAGCGAACTCCTCAACCGTTTGGACCCGGCGCGAGGTCATCCGGATCATCGAACGCAGAACCGCCATGGTGTTGGTCACCCGGTGCTTCAACTCGCCGGTCAAAAGCTTCAGCCGCTCTTCCTGTCGCTTGGTGTCGGTGACATCGATGACATGGCCGATCAGACTGGTCATCGCACCCGTCGCGTCGAACCGGGGCATCCCCCTTGCGCTGATCCAGCGCTTTTCACCGTCGGCGCGGTAAATGCTGGTCTCGAACGCCCAGTCGTGCCCGCCGGCGACCGCCTTGCCCAGCAATTGCGCCACACGCTCGCGGTCGTCAGCCGCCACATAGCTCAGAAAAATATCCGAGCTCCATTCGTCCAGCATCTTGTCATGACCGAAAATCTTGTCGTGCTGGGCATTGCGCTGGGCGCTGCCGGTGGTGACATCAAGCTCCCAGATACCAATCTGGGACGTCGCCAGAAGAAAATCCAGATGGCCGTGATCCGGCGGATGCTCGGGTGTACTGGCGCTCATATGATCAAACCCATCAACGTCATCCTGTGCAGCGGCAGCCGCTTTAATAAAAGACGAAAGGCCCGCATGAAATGTGGGCAATTACTGCCGCGCACCCCGGCGATACTCTTGATGAAATTCGGTATTACGGACTCAATAATACCCCAGTTTATGCCCCTCAAAGATTGTTTTGAAAAGCCGTGTGTTCAGCCATAAGGCGATTTACTGTGCAAATTTACGCAGCGTTATTTGTCGCACCCCAACAAAAAAGCCCGGCCAGAAGGCCGGGCTTTCAGAATGGTATAATCGGTGATCAGTGAAGCTTGGCGTCAACTTCGCTGATCGCCTCATCAATCAGCTTGTTCGCCTCCGCCGCGGTCATCTGCTTGGCAATGACATCGCCAGCCGCGCCCAAAGCGATCGTAACCGCCTGATCGCGCACCTCTTTCACCGCCGCCGCCTGAGCCGAGGCAATCTGTTCCTCGGCCGCAGCAAGACGCCGCGCGATCGAGGCCTTAAGATCCTCTTTCGCCTGAGCTGCCGCTGCCGAAGCCTCTGCCTTTGCCGTTGCCACGATCCGTTCGGCCTGCTCCTGCACCTCGCGCTGGCGGCGCTCATAGGTGGCAAGAACGCTCTGCGCTTCTTCGCGCAGGGCCTTGGCCTCTTCCAGATCATTGCGAATCCCCTCGGCGCGCTTGTCCAGCGCCGAGACCGCCATGCCCGGAACCTTGTAGTAGATCAGAACGCCGATGAACAAAGCAAAGGCGATCATCACCACAAAGTTGGTGTTATAAAGCGAAAAGAACGGGCCCTTTGCGGCAAAGGCCGGCGTTGCCATCACAAGCGAGGCAAGGATAGTCAGTCGCTTCATCATGCACCGCCTTTCAGACGCGCGGTTACCGCCGCATTGATCGTCTTGGCATCGGCCTTGGTGCCCAGCACCGCGACGATTTCCTTTGCGGTATCCTTGGCGACGACCTTGACCGCCTCCAGCGCACCGGCGCGGATCTCGGCGATTGCCTTTTCCGATTCCGCTGCCTTGGCCGCGATCTCGGCATCGGCCTTGGCGATGGCGACATTCAGATCCTTCTGAATTTCCGCCTTGGTCTCGGCCACGATACGCGCCGCTTCGACGCGGGCATCAGCCAGCGCCTTGTTGTAGGCCGCTTCAGCCTCGACCGCCTTCTGCTTCAGATCCTCGGCAGCTGCGATATCATTGCTGATCGTGCCCTGCCGCTCGGCCAGAACCGCCGAGATACGCGGCAAAGCCACTTTGTTGAGCACAAGGTAAATCACGACCAGCGTCACCAGCAGCCAGAAAATCTGGTTGGGGTAAGTCGCAAAGTCGAGCTGCGGCATCCCTACCGCTTTCCCGGCTGCTTGTTCTTCTACTGCCATGTTTTCCTCCTGGAACCTTCAAGCCGCCGGACGAACGCGCGCGCTCGTCCGGTCAAGGATCGACAGAGAGATCAGACAGCGAACATCAGCAGAAGTGCAACGAGGAACGAGAAGATCCCCAGCGCTTCGGCGAATGCGATACCGATGAACATTGTTGCTGTCTGGCCGGCCGCAGCCGAAGGGTTACGCAGAGCGCCCGAGATATAATTGCCAACAACGTGGCCCACACCAACAGCGGCGCCGCCCATGCCGGTACAGGCCAGACCCGCACCGATATATGCACCCATTTGTACCAGATCACCAGTGACTGCCATTTTTCCGTTCTCCTTTTGGAATAGTAGATATTTCTAGGTTTCAGTTGTTTCGTTGTCAGTGATGCGGATGCAGAGCATCGCGCAGATAAACACATGCGAGGATCACAAAGACATAGGCCTGAATGACCGCCACCAGCAGCTCCAGCGCAAACACCGCCGAGATCGCAAAGATCGGCGCAACCGCGCCCACGCCCAGAACGCCGGCAAAGCCCGCGAAGACTTTGATCACCGCGTGACCGGCCATCATGTTGCCGGCAAGCCGGATCGAGTGGCTGACAGGGCGCACAAAGTAGGAAATCACCTCGATTATCGCCAGAACCGGGCGCAGCACCAGCGGCGCCGAGGAAATCCAGAACAGGCTCAGAAATCCGATGCCGTTCTTGACGACGCCAAGGATGGTGACAAAGAAAAACACCATCAGCGCCATGGTCGCGGTCACCGCCGCGTGGCTGGTGGTGGTGAAGGACAGCGGCAGAAGGCCCAGAAGGTTGGCAAAGACAATGTACAG
This sequence comes from Paracoccaceae bacterium, assembly GCA_030148745.1. Taxonomy (GTDB): domain Bacteria; phylum Pseudomonadota; class Alphaproteobacteria; order Rhodobacterales; family Rhodobacteraceae; genus JASBSV01. Next base: position 20,641 of record JASBSV010000002.1, read on the forward strand.
AAACAGCGTCATGATATAGGGGAAATATTTGGCCCCATCCTTGCCCGACACATCCTCGACCATCTTGTAGATGAAGCCATAGACCAGCTCGGCCAGCGACTGGATGCGGCTGGGAACGATCGCCCGCCCGCGCGTGCCCAGAACAAACAGCACCAGAACGCAGACGATGGTCAGCGCCATCCACAGGGTCACATTCGTGGGCGTGTACCAGTTGATCTCATGGCCTCCGAACAGAGGCTTTACGATGAATTGCTCCATCGGATGAATCTGAAGTCCCGATGGTGCTTGCCCTGCTACGTCTTCTGACACGTCCCAGCCCTCTTTTCGCACCTTCCGGCGCGGTTAACCTCATCCCGCACCGATCAGCGGTGCGGCCTTGCTCAATCTTCAGACGGCGGCTCGGCCATCGCCTGTTTCTGGGCCTCCTGCGCCGTGCGCAGCATGACCCGCACCCCGGCTGCAAAGCCCAGCAATGTAAACACCAGCATCATCCAGGGCTTTGTGTCGAACATAACGTCCAGCCCGTATCCGATGCCGAAACCGATCAGCAGACCGGTCACCATCTCGATCACCATGCGCCAGGCAAGCTGGGCCTGTGAATGATGGTCGGCGACCGTCGGAGCGGCTTTCTTGATCCCTTTCGCTTCTCTGATTTTATCCTCAAGCGCCTTCAGGCGCTCAGGATCAGGTGCGTCAGACATAAGAGAGAACCCCCTCGGCCAATGGCGCGGACATTATGAAGGAGCCCCCGTTGAGTCAAGAAGCCGTGAGGCCCAGATTGACGCACGCTAACTTACTGTTTTAAAATAAATATCTAACACGCCCCACAACAGGCGACGACGCGCCGATCCCGCCGGCGGGCCTATTTCCGCCAAAGCGCATATTCAACCTAATGGTTGACGATTGCAGCGATGCAACTTAGCGCGGGGTATGGATAACCGACTTGATATCGTTTTTTCGGCGCTCGCCGATCCGACCCGCCGGTCGATCCTCAGGATGCTGCTTGAGGATGATATGGCCGTCACCGATGTCGCTGAACCCTTCGAGATGTCACTGGCCGCGATCTCGAAACATCTCACCATCCTGACGCGCGCCGGGCTGATCAGTCAGGACAAGCGCGGGCGGGTGAAATGGTGCAAGATAGAGCCCGATGCGCTGCGCGATGCTTCGGTCTGGATGCAGGGGTTCGGCCAGTTCGAGCCGGTCAATCTGGACGATTTCGAACGGTTTCTGGAGGGTGAGCTTGCGCCCCCGGCGCCACCTCTGCCCGATCATCGTTCCTGAGCAGCATCGCCAGCGCCACAATGGTCAGCCCAACCCCCGGAAGCACCAACGCCGGGGGCGTGCGGTGGCCCAGCGCCAGCTCCCACAGGATCACCCATGACGGGGTCAGATAGGTATAGGCCATCACCTTGGCCGAGGGCAGATGCAGCACCGCATATTGCAACAGAACAAAGGTCGCCGCGCTGGCGGCAACGGCGATGTAAAACAGCGTGATCCAAACAATACCCGGCAGCGCCGCCCAGTTCGTTGCGCGAATGTCGCCCCAGCCCAAGATCACCAGGATCAGACCGCCTGCCACCAACATGCCCAGGGTAAAGACCACCGGCGGCTCACCCCGGTTCAGCCGCCGCACCATCGGGGCATAGACCGCATGCGCCACACAGCCCCAGAAATAGATCAGCTCTCCGCGCCCGATGCGCAGCTCCAGCGCCGCGGCAAGGCTGGCGTCAAAGATCACCCAAAGCGCACCCAGACCGCCGATCACCAGCGCCAGCGCCATGCGCGCCGTCAGCACCTGACGCAGCAGCATAAAACCAAAACCCGCAGTCATCAGCGGCGTCAGGGTGAAAACCGCCGCCGCCGACACCGCAGGCGCGGTTTTCAGCCCCTCGAACATCAGCACGAAATAGGTGGCGAACAGCCCGCCCAGGACCAGATAACGCCAGGGCGCCCGGAACGCGCCGCGCGGCACCCCCGTCGTCACCCATGCCGCCGCGCCGATCACCATGGCGGCGATGAAAAACCGCGCCGCATTCAGGGCCGCCGGCGCTATCTCATTTGCCGCCAGCGATCCCAGTGAAAATGACCCCGCCACCAGCGCCGAAAACAGCAACATCGCGGCATGGCCGCGCTGCGCATGGGTGGTCACAGGATGCCCCAGGATCTGACGTCATCTTTCAGAAACTTCAGAAAAGTCTGAACCTTGGTTGTCCGGTGCAGATCCACATGGGTGACGATCCACAAGGGCGACGACCACTCTTTGCGCGGCGGCAGGATCTGAACCAGATCGGGATAGGCCTGCGCCTCTGACGGAGGCAAAAACCCAAGCCCCGCCCCCGCCAGAATAGCATCCTTGTTCACCTGCGGCTCGATACTGCGGAACACGATGTTTTCGGGCGGGATATTGGCCCACATCCAGACGTTGAAGGGCGCCTTGTTCCGGCTGTCGTCATGGCCCACGAACAAATGATCCTTCAGCGCCGCTTCATCGGCCGGCGTGCCGTGACGTTCGACATAGGCGCGCGAAGCAAACAGCGCGATCGGCGGGTTGCCCAGCTTTTGCACCACATTGTCAGGGTCCTGCGGCGCCGATCCGGCGCGCAGCGCGACATGCGCTTCGCCATATTCCAGCCGGTAAAGCCGCGATCCCGTCAAAAGCCGGACCGTCACCTCGGGGTGCGCCTCGCGGAACCGCGTCACCAACGGGGTCAACAGCCGCGACATCTGGCTCAGCGAGGTGACAACCAGCTCTCCGCTGACCGTATCGCCCAGCCCCTTTATCCGGCCCACCAGTTGCGAGAACTGATCATCCGTCGCCTGCGCCACCTGCAACAGATCGGCCCCCGCCTCGGTCGCGGTATAGCCGCGCGTGTGACGCTGAAACAGCTTGGTGCCAAGCCGCGCCTCGATCGCGTCGATATGGCGGATCACCGTCGCATGATGCACGCCCAGCGCCTCGGCCGCGCCCGACACCGTGCCAAGCCGCGCCACGTAATAGGCGGTGCGAATCTCGTCCCAATTATCTACGGCCATCCTGATCCTGCTATAAATTCATCTGTGGAAATGAATATTTAGCGCCAGTTTATTCACGCCTTGCAGAAGTTTACAATGGCCCGCGCGGGGGGGCTGCGCGGCCCGCTTGCCAGACCCGGTCCCTAGGTCCAGTCTTTGGGGTCCAGCCGGAAAAGCTCTGACAAATGCCGGTAAACTTCGGGTTCTGCCTGATAAAGCTCGGCCGGTCTTTCAAAGAAAACCTCGACCGCTACGGCAAAGAACTCGGTCGGGCTTTCGGCGCCATAGGCGTCCATGACGGCCCTATGCCCGGCGCGGACATTCCGGCCATGGCGCAAAAACGCTTCCTCAAAGACGCGCTGCCAGTCGGCAAAATCCTGACCTGTGTCCAGCAGGGCGGCATTCTCGGGCTGGCGCGACAGATCGTCGATCTGATGGGCAAATTCGTGAAAGACAACGTTATGGCCGTCGCTCTCGACCAGCGCGCCCTGCTCGGCATGCTCCCACGACAGGATCACCGGCCCCCGCGACCAGCTTTCGCCAAGCCGCACGGTCTCGCGTTCGGTCACGACAAAGCCGTCATGCTCACTGCGGCGCGATTTGAACGCGGTGGGATAGATCAGGATCGTGCGCAATGTCTTGTACCACGCGTTCGTATTTGCCACCAACAGACAGGCTTGCGCGGCAATCGAAAGGCGCATCTCTTCGGTGACCTCCAGCCCGGCGCAGCCGATAAACTCGATCTGCTGCAGAAAAAGCTGAACCTTGCCTTCGTATTGGCCACGCAGCTCGGGCGGCAGCTTGCGCGCCAAAGGCACATGGCGGGCCAGTATGGCGCGCTGCTCTTCGGTCAGGGGCGTGCCAAGCAGCCGGCGAACCGCCCGCCGCTTTGACCAGCTTCTATAGCCAAGGTAACCCGCGCCCAGAAGCACGGCGATCAGGATAACGGTCAGGGCCATGAATGCTCCAATGCGTCTTTGACCGCTAACAGGTATCGATGATCGGCGGCGATGCAAGCAAAGGCGCGCCGATTTTCCAGCGGCGCAGCCAAAGCAGAACTATGAACCCCCCCGCGCGCTACCGAAAGGCCCGCTGCGCGCGGCGATCGTTTCTCGGCGGCTCCGGCCCTTGTTTTTGCGAACATTGCACGGCATCAATCCAAAAACCTCTGCAAATTTGCACATATCCTCTCGCACCCCGGCAGATTGCTCGGGCCGCGCCGGTCGTTAGTTAAACAGTCCAACAAGAAAGGACACCACCACCATGGCACTCAACATCCTGCGCCTCGACGCATCTGCCCGCAAAACCGGCTCTGTATCGCGCGAGCTGACCGATCGCATCATCGCACGCCACCCCGGCGCCAATGTCGCCACCCGCGACCTCTCCGACAGCCTTCCGCATGTCGATGAAACCTGGATCGGCGCCAATTTCACCCCCGCCGACAGCCGCAGCGAGGCACAACGCGAAACCCTCGCGCTTTCGGACCAGCTGGTGGCCGAGGTTGCCGCCGCCGATCTGCTGGTCATCGGTCTGCCGATCTATAACTTCGGCGTGCCGGCAGGGCTCAAGGCCTGGATCGACATGGTCGCCCGCGCCGGCGTCACCTTTGAATATACCGAAACCGGCCCGCGCGGGTTGCTGACCGGCAAACGCGCCATCGTGGCGTTGGCTTCGGGCGGCACCGAAATGGGCTCGCCCATCGATTTCGCCAGCGGCTATATCCGCCATGTGCTGGGCTTTATCGGCATCACCGATGTCACCTTTGTTGCTGCCGACAAGCTGATGATCGACGCCGAGGCATCGATCGGCAACGCCCATCAGGCGATCGCCGATCTGACCGTCGCGGCCTGAGCGGGAAGCGGCAACCGGGTGCAACATGATATCCAGGCAAATGCGCTGATCGCGATCCGGGCCCTGCCCGCCTCGGCGCATCCGAGCACCGGCATTGCATTCGCGTCCAACACTCAGATACCCGGCGGGGCGCCAGCGGCGCGCCCTGCCTTGACATCCCTGCCCCAGCGGCCTTAAAGAGCGGCCATATTCCGGAAGTGAGCCAATGCTTCCGGTCCCCGGACCGACCCGGGGATCGCCTCCCATCAGCGCGTTGCGCCCGTGGGAGCGTTTGGCGTTTGGGCGATCCGTACCTAGGTGGGGGTCAGAATGAAACCGGCACGAAAGGCCTGCGGGAATGTTTGAAAATCTGTCCGACCGCCTCTCTGGCGTCTTCGACCGGCTCACCAAACAGGGCGCGCTCAGCGAAGAGGACGTCAAGACCGCCCTGCGCGAAGTACGCGTGGCCCTTCTTGAGGCCGACGTTTCGCTTCCCGTGGCGCGCGATTTCGTCAAGGCGGTGCAGGACAAGGCCACCGGCCAGGCCGTCACCAAATCGGTGACCCCGGGCCAGCAGGTCGTCAAGATCGTCCATGACGAACTGGTGCATGTGCTGGCCGGCGAAAACACCAACCCCGGCGAACTTAAGATCGACAACCCGCCCGCGCCGATCCTGATGGTCGGCCTGCAGGGCTCGGGCAAAACCACAACCACCGCCAAACTGGCCAAACGGCTGAGCGAAAAAGGCGGCAAGCGGGTGCTGATGGCCTCGCTCGACGTGAACCGCCCGGCGGCCATGGAACAGCTGGCGATCCTTGGCAAACAGATCGGCGTCGATACCTTGCCGATCGTGCCGGGACAAAAACCGGTCGATATCGCCAAACGCGCCAAACAGCAGGCCACGATGGGCGGCTATGACGTCTATATGCTGGACACCGCCGGGCGACTGCATATCGACGAGGCGCTGATCGCCGAGGCGGCAGCGGTGCGCGATGTCGCCAACCCGCGCGAGACGCTCTTGGTCGTCGATGGCCTGACCGGTCAGGACGCGGTGAATGTCGCAGCCGAGTTCGACGGCAAGATCGGCGTCTCGGGCGTTGTGCTGACCCGGATGGACGGCGACGGGCGCGGCGGCGCGGCGCTCTCGATGCGCGCGGTCACCGGCAAGCCGATCAAATTCGTCGGCCTTGGCGAAAAGATGGACGCGCTTGAGGAGTTCCACCCCGAACGCATCGCCGGGCGCATCCTTGGCATGGGCGATATCGTCAGCCTTGTTGAAAAAGCGCAGGAAACCATCGAGGCCGAACAGGCCGAGCGCATGATGAAGCGCTTCCAGAAGGGTCAGTTCAACCTCAACGATCTGCGCATGCAGCTTGAACAGATGCAGAAAATGGGCGGCATGCAGGGTCTGATGGGCATGATGCCCGGCATGAAGAAAATGGCCAAACAGGCCGAAGATGCCGGCTTTGACGACAAGGCCCTGAAACGTCAGGTCGCCCTGATCCAGTCGATGACCAAAAAAGAACGCGCCAACCCCCAGATCCTTCAGGCCAGCCGCAAAAAACGCATCGCCGCCGGCGCAGGCATGGAAGTGTCGGACCTCAACAAGCTTCTCAAGATGCACCGCCAGATGTCGGACATGATGAAGAAGATGGGCAAGATGGGCAAAGGCGGGATGATGAAACAGGCCATGAAAGGCATGTTCGGCAAAGGCGCCCCGTCCGAGGCTGAACTGCAATCGATGCAGGCCCAGATGCCCAAAGGCCTGCCCGGCCAGAACCCCTTTGGCGGCGGCGCGGCCCTGCCCCCCGGTCTTTCCGGCTTTGGCAAAAAGAAATGATCGCACGCATGATTTCTTCTTTGTCCAAATACTCCCGCCGGAGGCACCCCAACGCCGCCACAGGTGCCGCCCCCACGGCATGGGCCGCCCCATGAGCCAAAGCCTTTCCACCCAGCGGCTGATCCTGCGCCAACCCGCCCCCCACGACATGGACGCGGTGATGGCGTTTTTTCAATCGGACCGCGCGCAATATATCGGCGGCCCCTATACCCGGGCTGCCGCCTGGCGTCAGTTCGCGACCGAACTTGGCCATTGGCAGATCAACGGCTTTGGTATGTGGGCGGTCACCCTGCGCGGCAATGACACGATCCTCGGACTTGTCGGCCCGTGGTTTCCCGCCGACTGGCCCGAGCGCGAGCTGGGCTGGATGATGTTCCCCGCCGCCGAAGGCAAGGGACTGGCGTTCGAGGCCGCTTCGGCCGCCCGCAGCCACGCCTTTGACGTGCTGGGATGGGACACCGCGGTCAGCTATATCGACCACGGCAATCACCGCTCGATCCGGCTGGCGGAAAAACTGGGCGCGGTGCTCGACCCTGTCGCCGCCCCGCCCAAACCGGACGCGCCCTGCCTTGTCTATCGCCACCCCGCGCCGCAGGTGCGGCCATGATTTGCCGGCCCATCATAAGCGGCGCGCGTAAATGTACCTCTTTGCGGTACAAAATGTACCTATCGCAACAAATTTCCCCTGCCCGAGGTGCCCGATGACCGATCCCGTAGCCCGCGCAGCCGCGCTTTTGAAAGACCACCGCGACAGCATCGACCGACTCGATGCGATCCTCGTCTATACTCTGGGCGAACGCTTTCGCCAGACCCAGGCGGTGGGCAAACTCAAGGCCGAACACAACCTTCCGCCCTCCGACCCGACCCGGGAAGAGGCTCAGATCGCGCGACTCGAAGAGCTGGCCCGCCAGGCCGATCTCGACCCCGAATTCGCCAAGAAATTCCTGAATTTCATCATTCAGGAAGTCATCCAACACCATAACCAACACAAGACATGAGCCGGAAAATCCCGCTCAACCCATTGCCATTCAAGGAGAAAAATCATGGCTATGAAAATTCGTCTCGCCCGCGGCGGCTCCAAAAAGCGCCCCTTCTACCGCATCGTCGCCGCCGACAGCCGCATGCCGCGCGATGGCCGCTACATCGAAAAGCTGGGCACCTATAACCCGCTTCTGGCCAAAGACAGCGAAGATCGCGTCAAGATGGATATCGAGCGCGTACAGCACTGGCTGAGCCAGGGCGCCCAGCCCACCGACCGCGTCTCGCGCATGCTCGAAGCTGCTGGTGTCGTTGAGAAAAAAGAGCGCGCCAACCCGAAAAAAGGCACCCCTGGCGACAAGGCCAAAGCCCGCGCCGAGGAGAAAGCCAGCAAGGCGGCAGCCGCAGCAGAAGCCGCAGCAGCCCCTGCAGAAGAGCCCGCAACAGAGGCCGCCGCCGACGCCCCGGCGGAAGAGTAACGCACGCTAAATGCATGACTTTTCCCAATCATTCCGGGATGAGTTTGCTGATCTTCTGAAGTGGCGCCGCGACGTGCGCCACTTCAGAACCGATCCGGTGGATCCCGCCATGCTGGCCCGTTGCCTGGCTACCTTCGGGCTGGCGCCCTCGGTCGGCCTGTCAGAGCCGTGGCGCATCGTCAGCCTGACTTCCGACATCATACGCCAAACCGCTATCGCCAATTTCGAAGCCGCCAACCAACAGGCGCTCGCTGGCTATTCCGGTGAAAAAGCCAAGCGATATGCGGGGCTTAAACTGTCAGGAATGCGACAGGCGCCGGTCCAGCTGGCGATCTTCTGCGACGAGGGTACCGATAAGGGCGCAGGCCTAGGCGCGCTCAGCATGCCCGAGATGCGGCGCTATTCGGTGGTCGCGGCGATGACCCAGTTCTGGCTGGCCGCCCGCGCCGAAGGGCTGGGCGTTGGCTGGGTCTCGATCATTGATCCCGCCGCGCTGACCCGCGCGCTGGAGGTGCCCGCCGGCTGGGCCCTTGTGGGGTATCTTTGCGTGGGTTACCCAGAAGAAGACCACACCACGCCCGAGCTTGAACGCAAAGGCTGGGAAGTCCGGGCCGGCGGCCTGGATATTCTGGAGCGCTGAGAGAGAGACATGGCCGACCGCATTTGCCTTGGCGCGATCACCGGATCCTTCGGGGTTCGCGGGGAGGTGCGCCTGAAATCTTTCTGCGCCGAACCTTCGGCACTGGGCGATTATGGCGCGCTGTCATCCGAGGATGGCACACAAAGCTATACCGTCAGCATCACCCGCCCCGTCAAAGGCGGTTTCGCCGCCAAGCTGAGCGGCGTTACCACCAAGGAGGCCGCCGACGCCCTGCGCGGTGTGCGGCTTTATGCGCCGCGCGATGTGCTGCCCGCCCTGCCTGATGATGAGTTTTATCACACTGATCTTATTGGATTAACGGTGTTCGACACCGGCGGAGCGCAGATCGGGCGGGTGCATGCCGTTCTGAACCACGGCGCCAGCGACATTCTTGAGGTTCGACCGCAAGCCGGCGGTAATACGGTGCTGTTGCCCTTCACCCGTCAGGCGGTTCCGACCGTCGATCTGGCGTCCGGACGGATCATTGCCGACCCGCCCGAGGGGATTTTTGAGGATGAGGATGCCGGGTAAGATCGTCATCCACGCCGGGTTCCACAAGACCGGCACAACGACCGTCCAGCAGGTTCTGAAAAAGAACGCCAAGCTTCTCTGGCCGCATATGGCGATCGGGCTGCGCCACCGTTTTGAAGAGCTTCTGCACGCCGCGCGCGACTATTCGACATGGCGCGATCCGCTTAGCCTTGCCAAGTTTTCGCATCGCTTTGACGCCTTTATCCAAAGCCTTGATCTGGGCCCCAAGCGCCAGCTGGTCATCTCGGCCGAGGAACTTTCGGGACATTTACCGGGGCGCGGGGATCTGGCCGATTACTCTGCCGCCCCGGCCCTGATGGCCGAGATCGTGACAGTTCTGGAACATCGCTTTCAATCCCCCGATATCACGTTCTATTTCTCGACCCGCGCTGCCGGCCCATGGCTCAAAAGCGCCTATTGGGAGCATGTCAAAGCCTCGCGCATGACATTGGATTTCGGCGATTATGCGGCGCGGTACAAAGTCTCGGCAGATCTGGATGAGGCCGCGGCGCGGATCGCGCAAAAGGTGGCGCCGCATCGGGTTGTCACCCGGTCGCTGGCCTCCTGCGCCGATCTGCCACTGGGGCCGGCGGACCCGCTTTTGGATCTTCTGAAGATCCCCGCCGCGCGCCGCGCTTTGCTGAAACCGCAGCCCCCCGCAAATCAGGCCCGCCCGCCCGAAGTTTTGCAGGCGTTTCTTGAGTTCAACCGCAGCGATATGACCGGCCCCGAGGTGGGCGAGGCCAAGCGCGCCTATCTGGCCGGGCTGACGCGCGAATAGAGGAAATGCTTGCACCGGGCGGCGCCGGGCGGGAAAAGGCCGGTGGAAAGCGGCACCTGCCGAGCCGGGCCAGGAAAGGGCCAGAGCCATGAGCAAACCGACAAAATCCCACGGACGGATCTCGATCACGGCATCGGCGCGCCCGCGCGAACTGATGACCGACACGCCCGATCTGGCGCAGGCGTGGAAAGCGCGGGTCATCACACTCTTCCCCGAGGTGTTTCCCGGCGTTCTGGGCGCCTCACTGACCGGCAAGGCCCTGCAGGAGGGGCTGTGGCAGCTTGAGACGGTCGATCTTCGCCCCTTTGGGCAGGGCCGACACCGCAATGTCGATGACACGCCCGCAGGCGGCGGCGCAGGCATGGTTCTGCGCCCCGATGTCGTGGGCGCGGCGCTTGACCGGGCCGCCGAAGGGGTCCGGGGCGACTGGCCGGTGATTTATCTCTCGCCGCGCGGCAAACCCTTTGATCAGGCCATGGCCCAGAGGTTCGCGCGCGCCGATGGCATCACCCTTCTGTGCGGCCGGTTTGAAGGGGTCGATGAGCGGGTGATCGAAAAATATGGTATTGAGGAGGTCTCTCTCGGGGACTTTGTGATGACCGGGGGTGAGATTGCGGCACAGGCCTTGATTGACGCGTCAGTCCGACTTATACCGCGCGTGCTTGGGAATCAGGCATCCACCGAAGAAGAATCCTTTTCGGACGGTTTGCTTGAACATCCACAGTTTACCCGGCCCGCCGTTTGGGATGGTCGCGAGATACCCGAAGTTCTTCTGTCGGGCCATCACGCGAAGATCACCGCCTGGCGACGGTCCATGGCCGAAAGGCTGACCAAGGAACGACGACCTGACCTCTGGCGGGCTTATTGTGAGAAACACGATAGGGACCCGGATGAAGACGCAGAGCAATCGGGACGCGCAAACCTTCGCGGGACAAACCGCGAGCAAACATAGGAGTGGATCAGATGGATCTGATCGCTGAACTGGAAGCAGAACAAGTTGCTTCCCTCGGGGCAGAGATTCCCGATTTCAAGGCGGGCGACACACTGCGCGTCGGCTTTAAGGTGACCGAAGGTACACGCACCCGTGTGCAGAACTACGAAGGCGTCTGCATCAGCCGCAAGAATGGCGCAGGCATTGCCGGCTCGTTCACGGTCCGCAAGATTTCCTTTGGCGAAGGCGTGGAGCGTGTGTTCCCGCTGCATTCGACCAATATCGACAGCATCACCGTTGTGCGCCGCGGCCGCGTGCGCCGCGCCAAGCTGTATTATCTTCGTGACCGTCGCGGTAAATCCGCACGTATCGCCGAAGACACCACCTACAAACCCAAAAAGTCGTAAGGAGCGGATCCATGAAAAAAGATACCCATCCCGACTATCACATCATCGACGTCAAGATGACCAACGGCGATGTCGTTCAGATGAAATCGACCTGGGGCAAGGAAGGCGATCAGATGTCACTGGATATCGACCCTTCGGTTCACCCGGCATGGACCGGCGGCAACACCCGCCTGATGGATACCGGTGGCCGCGTGTCCAAGTTCAAGAAAAAATACGAAGGTCTGGGCTTCTAGGAACACCCGGATTTTCCGACAATGCAGCGCCGTCCCGATGGGGCGGCGCTTTTGCATTGGGCACAGCGGATCGGCCGCGCGCAGCCACGGATAGATGCCGAAACGCAAACAAAAACAAAAATTCGTTAAAGTGCCGCTTACTGGCGCTTTCAAAGCCAGCGCCCCCAACATATAGTGAAGCTGTCTCGAAAAGAGACGTGTTTCGTGATATTGGGGTCGGGCAAAGGGGACAGACCGTGGCGCATATAATCGTCGTCGGCAACGAAAAGGGTGGCGCCGGCAAATCCACCGTATCGATGCATCTGGCCACCGCTCTGGTGCGCATGGGTCATAAGGTTGGCTGCCTTGATCTGGACCTCAGACAGCGCAGCCTGGGCCGCTATCTTGAAAACCGCGCTGTCACCGCCCGCAAGGAAGAGGTCGCGCTGGCCACGCCCGATTTCCGCGACCTGCCCGAGATCGACAAAGATCAGCTGAAGCCGGGAGAGAACCTTTATGACCACCGCCTTTCGGCAGCTGTTGCGTCACTTGAGCCGGGCAATGATTTCATCCTGATCGATTGCCCCGGCAGCCATACGCGGCTTAGTCAGGTCGCCCATTCGCTGGCCGATACGCTGGTGACACCGCTGAACGACAGTTTCGTCGATTTCGACCTTCTGGCACGGATCGACCCGACCAGCGGCGATATCAAGGGCCCCTCGGTCTATTCCGAGATGGTCTGGAACGCGCGCCAGCTGCGGGCGCAGGCCGGGCTGCAGCCGATCGACTGGATCGTGGTGCGTAACCGTTTGGGCGCGCAGCAGATGGTCAACAAAAAGAAGATGGGCGAGGCGCTGGAAAAACTGTCGCGCCGTATCGGCTTTCGTGTCGCGCCGGGGTTTTCCGAACGGGTAATCTTTCGCGAGCTGTTCCCCCGCGGCCTTACCCTGCTTGATCTGAAGGATTTCGGCGTCCAGCAGATGAATATCTCGAACGTGGCGGCCCGGCAGGAGTTGCGCGATCTGATGAAAGCGCTGAATCTCCCGGGGGTCGAGGTCAGCTTTTAGACATAATGCGTCACCCGCAGCCGGCGCGACCGGCGCTGCGAGGCGATAAGCGCACGCGCCAGAAAGCGCAGCGACAGATAGGCAAAGATCACGATCAGGATCGGCCGGCCCACCGTCACGAAATCGCCGGCGTATAGCGCCTCGCGCATATTGGTCAGTGTGTTGGACAGGGTGATGTCCCACTGCGCGACATAATTGCGGGACGGCGCCAGAACATAGACCTCAAGCTGGTTGAAGGTCATTTCGACAAAAGACGCAATCTGCCCGATCCAGCCACCCGAAGTCAGTTTGCCGCCGTCGATCCCGGCAGCAAACTGCGCCCAGGCCGTGGCCGGGACACCGCCGGTCAGCACCAAAACCGCGCCGATGGCAGAAAGGGTCATTACAAAGTTCAACATCCCTATCAGTCGCAGCATCATGTCCTCCGCAGGTCATGCAGAGTCCATTCTGGGCCCGAAAACAGGCGAAAAAGGGGCAGAAATATGATCGGGCCTGCGCCGGGCGCGGTGGCCGGCGCTGCAGGTTTACCTGCCGGGCGGTCTGGTGCCCCCCGGTTTTTGCCCGGCCTCGGACCTCAGATCATCGAAACGCGCGTCCAGCCGCTCGGAAGAAGGCGATGTAAGCCCCAGAAGGACAATGATTTTAGAAACGAGGTGATGCATGAGCCATGGATTCCGTTAAAGCCTGATGATCCGGCGAAAACTGACGCAGGAATCGGATCGAAATGCGGCGCGAAGGCGGTTTGAAAGCGACAATTTTATAAATTTTCCCGATCCGCAGGGCTGCAACCACGCCTATGGCGACCGCTAATTCGCGAAAAATGGGAAAGTGGCGCGCTGGGGAGGATTCGAACCCCCGACCCCTTGATTCGTAGTCAAGTACTCTATCCAACTGAGCTACCAGCGCGTGAGGGGTCAGATACGCGGGGTTCGCGCGGTTGGCAAGAGGGTAGCGGCCGAAAATTTACTCAGCGGCCCGGTTGAGGCGAATATCCGACTTGGGCAGGCGGATTACGAATTCGGTTCCGGTTTCATCCGAGCGGATCAGCTCGAGGCTGCCGCCATGGCCGCGCACAAGCTCGGCGGCGATCGCCAGGCCCAGGCCGGTGCCGCCCTTGCGGATCCCGCCCTGAAACGGTTTGAACAGATATTCCAGTGCCTTTTTGGGAAGCCCCGGGCCGGTGTCGCTGATGTGGATGGCCCAGCTATCGTCGTCTTCATGGGCGGCGACGCCGATTTCACCGGCGCGGCCCTGCGATTCAATGGCCTGACGGGCGTTGCGTATCAGGTTGGACAACACACGATACATCTGTTCGCCATCACAGCGGATGATGAAGCCGACGGGAATATCCTCGCGAAAGCTGACCTCGGCGTCGCCGGAGGCGAGACGTTCGTTATCGACCACCTCACCGACAATTTCGGACAGCAGGACCCGGTCAAGCGCGGGGGGCGGTTCTTCTGCCTTGCCAAAGGCCAATGTGCCCTCACACAGGTTTACCGCCCTCTGGAGCGAGCTCATCAACTTCGGGGCCGAACGTTTCACGCGCGGGTCGTCCGAACGTTCAAGCGTGTCCGTGAAAAGCTGAGCGGTGGTCAGGATGTTGCGCAAATCATGGCTAACCTTGGCGACCGCGCCGCCCAACTGGGCCAGGCGCTCTTTCTGGCGCAGGGCGCCGGTCAGCTGGGTCTGCATCGATTGCAGCGCCTCTTCGGCCTCACGCAGCTCGGTCACACCGGCGCTGGGCTTGATGATGCGGCGCGCGTCCTCGGGCGCGGCGGCGTAGGATTGCATATGATCGACAACGCCGCGGATCGGGGTGACAAGAAACCGCCGGACCGCCAGAAACAGCAGGATCGCGGTAAAGACCGAAATCACCGCCGAAAGGGCAAGGATACGCAGGCCGTAATCGATCATCGCGGTTCTCAGGGCGGCGGTTTCCATCGTCACTTCGATCAGCAGCCCCGCTTCCTTGACCGGATCGCCGATCACCCGGATGATCTGATTTGACGGGGTGACAATGCGGATCAGCGCATCGCGGATCAGACCGAAGGGCGAGGCGTTGCGCAGATCGAAGGTTGCGCTGATCGGCCCCGGGATCGGCGATGAGAGCACCAGTTGCCGCGACGTATCGCGCCGCAGCACGACGTTCAGAACCCCGGCGTTGACCAGAAGCTCGGACTCGAGCTTGGAATCGATCATATCCTCGGCCAGAAGTACCAGCGAGGCGATCTGCGCCCTCTCAAGCCGGCTAAGCAGGAAGTCTTCGCGAAAGCGGGCGATCGAGGGGACGAAGATCAATATCTCGGCCAGCATGACGAACACGGTCGTCAGGATCAGAAATCGGCCTGAGAGTGAGTTGAGCATCCGTCTCTTTGCCCTCTTACGTCATGGGATATAGCTCTGCACGAAGCGCACCACGCGTTTAACCCATGGATTAGCAAATAATCTGGGAGAGAAATAGGCACCCGCTGCACGTTTGTTAATCTCGCCCAATGTCGGATAGGGCAAAACCGTCGCGGCGATGGCCGACATTTTCATGTTGTTGGCAATGGCCATGGCCCAAAGCCCGATCAGCTCACCCGCCTGCGCGCCCACGATCGACGCCCCCACGGGGCGACCCCTGACGATCATCACCTTGATCAGGCCGGTTGTCCTGGCCTCGGCGATTGCGCGGTCGTTCTCGTCATAGTCAAAGCGCGCGATCTCAAGCCTGCCGCCGTGTTTCTTGCGCGCCTCCGCCTCGGTCAGACCCACCTGAGCCAGCTCAGGATCGGTATAGGTCACCCATGGAATATGGCGCGTCGTGGCCTTGGCCGGCAGCCCCAGCAGGGCCGAGCGTATGACGATACCGGCGTGATAGCCCGCCACATGGGTAAATTGCATGCCGCCGGCGACATCACCGATAGCATAGACCCTGCGGTTGCTGGATTTCAGCGAGGCATCGACCTTGATGCCGCTTCTGTCAAAGGCCACCCCGGCCTCTTCAAGATCCAGTTTGTCGATATTCACCTTGCGGCCCACCGCCATCAGAAGATGTGTGCCCTGAAAGCTGCCGCCGGTCGTGCGTACGGTGATATCGCCCGCCTTGCCGGTAATTTCCTCGGCCTGAGCGTTTTCGACAATCTCGATCCCCTCGGCGCGCATCCGGTCCAGAACGATAGCGGTCAGTTCTGGGTCGTCTTTGCCCATGGCCTTCATGCCTTCGATCACCGTCACCTTGGAGCCAAGGCGGATATGCGCCTGCGCCATCTCGATCCCGATGGGTCCGCCGCCCACGATAAGCAGATGACCGGGCCGCTGGCGCAGATCAAAGATAGTTTCATTGGTGTAATAGGGCACGTCCTTAAGCCCTTTGACCGGCGGCACGAAGGGCCCCGATCCGGTGGCGATCACGATGCGGCGCGCGGTGATGACGTTATCGCCTGCCTGCACTTGGGTCGGTGAAATAAAGCGGCCATATTCGCGGATCACCTGAACGCCCAGCCCCTCGAAACGCTCCTGGCTGTCGACGGGCGCAATGGTTTCGATAACCCTGGCGACGTGATCCTTGGCCCCGGCATAGCTGACTTTGGGCGCCGCATCGGCAACCCCGAAGCCTGCGCCATGGCGGGCGGCATAGGCCTGTTTGCCCGCCGCGATCAGCGCCTTGGAAGGCACGCAGCCATAGTTCAGGCAATCGCCGCCCATCTTGTGGCCCTCAAGCAAAACCACCTTTGCGCCCATCTGAACCGCACCGGCAGCCACCGAAAGCCCGCCCGAACCGGCCCCGATGACCAGAATATCCGTCTTTATTTGCCGCATCATTCAAAGCCCTTTTGCTTGCGCAGAAAGTTAAAGGCGATAGGCAGGGCCGCCAGTGCCGAGAGACCGAGGATCGGCAAAAGGATCTGAGGTTCGAATATGATGCCCAGATCGGGGCTTGCACCCCGCTCAAACACACCGCCCAGCCCGGCCCCGACCGAGGTATAGACAACCGCACCCGGAATGATCCCCAGAAAGGTGGTGATGACAAAGCGATACAGCGGCACTTCCAGAAACGCGGGCACGAGATTGGCGATGAAAAACGGCACTGCAGGCACCAGCCGGATAAGGAACAGCATCGACCACTGGTTGTCGTCGATCCCGTCCTTGATCTTTTTCACGGTGCCGTGCGATGCCTCAAGCCGCGCGCCCAACCGCTCGCCAAAGCCCCAGCGCGCGGCAAGAAAAATGGCCGTCGCCCCGATGGTTGCGCCGGTGACATTGTACAAAAAACCCGGAAAGGTCGAGAACAGGAAGCCACCGGTAAGCGTTGCCATCGTCGCCCCGGGCAGAGAGAACGAAACGATAATCACGTAAAGCGCGATGAACACCATGACGGAAAGCGGGTAATTGTCATCGCGAAACCCGATCAGCGCATCGCGATTATCGCGCAGGGTCTCGAAACTCAGGACATCCCTGAGCGTGAAGGCCCCGAAGGCGGCAATGGCCACAATGGCGATGATCGGCAGTTTGCGCGCGATGGTGCTTTTTTCCTTGGAGTCGGGCATCTGGGATATCATCTCTTGCTTTTGGCGCCGTGCTGATGCGATGAAACATGCAACCAAAGGGCGCCAAGATGTAGCCTTATCACGCGGCCTTGATCCTTTGCGGGGATTTGTTTCACCATTTGTCGACCCCGGTCATCCAAAGCCGCCCTGCCGCAGACATTTGTCAGGAAATGTTGCAGAATTCCCCGCGCGCCGAGTTGACTTCGATCGGTAGCGGGCTTAGAGACCGGGCTTCGAACATATAACGGCCGCCGAATCCCGTCGGGACGCGCCGCTAAGACCGGAGAAGATGCGATGAAACGCACATTTCAGCCTTCCAACCTTGTGCGCAAGCGGCGCCACGGTTTCCGTGCGCGTATGGCCACCAAGGCAGGCCGCAAGATCCTGAACGCGCGCCGCGCCAAAGGCCGGAAAGCGCTGAGCGCGTAAGCGTTCTGTAAAGAATTGAGTCAGAGCCGCCTGCGTTCCGCGCCGGCGGTTTTGCCGTTTCTGGCCCCTGCTTGGGGTCTATACTGGTAAAACGCCCCAAGGCTTCCCATCTTCTGACCATGATTGAAACGCTGACAAAACGGGCCGATTTTCTGGCCGTTGCCAAGGCCCGGCGCCAATCGACACCGGGTTTCACCCTTCAGGCGCGCAGACGGGCCGAGGAGGACAGCGCGGCGCTGCGCGTGGGATATACCTGTTCCAAGAAGGTGGGTAATGCCGTGGCGCGCAACCGCGCCAAGCGCCGGCTGCGGGAGATTGCGCGGTCGGTTCTGGCCGAAAAGGGGCGCCCGGGGTGGGATTATGTGCTGATCGGACGGCCCGGCGTGACCGCCACGCGCGGTTTTGACGTGCTTCTGGAAGATCTCGATCAGGCGCTTGGCAAGATCCACAAGGCCCGCCGATGACCCTGATGGCGCATATCGTTGCCCTGCCTGTGCGGGCTTATCGGCTGATCTTTTCGCCCTGGGTCGGTTTTAACTGCCGCTATCAGCCTACCTGCTCGGCCTATGCGCTGGAGGCGCTGGAAAAACACGGCGCGCTGAAAGGTTCGGCCCTGGCAGCCAAACGCATTGCCCGCTGTCACCCGCTGGGCGGGTCGGGTATCGACAATGTGCCCGACTGAAAAGCCCCACCTGCACCCATAAGTTCACCGCTTTTGCCTTGGCTAAACCGCCGGGGAAGGCTAACCCGGCAAACATGGCACTCGACACAGACGAGATTCACCCGCTTTTCAACGGCGCCCCCACGGGCACTGAATTCAAAAAGCTGCGCAAGCGGCTGGTTCGTCAGACCCGTGAAGCGATCGAGCAATACGGGATGATCGAAAAGGACGCGCGCTGGCTTGTTTGCCTGTCCGGCGGCAAGGACAGTTATACCTTGCTGGCCGTTCTGCACGAGTTGCAGTGGCGCGGGTTGCTGCCGGTCGATATTCTGGCCTGCAATCTGGATCAGGGGCAGCCGGGCTTTCCGGCGACGGTGCTGCCCAAGTTCCTCGAAGACATGGGTGTGGCGCATCGCATCGAATATCAGGACACCTATTCGGTGGTGGTCGACAAAGTGCCTGCCGGGCGGACCTATTGCGCCTTGTGTTCACGCCTCAGACGCGGCCATCTTTATCGCATCGCGCGCGAAGAGGGCTGTTCGGCGGTGGTTCTGGGCCATCACCGCGACGATATTCTTGAAACTTTTTTCATGAACCTTTTTCACGGCGGACGTCTGGCGACCATGCCGCCAAAGCTGGTTAATGAAGAGGGCGATCTGTTTGTCTATCGCCCGCTGGCCCATGTCGCCGAGGAAGATTGCGACCGCTTTGCGCGGGCCATGAACTATCCGATCATCCCATGCGATCTGTGCGGAAGCCAGGACGGGCTTCAG
This sequence comes from Paracoccaceae bacterium, assembly GCA_030148745.1. Lineage (GTDB taxonomy): Bacteria > Pseudomonadota > Alphaproteobacteria > Rhodobacterales > Rhodobacteraceae > JASBSV01. The sequence continues at coordinate 39,744 of JASBSV010000002.1, forward strand.
CGCCAGCAGGTTAAACGGATTCTCGATGGCTGGGAGCAAAACAGCCCCGGTCGGCGTCAGGTCATCTTTCGGGCGCTGACCAACGCGCGGCCATCGCATCTTCTGGACCCACAGCTCTTTGATTTTGCCGGTCTAGCCCGCAGCCCCGGGGAAATTGACGAAAATCCTCAGCAGATTCCAAAGCTCCGTTAAACCCCGGTCTAGGATTGAGCGCTATCGATAGCCCCAGCGGTGGCAAGCGGCGCGCGCCGCGCCTGAGCAGGGGTTTGACCGATGTCGGCATATCTTCTTCACCTACGGCGGCGGTTTGGTGCGGTCCTTTATCCTGCGCTTTACGGGCCGCAGATTCTGGCGTTCATGCCGGCGATCACCCTTGCCGCCTATTGGATGTTCGGCGAAACCGCGCTGTTGACCGTCGCGGTAGTGGTGCCGCTTTTGCTGGCCTTTGCCTATGTCCCGCCCGCTGCCCGCCGCCCGCCGCCATCCCTGCGGGACGGGCTGACCGGGCTGAGCAACCGCAGCGGGCTTTGCGAAAACCTGGATCAGGCCATCGCAAGGGGCGCTGACCGGGGCACGACGACCGCCTGTCTGGTCATAACGCTGGACGATTTTTCACAATTGCAGGAACGGCTGAATCCGGCGGCAACCGACAGTATTCTTCAGCGCGTCGCCGACCAGCTTGCGCTGGTCTGCCGCCAGAACGATACGGTTGCCCGTCTTGAAGACGGCGGTTTCGGCGTTGCCCTGCACCCGATGGCCCGCGCCGATCTGGAAACCCTGATCCAGCTTTCTGGGCGTATTCAGTCGGCCGTTTCCGAACCGATCAGCCTGGACGGCAGGGCGCAATATGTGACCGCTTCAATCGGCTTTTGCCTGGCCAGCCGCAGCCCCGAACCGAACGGAAAATCGATTCTCCAATCCGCCGAGAGCGCGATGATCGAGGCGCGCCGCAGCGGGCCCGGCGCAATCCGCGCCTTTTCGGCACAGATGAAACCCCTTCTGGCCGAGCGCAGCGCGCAGCTTGATGAGGTTGCCGCCGCCCTTGAGCAGGGGCAGATACGCGCTTGGTTTCAGCCTCAGATTTCAACCGACACCGGACAGGTGACAGGGTTTGAGGCGCTTGCCCGCTGGGTTCATCCCGAACGCGGGATTATCCCGCCGGCTGAATTTCTGTCCGCGCTTGAGGCAGGCGGCCAGTTGAACCGCCTGAACGAGGTGATCCTGTTTCAGTCGCTGACCGCGCTGAGGCGCTGGGATCAGTCCGGGATGACGGTGCCAATGGTCGGGATCAACTTTGCCGGTCAGGACCTTCAGAACCCCCGGATCGCCGATAAACTGCGTTGGGAACTGGACCGGTTCAGCCTGACGCCGGACCGGCTGACGGTCGAAATTCTGGAGACGGTCGTGACCGCGATGGAAAATGATGTCGTCACCCGCAACATCGCCGAGATATCAAAGCTGGGCTGCGGGATCGATCTGGATGATTTCGGAACCGGAACCGCCTCGATCCGGCATCTGCGCCAATTCACCGTCAACAGGATCAAAATCGATCGCTCTTTCGTCTCGAAGGTCGACCGCGACCACGACCAGCAGCGGATGATCGCCGCACTGCTGACCATGGCCGAGCAGCTTGATATCGAAACCCTGGCCGAAGGTGTCGAAACCGCCGGCGAACATGCGGTGCTGGCGCAACTGGGCTGTAATCACGTTCAGGGATTTGCCGTCGCCCGCGCCATGCCGTTCGAAGAGACGATCGGCTGGTACGCGCGCCATAATCGCAAAATCAGCGCAGCCCCGAAAATCCGCAACAAGTCGAAATAAGCGCACCGCGCGGCCCGAATTGCCCCCAGCCTCCCCGGGGGTGCCATTTGACGCGAAATTCCGAAAATTCCCGCACGCGGGCGGCCCGGATCACGAAATCGCGTTTGCCGAGCCCTGCCCAGCCTGCCCGGAAAGGGGAAAACCGCTTGACCTTTTGGCCTAGGGTCTGTTGAACCCAGATGACTTCAAGACAGCGGTGGCAAGGCGGGAAAAGCGGCTTATGGACGATCAGAACAAGAACCTCATACTGGCGACGGCGCTCAGCTTTCTGGTAATCCTCGGATGGTTCATCATGTTCCCACCGCAGGATCAGGCAGTCGATCCCAACGCAGCCACCCAGAGCACTGCAACTACGCCCGCGCCCAGCGCCGCCAAAGCGCCGCCAAGCCTGGCCTCGCCCGCTGAAACGCGCACCGCGGCCTTGGCCGAAGGGGTCCGGGTGCCGATCGACTCCGATCAGCTGACGGGTTCGATCTCATTGACCGGCGGTCGCATCGACGATCTGTCGCTCAAGGCCTACCGCAAGACGCTTGAGCCGGACAGCGGCATCGTCACCCTTCTGTCGCCGGTGGGCAGTGATGAGGCCTATTATACGCTTTATGGCTGGTCCCCATCGGGCGATCTGGCGTTTGAGGATGTCCCCGGCCCGAACACCACCTGGTCGGTCGAAAGTGGTACGACCCTGACACCCGGCACGCCGATCACCCTTGTGTGGAAAAACGGCAAGGGCCTGACATTCCGGCGCACGATCTCGGTCGATAAGGAATTCATGTTCACGATCAACCAGTCGGTCGAAAATACCGGCGCCAAACCGCAGAAGATGGCGCCTTATGGTGTTGTCGTGCGCCATGGCGTACCCAAGAACCTCAAGGGCTTTTTCATCATCCACGAAGGCGCCATCCGCATGTCGGACGGCAGTCTGGAAGAGACCAGTTACAAAGATATGCGCAAGCTGGACTATGTCGATCGCGAGGCGGCCAATGCCGAGGTGATCGATGTTAAGAAAAACGGCTGGATCGGCTTTACCGACCACTATTGGATGACCACGCTGGTACCGACGCCCGGTCAGGGCTTTACCTCGGTCGAGAAATACTCAGCCAAGCAGGACATCTTCCAGACCGAAGCCCGGCTTCCGACGATGACAGTGGCCCCGGGCGAGACGGCCAATGCCACGTCACAGCTTTTTGCCGGCGCCAAGGTCTGGGGCACGATCCGCAGCTATCAGAACAACGATGGTATTCAGGGCTTTATCGACAGCATCGACTGGGGCTGGTTCTTTTTCCTGACAAAACCGATCTTCTTTGCGCTTCACACGCTGAACGGAATGATTGGCAACATGGGCTGGTCGATCATCGCGCTGACATTGCTGATCAAGGCGATCGTGCTACCACTGGCGTTCAAATCCTATGTCTCGATGGCGAAGATGAAAGAACTTCAGCCGCAAATGGAAAAGCTTAAGGAAAAGGCGGGGGACGACCGCCAGAAGCTGCAACAGGAAATGATGGCGCTATACAAGCGTGAAAAGGTCAATCCTGCCTCGGGCTGTCTGCCGATCCTGTTGCAGGTTCCGATCTTCTTCTCTCTTTACAAGGTGATCTTTGTCACGATTGAACTGCGTCAGGCGCCATGGATCGGCTGGATTCGCGACCTTTCGGCACCCGATCCGTCATCGCTCTATAATTTCTGGGGTCTGGCACCCTGGCCCGCGCCCGAACCGGGCACGACACTGGCGCTGATCTTTATCGGCATCCTGCCGCTAATCCTTGGTATTTCGATGTGGCTTCAGCAAAAGCTGAACCCGGCGCCCACAGACCCGACTCAGGCCATGGTCTTTGCCTGGATGCCGTGGGTGTTCATGTTCATGCTTGGCCGGTTTGCCAGTGGTCTGGTGCTTTACTGGATCGCCAACAACACGATCACTTTCATCCAGCAATATGCGATCATGCGCAGCCAGGGGTATAAACCGGATGTCTTCGGAAACATCGTGGGCAGCTTCAAGCGCAAGGCCAAGCCAAAGTGACGGTGCGCGTCGCACATATCTTCCGGCATCCGATCAAATCGCATGGCCGCGAAGAGATAGGCGCGGTGCAGCTGACTGCAGGGCAGACCATCCCATGGGACCGGCGCTGGGCAGTGGCGCATGAGGCGGCGAAAGCGGACGGCACGAAATGGGCCGTCTGCGCCAATTTTTCGCGCGGCTCCAAGGCGCCCGCGCTGATGGCGATCAATGCCGAGGCCGACGAACAGGCCGGAACCGTGACGCTAAGCCACCCTAAGCTTGACCCGCTGACCTTCGATCCCGACCGCGAGGCCGAGCGCCTGCTGAGCTGGGTGCGTCCGCTGATGCCCGAAGGTCGCGCGCAATCGGCCCGGATTATCCGCGTCGAAGGTCGCGGGATGACCGACACGCCCTACCCGTCGGTTTCGATCAATTCGCTGGCCTCTCTGGCCGAGGTCGGCGCACGCGCTGGGTGCGAATTGTCGCCGCTGCGCTGGCGCGGAAATATCTGGCTGGACGGTCTGGAGGCGTGGGAGGAGTTTTCCTGGCTGGACCGGACCATCGCCATCGGCGAGGCCGAGATCACGATCCGCGAGCGGATCCGCCGCTGCCTGGCCACCTCGGCAAACCCTGAAACCGG
>JASBSV010000004.1 GCA_030148745.1 Paracoccaceae bacterium
CGCGCGCCCTGCCCGGTCAGCGCCGCGTCCAGCGCGCCTACGCCCAGCCCCAGCCGCCAGCGCGGCGCGGCGCCATGGGTGCGCGTTACCTCATCGTCCAGAAAAACGGCGATCACCGGCTGGCCCGTGGCCACGGCAGCGCGCAGCGCCGGATTATCAGCCAGCCGCAGATCGCGGCGAAACCACATGATGACCGGTGCAGAATTGCTCATCTTCGCGCCCTGAGGTTCGGGCCCTTCTGGCCCGTTACAACAGCTGATCTAGCGCCGAAATCAGCCGGTCAACCTCTGCCGGCGCGGTATAATGCACAAAACTCAGCCGCAGCACGCCTTTTTGCGGATCGACCCCCATCGCACTCAGCGGCCGGACGGCATAGAAATCGCCGCCCCCCGCCATGATCCCCAGAGGCGCAAGCTTTTGCGCCAGCGATGCCGGCGCCTCGCCCGTGTCGATGGCCACGGTGGGCGCGCGGGCCGCGGCGTCGCGCGGGCCGATCAGCCGCAGATCATTGCGCCCGGCCAGGTAGTCCAGCAAGGACTGCAAAAGCCGCGCTTCATGGGCGCGCATCAGATCATGAACGCCCGCGGCCCTTTGGCGCGCCTCGCCGGTGATGCCGTGATGATCCGCAAATGCGTCGAAATAATCGGCTATCCCGGCCGATGCCGCCACCTGGGCATGATCGGGGCCTGCCGGGGTAAATCGCTGATAAAGAACCTCGCCATTGAAATAATGCCCCTGATTGGGCAGATCGAAACCACAGTCGCGACGGATCACCATGATCCCCTGATGCGGGCCATATGTCTTATAGGCCGAAAAGAGGTAGATATCCGCGCCCAGCGCCCCGACATCGGGCAACCCATGCGGCGCATAGCTGACCCCGTCGACACAGGAATAGGCGCCTGCTGCGCGGATTATCGCGGTGATGCGCGCCACATCGTTCACCTCGCCCACCACGTTCGAGCAATGCGGAAAGGCCACCAGCCCGACCTTATCGTCCAAAAGCCGCTCCAGATCCGCGGGATCAAGGTGCCCGGTGCCGGGATCGATCTGCCACTCGCGCAGCTCTACCCCCTCTTCGGCGAGCCGCCGCCATGGCCCCGAGTTTGCTTCGTGATCCTGATTGGTCACCACGATCGCGCCGCCCTTTGGCAACCATCGCCGCACCGCATTGGCCAGAACGAATGTATTGGCCGTGGTCGAGGGGCCAAAAGACAGCTCATCGGTGTCCACCCCCATCATCGCCGCCAGACGCGCGCGCGCCTCATCCATCTCCTCGCCGCCAAGGCGCGAGGCCTCATAGGGCGCATAGGGCTGAACCTTGCGCGCGTGATAAAACCGCGTCAGCCGGTCAATCACCGGCCCGCAGGTATAAGAGCCGCCGGCGTTTTCGAAAAATGCCTGCCCGTTCAGGGCCGGCTCGTCAAAGGCGGGAAACTGGGCCCGCACCCAATTGATATCAAGTTCCATGGCCACATGGTTTTCCGGGTTTGCCCGGGGGCGTCAAGCCCCGGCAGAGGCGTCAGGCCGGAACCGGCTGGCAGGAATGTGCGAAAGCGCGCAATTTACCCCCCAAAGCGCGGCTTTGGGGGGATATCATTTGCTGGCGCCTCAGGTTCCGGCGCCTCAGGCGTTCACGTCGACCACGACCCGGCCCTTGACCTGACCTTTCAGGATATCGGCGCCCAGTTTCGGCAGATCGCCAAGGGTTGCCGGCACGATCATCTCTTCCAGCTTGTCCAGCGGCAGATCGCGGGCGATGCGTGCCCAGGCGCGCTGACGGTTCTCGAAGGGCTGCATCACGCTGTCGATCCCCAAAAGGTTCACGCCGCGCAGCAAAAAGGGAATGACCGTCGCAGGCAGGCCCGCACCGCCGGCCAGACCGACCGCGGCGACCGAGCTGCCGTATTTCATCTGTCCCAGAACCCGCGCCAGCATGGCGCCACCCACCGCATCGACGCAGCCGGCCCATGTCTCGCCCTCAAGCGGGCGCTTGACGGTCTCGTTGATCTCTTCGCGCGCCACGATCTGCGTGGCCCCAAGGCTGCGCAGGTAATCGGCGGTCTCGGGCCGTCCGGTCACGCCCGCCACCTCATAGCCCAGATGCGCCAGTATCGCCGTCGCGACCGAACCGACACCCCCCGCCGCGCCAGTGACCAGAACCGGACCCGCGCCCGGTTTCAGCCCGTGATCTTCCAGCGCCTGAACCGCCAGCATCGCGGTAAAGCCTGCCGTGCCCACCGCCATCGCCTGCCGCGGTGTCAGGCCAGCGGGCAGCGGCACCAGCCAGTCGGCCCGGACCCGCGCCTTTTGGGCGTATCCGCCCCAATGCGCCGCGCCCACGCGCCAGCCGGTCAGAACCACCTTATCGCCGGGTTTATAGCGATCGTCCGAGGACGCCTCGACCGTGCCGGCAAAATCGATCCCCGGCACATGCGGATAATTGCGCACCAGCCCGCCGCCCGGCCCGATGCACAGCCCGTCCTTGTAGTTGACGGTCGAATATTCGACCGCAACCGTCACTTCGCTTTCGGGCAGGCGGTCTTCGCCTATTTCCTGAACTGACGCGTGGGTTTTGCCCTCGTCATCCTTTTCAACGATCAATGCCTTGAACATCATCTCTCTCCTCACCTCAGATCCAGAATTTCGCCTCGACGGTGGCTTTGCGCATCCCGTCCGGTGTTTCAACTTCCAATACCGTGCCCGGCTTCCAGTGGGTCATGCGCACCATGCCGATGGCGACGTTTGTCTCAAAATCCGGCGACCATGCGGCCGAGGTGACCTGCCCCACCTTCTCGCCATCGCCGTAAACCTTCCATAGCCGGTCGCAGGGCGGCAGATCACCCTCGATCGACAGCGGCCTGATCTGGCGCACCGGCCCTTCCTTGGCCACCCGGAGCAGCGCATCGCGGCCGATACAGCCGATCGCGGTTTCGGTTGAACAGAACCGGCCCAGCCCGCATTCATGCGGCGTGTTTTCCAGCGTCATATCGTTGCCATAGGACAAAAGACCGCCCTCGATCCGCTCGATCAGATTGGGACCGCCGGCGCGCACATTCAGATCGCCCCCGGCCTTGAACAAAGCGTCCCAGAGCGGCATGGCAACCGCGCTGTCGGGGACGTAAATCTCGAACCCGCCCTGTTTGGAATAGCCCGAGCGGGCGACAACCATGTCATAGCCTTCGAACGAGAACATACCAAAGCGAAAGAATTTCACGTCCCGCACCGCATCGCCAAAGATCCGCGCCGCAAGATCGTCGGCCTTGGGCCCCTGAATGGCCAGAGGCGAGACATCGGGCTCGTCAATCAGCACATCCAGACGATAGCCATAAGCAATCCCCTTGACCCAGAACAAAAGGTCGCTGTCGGCGATCGAGATCCAATAGCGGTCATCCGACAGTTTCACCGCCACCGGATCGTTCAGCATCCCGCCGGTTTCATCAACGATGGGCACATAAAAACACTGGCCGGGCAGCATCCCGCGCAGATCGCGCGGCGTCAGGATCTGCATCAGGCGGGCGGCATCGGGGCCGCGCAGCTCGACCTGACGTTCGCAGGCGACATCCCAGACCTGCACGTCGGTTTTCAGATGCCGGTAATCGGCCTCGACGCTTTCAAAGACGGTCGGCAAAAGCATGTGGTTATAGACGGTATAGCCTTTGACGCCCGCCGCCTCGACGCCGTCTGAGAAAGGGGTGCGGCGAATTCGCCGCGAAGGTGCTATCACTGCCATGTCTGATCCTCGGGCATGATGAAAAGATCGGTATCGTCGGGGCGTGCCCCTGCGGCGGTCAGCATCGCGTGGATCTGGCCGCGGTGATGGGTTGCGTGGTTGAACATATGCGCCACGCAAAGCGCCTTTTTCTTGGTGACCTTGGCGTTCAGCGCGCCGGAGAACCAGACCAGATCGCCAGCCAGTTCCGCCTGATCCAGAAGGTCGGCCCATTTCACAATGCGCGCGTCAACCTCGCTGCGGCGGGCCTGAAACATCTGCCAGTCGGGGATCAGCGCAGCGCTGGTGTCGATGCCGCCCGAGGGCGCGGCGCCCCCGTCAAAACGGCTCATCCAGATCAGATCGCCCCACAAAAGATGGTTCAGCGTGCCAGCGATACTGCCGAAAAACGCACCGCGATCGGCGTTGCGCGCGGCCTCGGGCAGCGCATCGGCGGCAGAGACAAGGCTTTGGTTCTGCCACCGACCATAGCGCGCCATGACGCTGCAATATTCGGGCGTGATCATGGGCCCTTGCGCCTTACTTGCCGCCCGGACCGGACCAGTCGATGGCACAGATCTCGCCCGATTTGCCGCCAAAATCCCAGACCCGGCCATAATCGCGCACCCGGCTTTTGCCAACGCCGACAGCAGCAATCACATCGGGGCCCATCCAGTATTTGGTATTGGTCATGGTCACGGGTTTGGAGCGGTCCTTGCCGGTCAGCATCTCAAGCTCGCCCTCGATCTTGCGGCCGATCTTGATCGACCGGCGGGTGCCGTCGCGCACGATCTCGACCGGGGCGCGTTCGGCGCCGATGATTTCCGACACCAGCATGGTGAACAGACCCGTCGTGCCGCCCGCAGCCCCCGAAAAGATCTTGAGAATGCCGTTATAGGCCTTTTGCGTGGCACGCTCGTCCACATAGGCCGCCACCTTCCAGTTGCCTTCGGACATCCGGCCGGGGATATCGACCATCAGGCCGATGTTGAGGCCCGACAGATCCTCGCCTTCGAAATGCCCCTCGTCGATGGCAATCGCCATCCAGGCCTGACAATAGCCGTTGGTCGGCGGATGCTGGCCAAGGCTGACGACACAGGGGCAAAAGACGGTGCACGAGCAGTTCAGAAACAGCTCTCCCTTGATTGCCCAGTCGGTGGGCTCGGCCCGCCGCCGGCGCGGGTTCATCCGCGCGTCGATCTTTTCCATCACTTCCAGACGGTCGCTTTTGACCGGCGTCTTCTTATCGGGCATCTCAGCTCCTCCTCAGGTCATCAACAGGGCGCGGGCCAGAACGACCCCCGCCGTCAGGATCAAAACCGCGCCAAGCGGCTTGGTTAGCGGGCGCCCGATATCGGGCAGTTTTTCAAGCACCATGATCAGCGTGGCCAGCCCCATGAAAGCGAGGTTCATCACCCCGCCGACAAAGGCCAGCGTCATCAGCGCCCAGCAGCAGCCAAGGCAATCGGCGCCCAGCCGCAGCCCCATGCGCCACGCGCCGCCCGGGCCGGGCTGCCAGTGCTGCATGAAAAACGCCATCGGCAGGCGGCATTTGGACAGGCATCCCTCTTTGACCGGCGAGAACTGATAAAGCCCGGCCACAAGCAACAGCACCGCCGAAAAGATTGCCGAGCGGCTGTCGCCGAAGGGGCTGAGCAGTTCTGCCTTTACCAGTGCAAGCTGGGCCGCCGCCGCGATCAGCGAAAACCCAAGCCAGACGGCCAGATAGCCGCCGGCGATCGCCGCAAATCCGGCCCGCCCGGCGCGGTTGAGATCGTCAAACACCGCAAAGGCGGGAAAGGCCGTGGGCGCCATCATCGCCGCCGACATCACCGACCACATCAGAAAGACCCGCAGATAGCCGGCTATATCGGGCGTGGCAGCGCAGAAACCGACCCAGAAATCGGCGCCGAATATCTGACCGGCGCCGCGGATCTCGGCCGCTGGGGCCATGAAAAAAAGCGCGGCCCATGCCGCCAGAATCAGCGCATAAAACGCAAGCCAGTGGCCAGCGGTCATCTGCCGTAATCTCTGTGCAAGCCTCATTGCGCCCTCTGGCAATCGTGATAGGTTACCTCTGACAGAACTTTAAATGTCTGACAAATGGATTTTTGCATGGATGGCGCCACGGAAGACAAAAGTGATCTCTCGGCGAAAATCGCCGCCGATATCCGCGATTCCATCGTCTCGGGCAAGCTGATCGTCGATGAGCGCCTGCCCTCCGAGGCGGAACTGGCCGAGGATTTCGGGGTGTCGCGTCCGACCGTGCGCGAGGCGCTGAAACGTCTGGCGGCGCAATCCTTGATTCGCACCCGCCGCGGCGCCATGGGCGGGGCCTTCGTGAACCGGCTGAGTTTTGAAGAGGCTTACGGCCAGCAGATCACCACTTCGACGCTTTTGCTGTCGATGAACGAGGTGGATTTCGAGACCGCCTGCGAGGCGCGCTTTGCGCTTGAACGCGCCTGCGCGCCCCTCTCCGCGCAGCGCCGCAGCGCCGATCATCTGGCCACCATGCGCGCCGAGGTGCACCGCCAGTCACAGCCGGGGCTGAGCGACGAAAGTTTCTGCGCGTCGGATGTGGCGTTTCACCGCGCGCTGGTCGATGGCGCGGGCAATCCGGTTTTGTCCTATCAGCTGGCCGGGGCGGTCGAGGCGATGCAGCCCCTGATGAACATGATCACCTTCACCGCCCGCTCGCGCGAGGTGATCGTGGCGCTGCATGCCGGGCTGGCCGATGCGCTCGAGGCGCGCGACGGGGCCGGCGTGGATGGCCGGCTGATCGAGCTGGCCGATTACACGGTTGCCCTCTATAACCGGCTGCGCCAGGCCCGCCATGCGCCCAAAGCCGCCCCCGAAGCGTAGCGCGGCCTGGGTTTTCGCGATTTCGGGCTTCAAAAGCCCCGCGCCAGCGCCTATGTTAGAGTTGTCCTTTCGGGGACTATGGACATAAACGCGCTCGTAATAAGCGGATCGGACCCGGGGGCGGTACCCGGCGACTCCACCAACATCCTTCATTTGGGGATCATGGGGTCGAAACAGGATCGACGAACGTCTAAAGGGGTTTGCTTTGTCCCGGTGAGGTACCACCGTTATCGGTCCGATCAAGCTAGTTGCAAATGACAACAAAGCTCCGGTTGCTCTCGCTGCGTAAGCAGTGCGAAATACCGAAATCTTAAGCCCTTATGCCTAGCAGCGTAAGGCGGGGTTCGCAGGCACCTGGCAACAGAAGCCTGCACTTTCCCACCATTGCCGTGATGTATTGAACGCCTTCTGCCGCGCGCTGAGGCCGGCCCGCCGGTCTGGCCGATGGCCGGGGATTTGAGTATTTTTGCAAAGAAGAAATTCGCTGCGATTGCCGAGTTTTGACTTTACAGCCGGGCCGGCAGCGGGTCTGTCATCGGCCATGACAGTCCTGCCCGCAGATGAGATCGCGACCGGCCCGCCGGCCTATGCCGAGCTGTTCCGGGTTTTTGGCCGGATCGGGATTTTGTCCTTTGGCGGGCCAGCGGCGCAGATTGCGCTGATGCATCGCGAGCTGGTCGATGAGCGGCGCTGGCTGAGTGAGGCGCAGTTTCTCAATGCGCTGTCGTTCTGCATGTTGCTTCCGGGGCCCGAGGCGATGCAGCTGGCGACCTATTCGGGCTGGCGGCTGAGGGGGGTTCGGGGCGGGCTTCTGGCGGGGCTTTTGTTCGTGCTGCCCGGCGCGGCGGTCATTCTGGCGCTGGCGGCGCTTTATGTCGGCTTTGGCAAGGTGCCGCTGGTCGAGGCGATGTTTCTGGGGATCAAGGCGGCGGTGGTCGTGGTTGTGGTCGAGGCCCTGCTGCGTGTGTCGCGCCGGGCGCTGCAGGGGCTGGACCGCTGGGTTCTGGCGGCGGGGTCTTTTGTGGCGATCTTTTTTCTGGCGCTGCCTTTTCCGCTGATCATTCTTGGCGCGGCGGCCTATGGGTTTGCGGCGGGGCGCGGCGCGGGCAGCCCGCCGCCGGCGCGGGTGCGCGCGCGGCCCCTGCGCACGATCGCGATCTGGGGCGGGCTTTGGGCGGCGCCGCTGCTGCTGGTCTGGCTTTTGGGGGAGGTGCGGCTGTTTGAAGTCGGGCTCTTTTTTTCGCGCCTTGCGCTGGTGACCTTTGGCGGGGCCTATGCGGTTCTGGCCTATATGGTGCAGGAGGTTGTCACCGGCTATGGCTGGATGAGCACTGCGCAGATGATGGATGGTCTGGGCCTGGCCGAGACGACGCCGGGGCCGCTTATCCTGGTGACCGAGTTCGTGGGGTTTCTGGCCGGCTATCAGGATGGCGGGATGGGCCGCGCCCTGATGGCGGCGGCGCTGACGCTTTGGGTGACCTTCGTGCCCTGTTTTCTGTGGATCTTTCTGGGTGCGCCTTATGTGGAGTGGATCGCCACGCGGCCGCGGCTTACCGGCGCGCTTTCGGCGATAACGGCGGCGGTCGTGGGGGTGGTGATGAACCTGTCGCTCTGGTTCGCCATTCATGTCTTTTTCCGCGATGTGGGCAGCGTGACACTGGGCCCTTTGCGATTTGTCGCCCCCGCCCCGGCGAGCCTGGATATTGTGGTGGCCGGGCTGAGCCTTCTGGCGGGGGCGCTGATCCTGTGGCGGCGCTGGCCGCTGCCTGCGGTTCTGGCACTGATGGCGCTGGCGGGGGCCGCCACGACCCTGCTTTAGGCGCAGTTTGCAATTGAGGCGCCGGACCTCTTTCTTTCCCTGAGCAAGGCTTCTATGGTTGGGGGACCAGCACCGGGAGTTGGCGATCATGTCACGCGACATCGACTATGGAAATCTGATGCACCGCGCGATGCGTGGATTGATTCACGAGGTTCTCAGCGACGTCGAAGCCAACGGGCTGCCCGGGCAGCATCATTTCTTTATCACCTTCGACACGATGCACCCCGATGTGGTTATCGCCGACTGGCTTTCGGACCGCTATCCCGAAGAGATGACGGTCGTCATGCAGCATTGGTATGACAAGCTGAAGGTTGGTGACGAAGGCTTTGCCGTGACGCTGAATTTCGGGGACAGCCCCGAGGCGCTTTATATCCCCTTTGATTCCATCCGGACCTTTGTCGATCCCTCGGTCGAGTTCGGTCTGCGTTTCGAAACGCAGGAAGAAGGAGAGGGCGAGGATGAGCAAGAGGCCGAGAGCGCGCCAATGACCGAAGATGCCGAACCGGCCGCAGGCCCCGAGGCCGAAGTGGTCAGCCTGGACAGTTTTCGCAAGTAAAGCTGGGTTGCGGCTCATCTTTTGTTAACTGATTTCTGCACAAATCAGGCCAGTTCAGTTGGTTAGTGATTGGTATGCGGTTCGATCAGTTTGATCCATTTGAGGTTCTCGACGCGGTTGCGACACCGGTTTTTGTGCTTGAAATCATCAAGTCGGGTGAGGCTGTCTATTCGGGATGGAACAGGGCGGCCGCCGAGATCAGCGGCATGGCGGCCGGCGATGTTCTGGGCAAAACCGCGCAAGAGGTTTATCCGGGGCGGCTGGGCCGCAGCGCCAGTGAAAAACACAAGATCGCGGCCATATCGGGCCAGCGCTGCAGTTACGAGGTGACGCTGCCGCTGGCCAGCGGCGACCGTAATATCCGCACCACGCTGACACCGCTTTTCGACTGTGACGGTCAGGTCACCCAGCTGGTGGGCACCTCGCAGGACATCACCGATGAGCGTAACTCGGCCATGACGCAGATCCGCACGGCAACCCATGTCGAAACCATCGCCAGCGAGATGGAACAATTCATCACCATGGCGGCGCATGATCTGCGCACGCCGATGCGCAATGTTCAGCAGCTGGCCGATCTTTTGCGCGACGGGTTTCATGATCTGGGCGATGGCAAGCTGGAAATCATCGACCTTCTGGAAGAGGTGGGCATCAAGGCGACATCGCTGATCTCGGACGTGCTGGCCTATGCGCGCACCACGATCACCGAAACCGAGGCCGAGGCGTTCAATATCGCCGATCTGGTGGCCGATATCGCCGCAGTCATCGATCCGCGGGATGTGCACCGGATCGAGTGCCGGCCGGCGCAGATCAGCACCGACAAGCCGGTCCTTCAGGTCATCCTGCGCAACCTGATCGACAATGCGGTCAAACATTCCGGCAAAAGTCAGGTGTCGATCAGGATCGAAGCCACGCAGGCCGCGCGCGGCGATCTGTCGATCACCGTCGAAGACGACGGTCAGGGCTTCAAGGACCCTCAGATCGCCTTTCTGGCCGGCGGCAGTTTTCAATATGAGACGGGATTTGGCCTTTTGGGGATCAGGCGTCTGGTGCAGGCGCGCGGTGGCGATATCCATGCCAAACGGCCGCAGGGTGGTCAGGGCACCTTCATTCAGCTTTCGCTGCCCGGCACGCTCAGCCTCAGACCATGCTTTGGACGCGCGCCGGAGCAGATGATCAGCGACCGGGCCTCCTGAAGCGGGCGCAAGGGCGCGGGCGCGGCGATGGTGTTATAGCCTGACAGATGGACTTTTGCCCGGACGGGCAGTATCCCGGCGCAAACAGCAGCCGACAAGGACAAGGCCCATGACCACCCGCACAGAAACCGACAGTTTTGGCCCTCTCGAGGTTCCATCGGAAAAATACTGGGGCGCCCAGACCCAGAGATCGCTAATGAATTTCCCCATCGGTTGGGAAAAACAGCCCATTGCGATCGTGCGGGCGCTTGGGGTGATCAAACAGGCCTGCGCGATGGCCAACAAAGCCTCGGGCAAGCTTGACGCGCGGCGGGCCGATGCGATCATTCAGGCCGCCTCTGAGGTGGTGGCCGGCAAATTCGACGATAATTTCCCGCTGGTCGTCTGGCAGACCGGCTCGGGCACGCAATCGAACATGAACGCCAACGAGGTGATCGCCAACCGCGCGATTGAAATTCTGGGCGGCACGATCGGAAGCAAGGACCCGGTGCACCCCAACGATCATTGCAACATGGGCCAGTCGTCGAATGACACCTTTCCCACAGCCATGCATATCGCCACCGCGATGACCGCCCGCGATGTCACCCTGCCGGGGCTGGAAAAGCTGCACGCCGCGCTGGCCGCGAAGGTGGAAGAGTTTGACGGCATCATCAAGATCGGCCGCACCCACACGATGGACGCCACGCCCCTGACATTGGGTCAGGAATTTTCCGGCTATACCCATCAGGTGGCCATGGCGATCCAGCGGATCAAGGATGCGCTTGGCCGCATTTACGAGCTGGCACAGGGCGGCACAGCGGTGGGCACGGGGCTGAATACTGCCAAAGGGTGGGACACCACCGTTGCGGCCAATATCGCACAAATCACCGCCCTGCCCTTTATCACCGCCCCCAATAAGTTCGAGGCGCTGGCCGCCCATGACGCGATGGTCGAGATGTCGGGCACGCTTAAAACCGTCGCGGTCTCGCTCTTCAAGATCGCCAATGACATCCGGCTTCTGGGGTCGGGCCCGCGCTGTGGTCTGGGTGAGCTGATGCTGCCAGAGAACGAGCCGGGATCGTCAATCATGCCGGGCAAGGTCAACCCGACGCAGGTCGAGGCGCTGACACAGGTTGCCGCCCATGTTCTGGGCAATGACGCCGCCGTCGGCTTTGCCGGCAGTCAGGGGCATTTCGAGCTGAACGTCTATAAGCCGATGATCGCCTATAACGTCTTGCAATCGATGCAGCTTTTGGGTGATGCCGCCGCGACCTTTACCGATAATTGCGTCACCGGCATCCGCGCCAATACCAAACGGATCGACCAGCTGATGCGCGAAAGCCTGATGCTGGTGACCGCTCTGGCGCCCGAGATCGGCTATGACAACGCTACGCAGGTTGCCAAGACGGCGCATAAAAACGGCACCACCCTGAAGGAAGAGGCGATCGCGCTTGGCTTTGTCGATGCCGAAACCTTTGACCGCGTGGTGCGCCCCGAGCTTATGATCGGGCCCAAGTGAGTGATCCGGTAAACCTTAACCGGTTTCGAAAAGAACGGCAGCGGGCCGAGAAAAAGGCCCGCGCCGACCAAAACATCCTGTTTCACGGGCTGAGCAAGGCTGAAAAAACCGCCGCGGCGAAAGAACGGGCAAGACAGTCCAAAACGCTCGATCTGAAGCGTCGCGATCACGAAGCGGCCCCCAAAAAGCCGAAATAGCACCGCGCAAGCGCCGCTTTTTCGCCCATGATCAGCAGTAACCTGCCGAAACCCATCAAGTATTTTGCGCCGTTTGGGAACGGCAGGTGAGACGTTTTATGACAGATGTCTGGATCGAGTTGGAGCGCCATGAAGCGCGCGTGGCGCTGCGCCGCGCGCGGCGGCATCTTCGCGATCCCGACGCCAAACTTGCACGGCTAATGCTGGCCTACCGCAATGCTCAGGCTGCCGGAATCTCAAAATGGACACTTCCCGAAATATGACCTCACGACCCAAAAAACATTCGCTCACCCTCAAAGGCCACCGCACCAGCGTCTCGCTCGAGGATGATTTCTGGCAGGCATTTCGCGAAATCGCGGCGCTTGAAAACCGCTCGATCAACGATCTGGCCGCCGAGATCGACCGCAACCGGGGCGCTGCAATGGGGCTGGCCTCGGCGATCCGCGTTTATGTGCTGCGCCATTACCGGGGCTGACGCCTGCTGATCCTTAGCCAGATGCCTGATTCCGAGCGCACCGTCAGATGCGCAACCGGAACCGGCGTTTTACCGGCCACGACCTCAAATCGATAGGCCCGCAGCAGCATCGCCAAAAGCAGCGGCCCTTCGAGCATGGCAAACCCCGCCCCGGTGCAAACCCGCGCACCGGCGGAAAACGGGATGAAGGCGTCGCGCAGGCAGGCCTTGCCGTTCTCGCTTTGCCAGCGGTCCGGGTCAAAATCATCGGGCGCCTGCCAAAGCCGGGTACTGCGGTGCAGATGCCATGGCGAAATGACGATCTGTGACCCTTTGGGCACCTTTCTGTCGCGAAAATTCTCAGGACAGCGCGCCTGACGCACCATCATCGGCACCGGCGGGTAAAGGCGCAGCGCCTCGCGAAAGGTATTTCGGATAAACTTCAGTCCGGATATGTCTGAAAATTCTGGATTTTCTGATATACTCATGGCCTCGCGCGCGGCCTTTTCCTGAACCTGCGGATCGGCCGCCAAAAGATACAGCGTCCAGGCCAGGGCCGAGGCGCTGGTTTCATGGCCCGCCAGAAAGAAAATCGCCACCTGATCGACCATCTCGGCGGTTGTAAAGCGCTCTCCGGTTTCAGGGTCGGGCGTGGTCATGATCTTGGTCGCCAGATCGTTAGGCGCTGTTCCGGCCTGAATGGCGGCCATACGATCCGCAGTAAGATCGCCAATCAACCGTCTGATACTGCGTGCCTTTTGTTTTGTCTCACTTCGAAAAAACCGCGGCACCCAGCGCGGCAAAGGCACAAACGCCGCAAGGTTCAGGATCGGCTGACTGCGCTGATAGGCACGAAACTGGGAAAACACCTGCGCGGCGGTCTGATGTTCGATCGGGATCGAAAACAGGGTGCGAAAGATCACATCGGCCGCCGCATGCGAGGTTTCCTCCTCGATCTCGCGGATCTGCCCCGCCGCGCCGGGATCAAGCCGGGCCACCGCCGCGTGACCTGCCGCGCGCATGGCGGCAAAGCTGTCGCGCAGCCGCCCGCCCTCGAACGCCGGGTCGATGATCCGGCGCTGGCGCTTCCAGACCTCGCCATTTGTCAGAAAGACCGAGTTTCCCAAAAGCGGGCGCAGCCCTTCGGCGATCCGGTTCGATTTAGGGAAATCCATCGGCCGATCTTTCAGAACGCGGCGGATCAGCTCGGGCTGGTTGATCAGAAAGGATCGGAAGAAAGGCGTTTTGAACTCCGCCATCCAGGCGCGATAAAGCCGCTCGGGCTGGGCCGAGAGGATATCCTGACGAAACAGCCGCACATAGCGCCAGAGCGAGACGCGATCAGGCCGCGAAGGGGGTTTGGGCGGGGTGATCATGCCGCCATCGTGGTAAAGCGCGACAGCGGCGCGGTGATCCGCGACCGCGAAGGTGCGCGCTCCTCATAGCGCTCGCCCAGGGTCTGGGGGCCTGCGGTGATCTGAAAATAATCATAGTCGCCGGGGCGGTCGAAGGCGCAGATATATTGAAAATGCAGGCGGAAAAAGCGCCAGCGCAGCGCGCGCCAGCGTTCGGGGCTAAGGGTCTGGGTGAAGGCTGCCGACAGAACCAGCGGCCAGTGCTGGTTGTCGGGCGCCACCCCCGATACCGCGACCGGATCGCAAAGCGCAAAGGCGCAGCCGTCGCCGGGGGCGGTGACATCGACCCATGTCAGCTCATCCCGGGCCGACAGGTAATGCAGATCGGCGCGCAGCCGCTGCGCATCAGGCAGAAACGACACCATCGGCACCACCTGCCCCAGCGACAGAAAGGATAGCGCCGGACCCGATGCCGGCACCCGGCCCGCGCGCAAAAGATCGGCCAGAACCGAAACCGCCAGATGCGCGCCCGAGGAATGGCCGACGACCAGCACCTCATCGGTATCGCTCAGAAGCGCCTCGGCGATGGCATCGGCAAACTCGCGCATGCGCGCCTCAAGCTCGGGCGGGTTTGCGCCGCGCCAGCGGGCCGAATAGGCGTAATCATGCATCAGGTAATAGACAAAAAGCCGCCCGTCGCGCGCCTTGAACCAGCGCAGCAGCACGACCGCCAGCGCCAGCGCCGCCGCCCAGCCAAGGACCGGATAAGAAAACCGCGCCACCAGCGCCCCAAGCGCCCAGCCGGCCAGCAGCGCCACGGCCAGTTGCGCCAGCAGCATCCCCACCGGGTAAAGCGCCGCAATCACCGGCCCCTTGCGCATCCGCATCAGCCGCCCAAGCGTGCCGGTCGCGATATAGATCCACGCGGTTCTGATCAGCAAAAGATAGGTTCCCGCGATCGACCGCTCCATACTGCTGCGCACGATATCGGACCACACGAGCACCTGAAAATCGGCCCGTGTCGCGGCGCCGCCGATCTGCGCGCTTACGCTCCAGCCGTAATGCGGGCCGGGGGCCTTGCCCTTCAGCGCGATCTGATAGCCCGAGATTTCGGCCTGCGCCGACGCCTCCTTGCGGTAAAGCTCACGATACCGGCGCGGCGGGATCGGATCATAGCCGGGTATGTAAAACACGCGCCGCCGCGTAACCCGCTTGTTCTGGCGTTTGGCCATCGCCTGCCTCTTGCTTGCTCGTGCTGCGCAGGATAGCGGAAAAACCCGGCAAGAATAAGCCTGTTAGCCAATCAGCGCGAGCGAGGGGAATTTTTCCAGAAGCCACCATGAAAAGGCGGTGAAAGCCCCGGTCAGAAGCGCCACGCCGACAATGATCAAAAGCGCGCCCATCGCCTTTTCAATCAGCCCCATATAGGGCTTGATCCGGTTCATCATCCCCATCGCGCGCTGAATAAACACCGCCGCCAGCAGAAACGGAAGGCCCAGCCCCAACGCATAGATACCCAACAAAAGCGTTCCGCGCTGGACCGAGCCTTCGGTTGCCGCAATCGACAGGATCGCGCCCAGCTGCGGGCCGATGCAGGGCGTCCAGCCAAAGGCAAAGGCCAGACCCAGAACATAGGCCCCAACGGAAGAGCCGCCCTGACTATCCACATTCAGCCGCGCCTCGCGGTCAAGCAGCGGAATGCGGAAGACACCCAGAAAATGCAGCCCGAAGATAATGATCACCACGCCGGAGATTTTGGCGAATAGGTCCTGATTTTTCAGGAAAAACGTCCCAAAGGTCGAGGCGGTAAAGCCCAGAAACAAAAACACCGTCGACAGCCCCAGAACGAAAAACATCGCCGGAACGATTGCCCGCCAGCGCGATTGCCGCCCCTCGGTCATCTCGTTCAGCGACATGCCCCCCATATAGGCAAGATAGGGCGGCACGATCGGAAGGACGCAGGGGCTGAGGAAGGACAAGACACCGGCGGTCAGCGCAATCAGCATGGCCGGCAAAAGCGCCGCGTCGATAATTTCAAATCCGAACATTGATGATCCCTTCAGGCCCTTGTTCGAGACATAAAAGAAGATCGCCGGCCCGTCACCTAAGGATCGGTCACAACACTGTGGACATTTTGTAACATCCCCCCTATCTGCCGGTTTATGACTTGGGATCAGGATCTGGATGCCACGGGGCTTTTGTGCCCCCTGCCCGTGCTCAAAGCGCGCAAGCGGCTTTCGGCGATGTCCGAGGGTCAGGTACTCAGGATGCTGGCCGATGATCCCGCCGCGGTGATCGATGTGCCGCATTTCTGCGCCGAGGCGGGTCACGAGCTGATCGCAAGCCAGACCGACGATCCCACTCAGGTTTATCTTATCCGCAAGGTTTCGGCCGGCGCGGCAAGGTCATAAAAAAGGCGCCGGGGAAACCGCCGACGCCTCTTTTTTCGTTATATCAAGACCTTAGCGCCCCAAGGACCACCAGCCGCGCTTTTTCGGGGCTGCATCCTTGTTTTCCGCCGCCTGCGGCTCGGGCTGAGGTTCAGGCTCAGGCTCGGGCGCGCTTTGCTCGGCCGGTGCGGCCGCTTCAGCCATCTCCTTGGCCTTGGCGGTCTTGCGCGGTGCGCGTTTGCGTTTGGGCTTCTCGGCCGGCTCGGCCGCATCCGGGGCGTCGGTTTGCGTACCCTCTGCCGGTGCCGCCTCTGCCGCTGCGGCATCATCGGCGGCGGCGGCTTTCTTACGCGGCGCGCGTTTGCGCTTGGGCTTTTCAGCCGGCGCATCGGCGGCATCTGCGGCCGCAGGCTCGCCCGCCTGCTCGGCCACCGCTTCCGCCGGGGCTTCATCGGCGGTCTCGGCTACTGCGGCCTTTTTGCGCGGCGCGCGCTTGCGCTTGGGCTTTTCTTCCGGCGCGGGCTGAGCATCCTCAGGGGCCTCTTCCGCGGCCTGCGCATCGGCGGGTGCCTCCGCTGTGACCTCGGCGTCTTTTTTCGAGGCGCGGCGGCGGCGCGGGGCCTTGGCCTTGGGCGCCTCTTCTGTCGGCTGATCGCCATCGGCGCCGACCTCAGCTGTCGCCTCTTTTGGGGCGGCGGTATCGGCGTTTTCGTCCGCTGAGCCGCTGCCGGCGGCCTCGGCTGCCTCTGCCTCGCCGTTCTGCGCCTCGGCGGTCTGGGCGTCACCGCCCCCGCCACCACGGCGCCGACGACGGCGGCGGCGGCGTTTCTTCGGCTGTGCCTCACCCTCGCTGTCACTGTCACGCGATGCCTCGGCCTGATCGGTCGCGGCGGTCTCCTCGGTCACTGTGCTTTCTTCCTCGTCGATATCGCTCATCAGCGAGGCGTTGCCCGACACTACCGGCGCCGTCACTTCGACCACGCGCGTTGCCGTCTTGAACTTTTCGATCGTGAAATCGGGCGCGATCAGGAATGGATCGGCCTCGATCCGGACCGACAGGCCATAACGGCTTTCGATCTGGGCAACATGCTCGCGCTTG
>JASBSV010000008.1 GCA_030148745.1 Paracoccaceae bacterium
AAGCGCCAGCGCAATGGCTGCTGCCGAAGTGGTGTTGCCGATCCCCATTTCGCCCACGACCAGAACATCGGCATCCCGGTCAACCGCGCGCCAGCCCAGCTCCAGCGCCTGCAAAACCTCGGTCTCGGACATTGCCGGGCCTGTGGTGAAATCCGCCGTCGGCGCATCAAGATCGATCGGATAAACACCCAACTCGGCGCCCGAGGCGCGGGCCAGTTGGTTGATCGCGGCGCCGCCGGCCTGAAAGTTCAGGACCATCTGCTGGGTCACTTCGGCCGGAAAGGCCGATACCCCCTGGGCCGCGACCCCGTGGTTTCCCGCAAACACCAGAACCTGAGGACGCTTTATTTGCGGGCGCGGCGTACCGCGCCATGCCGCGTACCAGATCGCGAGCCCCTCAAGATCGCCCAAAGCGCCCGCAGGCTTGGTTAGCTGCGCGTTGCGTTCCTCGGCCGCGGCCTTGGCCGCTTCGTCGAACCGGGGAAGCTCTGCCAGAGCTGTTTGAAAGGCGATCAGGGTCGAAAAAGGAGCGTCTGTCATTTTGTCCTCATTGAAATATAGCCTATACGCATGTAGCGCATGAATTGCGTATCGGACTGGCACAGAAAGACCAAGTGAATGATCGAAGGCGACAAAAAGCTGGCCACGCCGGGCGACGTCACAACCGCATTTGCCCTTTTGACGCGGCTTCCGCTGCCCGCAGCCGCGCCGATAGGTCGCAGCGCCGAAGCCGCATGGGCCTATCCTTTGGTGGGTGGCGGGCTGGGCCTGATTGCGGGGATGGTGGGGGCTTTGGCGCTTTGGCTGGGTCTGGCCCCGATGCTTGCCGCCGGCCTCGGCCTTGCCACGCTGGTGATCAGCACGGGCGCGATGCACGAGGACGGGCTTGCCGATGCCGCCGACGGGCTCTGGGGCGGATGGGACAAGGCGCGCCGGCTTGAGATCATGCATGACAGCCGGATCGGAAGTTACGGCGTTCTGGCCATCGGCCTGTCGCTGTTGCTGCGCGCCGCCGCCTTGGGGGTCTTGTTCGCCGCCGGGCACGTCTTTGCCCCGCTGATCGTCGCCGGCGCCCTGTCGCGCGCCGCGCTGGCGCCGATGATGGCACTGTTGCCCCATGCGCGCGAGGATGGCCTGTCGGTCGCAACCGGGCGCCCGGACGCAGCCACCGCATGGCTGGGCGTGGCACTGGCGCTGGGGCTTGCGCTGATCCTGACCGGCGGCGCGGGGATCGTGGCGGCCATCACCGTATCGCTGGCCGCGCTTGCGGCGGGACTGATCGCGCGGGCCAAACTGGGCGGCCAGACCGGCGATATTCTGGGCGCGGCGCAACAGTTGAGCGAAATAGCGGCGCTGTTAACTCTTTCGGCCCTTTTGGCATAGGGCGGCGGCTTTGATCGGCAAGCCTGGATCAAAGCGGATAAAAGCGAGCGCCGGGGCCCTCTCCTTTTAACAACCCCTCAACGCAAAAGCCGCCCCGGGGGACGGCTTTGGCATTCTCACAATAGCGCTGAGACCTCAGGCGGCGCGGCTTACCAGCACATCGTCAACCTGTTTCTGGGCGTTCACCTCATCGGTGCCGCCAACGGCCGCAACCTCGCGCGTCAGACGCTCCAGCGCCGCTTCGTAAAGCTGACGCTCCGAATAGCTCTGCTCGCGCTGATCATCGGTGCGGTGCAGATCGCGCACCACCTCGGCGATCGAGATCAGATCACCCGAGTTGATCTTTTGCTCGTATTCCTGCGCCCGGCGCGACCACATCGCCCGCTTCACGCGCGCCTTGCCCTTGAGCGTATCCATCGCCTTGGACACAACGTCAGGCGACGAGAGCGAGCGCATACCGACATCCGTTGCCTTATTGGTGGGAACCCGCAGCGTCATCTTGTCCTTTTCGAAGGAGATCACAAAAAGTTCGAGCGCCATTCCCGCCACTTCCTGTTCTTCGATAGAAACAATCTGGCCGACGCCGTGGGCCGGATAGACCACATAGTCGTTCGGGCGGAATTCGTTCTTTTTGGATTTGCTCATAGTCGTTTTCGTCCTTGCAAGCAGCCGGGGCGCCATGCCCCGTTTTGGGTCTTGATCACAGGCGACAAAAACACCCGCGGGGCAAGCTTGCACCCCGTGAATGGTGTCATTTGCGCTGAATTCCAGATGCCACAGTCGGCATGCGCTGTGGCGATTGTCAGGTTTCTGTCATCATCATCGTTTATGAATATAACAGAAAATACGCCTCAATTAAAGCGCTGCCGATCAAAAAGCAGGCTTTTACCCCGGTTTTCAGGCTCTTAGACCTTGAAATTCCTGTACGCGGGCCAGCAAAACCGGGCCGCAGGCGGTAAAGCGAATCGCCTCAGCCGCCCTCGCCGGGCTTCTCGCTGAAGTATTTTTCCAGTTTGCCTTCTTCGCCATCACGCTCATCGGCTTCGGGAAGCGGGTCTTTCTTGCTGATGATCACCGGCCAGGCCTCAGAGTATTTGCGGTTGAACTCAACCCATTTCTCCATATCCGGCTCGGTATCGGGGCGGATCGCATCGGCAGGGCACTCAGGCTCGCACACGCCGCAGTCGATGCATTCATCCGGATGGATGACCAGCATGTTCTCGCCCTCGTAAAAACAATCCACCGGGCAGACTTCGACGCAGTCGGTGTATTTGCAGGCGATGCAATTGTCCGTGACAATATAGGTCATGGCAGTGTCCGTCAGTTAAGTACGACCCTCCCCCTATTCCAGCGCGGCGGATCATTCAAGCGCCCGGCGCAGGGAAAGATCAGCATTGCGACGTTCTTTCCTGCCCGGCCGCCCTTTTCCTTCATAGCGTGGCGCGGGTGGAATTTTATCCCCGGGCGGCGGTGTGAGGTCGGTATAAAGCCCCTGCGCTTCGGGCGCCGGGCCCCGGCGCGTGCCAACCGCGGCCACCCTGATCACCCGAACCTCGCGCGCCTGCGCGAATGTCAGCGTGTCACCGGGCCCCACCGCGAAGGAGGCTTTGGTCACCTTGACGCCATTGACCCGCAAATGCCCGCCGGTCACCACCTTGGCGGCCAGACTGCGGGTCTTGAAAAACCGCGCATGCCACAGCCATTTGTCGACCCGGATCTTGCCGCCCGCCGCGCCGCCAATCCCCTGCGCATCGCCCGGCGCCGGATGACCGGGGCAAGGGGCCATGGGGAATGGGGCATCCGCTTTGGTCAAATCAGGTCTTGTCCTTTAGCCCCATCAGCGCCGCGGCAAAGGGATTGTCAGGATCGATGCGGTCCTTTTTGGGCGGTCTGGCGGCAAAGGTTTTCGGCCCGTTCTGGCCGGGCTTATGCGCGCCTTGCTTGCCCTGCCCCTTGCCCCGTGGCCCTTTGCCGCGCGGTTTCGATCCGGGCTTGGCACCCGCGCCTCCCCCGCCGGCCCGTGCCCCGGCATCCGCACGCGGCGCTCGCCGCGGCGGCGCCCATGTAAAGGTATAAAACACCTCAACCTGCGATTCATCTTCTGGGCCCTGATCGGCGGTCGCTGCCTCGGCATCGGCCTCGGCTGGCGTCTGTTCGGCTGGCGTCTGTTCGGCCAGCGTCTGTGCCGCCTCGGGCCGCTGCTCCGCCGCGCCATCCGCCGCTGCATCCATCGCGTCCGCTTCGGGCGCTGCATTTTCAGCCTCGGCCACATCCGCGCCGCCCTCGGCGCCCGCGCCCTGAGACAGCTTTACCTTCGGCCGCTCACCTTTTTCAGCCTTATAGCCCAGCCCCTGCATCAGATCGGCAAACTGCTCCAGCGTCATGCCGGTGATCGACAGCATGTCGGGATTGGCCTCAAACCCCGCGCGGCTGTTCTCGCCGCGTAAAAGATCGGCCAGCCGTTCCAGCATATCGATACGGATCGCCCGCTCGCCGGCCTGCCGGTAGCCCGACATAGTGTGATACCCTTCGGGCGCCTCTTTTTGCGAGGGGATCGTGACCAGACCGGGCGGCGGGCTTTCGGGAAATTCCTGCAGGCCCTTGGCAAGCGCCCACAGTACCAGCCGCAGGCGGGTCGGGGCAGGCTTCAGAAGCAGCGGCATAAAGATCGTGAACTGACCAAAACGCAGCCCGTGCTTGCGCAAGGCGCCGCGCGCCTCCTGATCGAGATCCTTGACCTCGCCCGCCACCTGACCGCGCGGCAAAACGCCAAAGGCTTCGATCATCCGAAAGGCAAAACCGCGCGCCAGACCGCTCAGGGCCTCATCGCGCTGCATGTTCAGCAGCGGCTCAAAAAGGGTGGCCACCTTGCGATCGATGAAATGCTGAAGCCGGCGCTGCACCTTGGCGGCGACATCGGCGCCCGCCTCTTCATCGACAAAAGCCTCGGCCACGGGTTTGAGCGGATCGGGCCCCGCCACCAGTTTGCCCACCGCCTGAGCGCCCCACATCAGGCCACCCTGTTCGGTAAAATCCATCTCGGTGTCGGGCGCATTATAAAACCGGTCGGCGCGCAGATGAAACTCGGGTGCCAGCGCCTGCACTGCCGCCGCCTTCAGGGTTTTGGCCTCATCGGGCGATGCCGAGGCATCCTGACGGAAACGGAACCCCTCCAGCCGCCCCACGATATGACCTTCAACCGTCACTTCACCTTTGTCGTTCACCTCAGCCACAAGGCTCTCCTTTTGCTTCAACCGCCGAAGCAGAACACTGGTCCGCCGGTCGACAAATCTTTGCGTCAACGCCGCATGCAGCGCATCCGACAGCCGATCTTCTACAGCGCGCGTCTCGCCCCGCCAATGGTTTTCATCCTCGGCCCAGCCGTTTCGCTGCGCCACATAGGTCCATGTGCGGATATACGCCAATCGTTTCGACAATGTGTCAATGTCGCCGTCACTGCGGTCCAGACGCTTGACCTGCCGTGCCATCCAGTCGCGCGGCACCTGCCCGCGCTCATGCAGATGCCGGAAAATCGCCTCAAGAAGGGCCGCATGTTCACCCGGCGAAATCCCCCGGAAATCCGGGATCCGGCAGACCTGCCACAAAAGCCGCACCGCCGCCGGATCCGAGGTGCGCGCCGCCACCTCATCGCTTTGCGAAAGGGCCTTCAGCGCGGCCAGATCGTCAGCCTCGCGCGCCCGCGTCAGCCAGGCGTCGCTGGCCGGATCCTCCAGCGAAGCAATCAGATGAGCGATTGAGCCGAATGATAAAGCGCCATTGCGCCACATCAGCTTGCGCAGGGGCGTAAAACGATGCTCGGTGATCGCCGCCGCCACCTCGTCAGGCAGGGGCGCCGCCTCACCCGTCACCCCAAAACTGCCGTTGGTCTGATAGCGCCCCGCGCGCCCGGCAATCTGCGCCAGCTCATTGGGCTGCAACGGGCGCATCCGGCGGCCGTCAAATTTGCTCGTGGCCGAAAACGCCACATGTTTGACATCCAGGTTCAGCCCCATGCCAATGGCATCGGTCGCCACCAGGTAATCGACGTCCCCATTTTGATAAAGCGCGACCTGCGCGTTACGCGTGCGCGGGCTCAGCGCCCCCATCACCACCGCCGCGCCCCCCTTCTGGCGGCGCAAAAGCTCGGCAATGGCATAGACGTTTTCAACCGAAAACCCCACAATGGCCGACCGCGGCCCCATCCGGCTGATCTTTTTGGCGCCGGTGTAAATCAGCTCCGAAAATCGCTCGCGGCGCATGAACTCCGCCCCCGGCACCATCGCCGAAATCGCCGGGCGCATCGTGTCCGAGCCAAGAAAAAGCGTCTCATGCAGCCCGCGGGCATTCAGCAAACGGTCG
>JASBSV010000029.1 GCA_030148745.1 Paracoccaceae bacterium
GGTGCCCACCACGACCGAGGCGCGCCCGTCGCACCAATGGCCCATCGCCATCTTTTCCGATGTCGCCTCGCAATGCATATCCACCAAAGACGCCTGGACCATCCCGCCGCGCGGATGCGCCTTCAAAACCGGCTCGATCGCTGAAAACGGATCGTCAAAGGGGCGCTTCATGAACACCTGCCCCAGAACCTGCGTCACCAGTATCTTGCGCCCGCCGGGGGCATCGAAAACCCGTGCCCCCCGCCCCGGTGCGCCTTTGGCGAAATTCAGCGGCCTGATGATCCGCGGCTCGCTTTCGATGAACTGGATCATGTCCTTCTGGTCAAAAGCATGATCGCCCAGCGTCAGGCAATCGGCCCCCGCCTCCAGCAAGGCCTTGGCATGGGCGCCCGACAGCCCCACGCCCGCGGTCGCGTTTTCGCCGTTGACCACGGCAAAATCGATCCGCCACTCAGCCTTGAGCGCCGCCAGCCGCCCGGCAATCGCCGCGCGCCCCGACCGCCCCATAACATCGCCTAAAAAAAGAACTCTCATCCCAACTGCCTAGGCGCGGGCGACGGAAAGGGCAAGCCGCTGATGTGACTTCCACTTGGCAAAATATTCTCGCCGAAGGCATCCTCCATCGCCGCTGCCCCCTGCGTCAGAAGGTCAGAACCCCGGTTTCGGTAACGATCATATCCAAAGGCTGATCGGTCGGCTCCAGCGGCAAAGAGGCCGCCTCCTGCGCGCTATAGGCAAATCCGATGGCCAGTGTTGGCCGCCGCGCGCGCAGCATCTCAAGCGTGCGGTCATAAAACCCCCCGCCATAGCCCAAGCGCCCGCCGGCGCGGTCAAAGGCCACCAGCGGCACGATCAGGATCTCAGGTTCGATCCAGTCGCCCTCCTGCGGCACCCATGCCCCGAAACTGCCCTCGACCATCGCGCAATCCGGCTCCCACAGCCGGAATTTCAGGGGCAGGCCCTTGCCCTGAATGACCGGAACACCGACCGGACCATGCGCCGCCGCCTCGGTCATCGCGGGCATCGGGTCAATCTCGCTGCGCATCGCCATATAGCCCGACAGGGGCGCGCCGCGATAGCCTGCCAGAACCGCCGACAGATGCGCCGCCGCAGGTCCGCCGCCATGCGCCTCATGCGCCTTCTGACGCCGCTCAAACGCAGCCGCGCGGGCCGCCGATTTCACCTCAGCCATCGTCATAGCAGCACCATCGCCGCCAGCCCCAGAAAGGCGAAAAACCCGACCACATCGGTCACCGTGGTCACAAAAGCGCCTGACGCCAGTGCCGGATCGACGCCCCAGCGTTCAAGCCAGACAGGCACCATCACACCGGCCAACCCGGCGACCACCAGATTGATCACCATCGCCACCGCGATCACCACGCCCAGCATCGCCATTCCAAACCAGAAATACCCCACCAGCCCCATGACAATGGCAAAGATCAGCCCGTTGGCCAGCCCCACCAGCGCCTCGCGCCGGATCACCCGCCAGACGTTCGATCCGGTAAGGTCCTTGGTCGCAATCGCGCGCACTGCCACCGTCAGTGACTGGGTGCCGGCATTGCCGCCCATCGAAGCGACGATCGGCATCAAGACGGCAAGCGCCACGAATTTGGCAATCGTCGCCTCATATTGCGCGATCACCAGCGAGGCCAGGATCGCCGTTACCAGATTGACCGCCAGCCACGGAAAGCGCCCGCGCACCGTCTCGATCACCCGGTCGGTCAGAGAGCCTTCGCCGACACCGGCAAGGCGCAGGATGTCCTCTTCCAGCTCTTCATCCAGAACCGCCATGGCGTCATCGATGGTGATCACACCGACCAGCCGGCCGTCGTGATCGACCACCGGCGCCGAAATCAGGTGATACTGGTTAAAGGCATAGGCCACCTCGCCTTCATCCTGATCGGCGGGGATGACGCGAAAGCTGTCTTCGGCCAGATCCATCAGCTTGACGTCCCGCCGCGCCGCCAAAAGCCGCCCCAGCGTGACATAGCCCACCGGCCGGGTGCGCGGATCGACAAGGATCATGTGATAGAACTGTTCGGGCAGATTCTCGGTATTGCGCAGATAATCGATGGCATCACCCACGGTCCAATGGGCCGGGCCCATGACCACCTCGCGCTGCATCAGTCGACCGGCGCTGTCCTCGGGATAGGTCAGCGCCTGTTCAACCGCGACCCGGTCAGCGTCTTCCAGCGCCTCCAGCACCTCGGCCTGACGCGGAACGTCCAGATCCTCGACCAGATCGACAACATCGTCGCTGTCCAGCTCGCGCAGCGCCTCGGCCAGCTCATCGGGCCTGAGCGAGGCGATCACCTCGTCGCGCAGGCTTTCGTCAAGTTCCGACAGAACGTCGCCGTCGATATGCCCGCCCCAAAGCGCCAGAATGTTCTTGCGGTCGGCGGCACTTATCTGTTCCAGAAGGTCGGCGATATCCGCAGCGTGCAGCGGCTCAAGCAACAGGGCCAGACGCTCGACATCGCCCGCTTCGGCGGCTTGGGCGATCTCATCGACCGTGCGCCCGACCAAAGCATAGCTGGTGTCATCTGCGGGTTCTGTTTCTGCCGGCTGTTCGTTCATGATAAACCCTTTTAAGTCTGCGCACAGTATCCCCGGCCAGCCGGTGCCAACAAGGGGGGATTGGCGATTTACCTCCCCTCGCGACAGGCTTATGTCATGTACGGTTGAACGACAGAAAGTTAAACATGCAGCTGCTTACCGGACAAACGCTCAGCTTTGCGGGCAACCCTTTCGACATGCCATGGCAGGAGGCCGCCCGGCATCAGACCGACGGCGCGGTCGCCATCGACGGCGGCAGGATCGTCGCGACCGGCAGCGCCGAGGCGCTTGGCGCCCGCTATCCCGGCGCGCCGGTCACCGATTACGGCGATGCGCTGATCATTGCTGGGTTTGTCGATGCGCATGTCCATTATCCGCAAACCGCGATCATCGCCAGCTGGGGCAAGCGGCTGATCGACTGGCTGAACAGCTATACATTCCCCGAAGAGATGGCCTTTGGCGATCCCGGTTATGCCGCCGACATCGCCGCGCGCTATCTGGATATCGCCCTGACCAATGGCACTACCACGGCGGCAAGCTATTGCACCATCCATCCCGCCAGCGTCGATGCCTTTTTCACCGCCGCCGCCGCGCGCAACATGGCCGTTGTCGCCGGCAAGACCTGCATGGACCGCAACGCGCCTGACGGGCTGACCGATACGGTCGCCTCGGCCTATGACGACAGCAAGGCATTGCTGGAAAAATGGCACGGCAAGGGGCGCGCGCGCTATGCCATCACGCCGCGGTTTTCGCCAACCTCGACACCGGGGCAACTGGCGGCGATGGGCGCGCTCTGGGCGGAATTTCCGGACTGCCTGATGCAGACCCATCTGAGCGAGCAGACAGATGAAATCGCCTGGGTGAAATCGCTCTACCCCGAGGCGCGCGATTATCTGGACACTTACGAAGAACACGGGCTTTTGGGTGAACGGGGTCTTTATGGCCATGCGATCCATCTTGAGCCGCGCGAAAAGGACCGGCTGCGCGAGGTCGGCGCGGGCCTTGTGCATTGTCCGACCTCGAACACCTTCATCGGCTCGGGGATCTTTGACATGGCCGGGCTGATGGCCGATCGCCAGCGCATCGGTCTGGCCACCGATACCGGCGGCGGGTCGTCCTTTTCGATGCTGCGCACCATGGCCGCGGCCTATGAGCTGTCACAACTGAACGGCACCGCCCTGCATCCGGCGCAACTGTTGTGGCTGGCTACGCAAGGATCCGCCGAAGTTCTGCATATGAGCGGCGAGATCGGCAATCTGGCGCCGGGTGCGGCGGCGGATATCACGGTGCTCGACCTGGCCTCGACCCCCGCGATCGCGCAGCGTCAGGCGCGCGCCGATGACATCTGGGAGGCAGTATTTCCGACCATCATGATGGGCGATGACCGCGCCGTGCGCGCAACGTGGATCGCCGGGGTGGAGCGTAAGGCCGCGCTTGAACAGAGCGCCGCCTGAGGCGCGCGCCTGCGCTCAGCAGCCGTCGCGCGCCAGCACCATCACCCAACGATTGCCGGCCGAGCGCGCCATGCCAAGCGAGCGGACCTTCTTGCTGAGGATGTTCTTGCGATGGCCGGGCGAGTCCATCCAGACCTGAATGACCTCGGGGATGTCGTGCTGACCTTCGGCAATGTTTTCAGAGATATAGCAAAAGCGATAGCCCTGCCGCCGGGCCCGTTTGCCGGGGGTCGAGCCATCCGATCCGTAATGCGAAAAAAGGTTCTTTCGGGCCATGTCCTGCGCATGGGCATCGGCCGACCGGCCCAGCTTGCGAGACAGTTTGAGCGGCGCAAGACCCTTGCTTGCCCGGATCTCATTGACCATCTTTATCGCCTGTGAGGTAACCGGCTGGGCCGTGGCACCGACGGGCATGAGCATCAGCGCCAGCAAGGCAATAGCGGCGAGAAAACGCATAATCATACACTCCTTTCCGCCAGACCACGCGCCAGGCGGTTCTGCGATGTGATAGCATGCGCAAGGTCGATCGTCACCATATGGCCGCCGCGCACGATATCGCGCCCCTCGACGATCAGATCGCGCACCTGCGTGGGCCCGGCCAGCAACAGCGCGGCGGGGTCCCAGCTTCCGGCGCTGTGAATGCCCGAGACATCCCAGATCGCCAGATCCGCACGCTTGCCCGGGCTGATCTGACCACAGTCGTTACGGCCCAGAACCTCGGCACCGCCGCGCGTTGCAATCTGAAGCATCTCACGCGCAGGCATTGCATCGGCGCCCATTGCAACGCGCTGCAGCAACATGCCCATACGCGCCTCGGCGATAATATTTCCGCTGTCGTTGGAGGCCGATCCATCGACCCCCAGCCCCACATTCACCCCCCGGTCACGCATCCGCCGCACCGGCGCGATGCCCGAGCCAAGCCGGCAGTTCGAACAGGGGCAATGGGCAACGCCCGTGCGGCTGCGCGCCAGCAGGTCGATCTCGTCCCCGTCCAGTTTGACGCAATGGGCATGCCAGACATCATCGCCGACCCAGCCAAGCTCTTCGGCATATTGCCCGGGCCGGCAACCGTAATGCTCAAGGCTATAGGCTACGTCTTCGTCATTTTCCGCCAGATGGGTATGCAGCATCACACCCTTGTCGCGCGCCAGAAGCGCCGCATCGCGCATCAATTCGCGCGAGACCGAGAATGGCGAACAGGGCGCAACCCCCACCCGCAGCATCGCGCCTTCGCGCGGATCATGGAACCGGTCGATCAGCCGGATACAATCGTTCAGAATATCGGCCTCGCGCTCAACCAGACTATCGGGCGGCAGGCCGCCATCGCTCTGCCCGATCGACATCGCCCCGCGCGTGGGGTGAAACCGCAAGCCGACCTCGCCCGCCGCCTCGATCGTGTCGTCAAGCCGCGATCCGTTCGGGAAAAGATAGAGATGGTCCGAGGTCATGGAACATCCCGACAGCGCCAGTTCGGCCAGCCCGATACGCGCCGATGAGCGCATCTCATCAGGGCCGAAGTGCGCCCAGATCGGATAGAGCCGCTGAAGCCAGCCGAACAAAAGCGCATCCTGCCCACCGGGCACGGCGCGCGTCAGGCTTTGAAACAGATGGTGGTGGGTATTGACCAGCCCCGGTGTGACCACCGCGCCGCTGGCCTCGATCACCTCGGCGCCCTCGGCGGGCAGCGCCTGACCGGTTTCGGCAATGACCCCGCCGCGAATACGGATATCGGCGTTTTTCAACTCGTCGCGCGCGTCATTCATTGTCACGACCGCATCGGCGTTTCTGATAAGCACATGGCGCATGGTCTAGTCCGCCCAGTTCAGAGCGTCGATTGCAGCGGCGTGAATATTGCGGTTCGCTGCGGCCAGAACCCGCCCGCCCATATGCGCCGGCCCGCCGGTCCAGTCGGTGACGATCCCACCGGCCGCCTCGATCACCGCCATCGGGCCCTGAATGTCATAGGCGTGCAGCCCCGCCTCGACCACCAGATCGATATGGCCCAGCGCCAAAAGCGCATAGGCATAGCAATCCATGCCAAAGCGGGTCAGCTGAACCTGCGTCTGCAATGCCTCAAAGGCCTGTCTTTCGCGCGCGTCGCCAACTTCGGGAAAGGTCGAAAACAGGATCGCCTTGTCCAGCGGGCGCGCGGCGCGGGTGTCAAGCGGCTGGCGCGTATCGCCGCGGATCAGCTCGGCCAGGCCAAGCCCGCCGATGAACCGCTCACCGGTATAAGGCTGATCGATCAGGCCCAGGATCGGGCCGCTCTGCGGGCCGACGGCCACCAAAGTGCCCCATGTCGGCGTTCCGCTCAGATAGCCGCGCGTGCCGTCGATCGGGTCAAGCACCCAAGTCAGCCCGCTGCTGCCGTCAAGATCGGAAAACTCCTCGCCCATGATGGCGTCATGCGGACGCCGCTCGGCGATCACCGCGCGCATCGCCTGCTCGGCGGCGCGGTCGGCAATCGTGACCGGATCAAAATCATCGACGGATTTGTTTTCAGCGTTCAGCGAGCGCTGGCGAAAATGTCCAAGGGTTTCTTTGCCGGCGGCATCGGCTATCGCATGTGAAACTGCGATAAGCTCGGCCCGCAGCCTGTCGTCTACTTCCATAAATGGGTCCGCCTGATCTGTCAGTGCTCAGGCGGTAACGGCTGGCCGACCAGCCGTCAAGAAGCGCTGCTAAGCACGCGTGCGAGTTCAAAAAGCCGGCGGCGCTGATTTTCCGGGATCGAGTAGTAGGAGCGGATCAGCTCAAGCGCCTCTTTATCGGCAAGGATATCGCCGGGAACATTGGCATTTATACCCGTCTCGGAAGCGGCCTTGCTTTCGAGCCCTTCGAAAAAGAATTCAACCGGAACACCCAATGCTTCGGAGATATCCCACAAACGTGATGCGCTGACGCGGTTCGTGCCGGTTTCGTACTTCTGTATCTGCTGGAACTTGATTCCAACTTTCTCGGCCAGCTGCTGCTGCGTCATCCCTACGATCCAGCGCCGTTGGCGCACCCGTTTTCCGACATAGACATCCACAGGGTGTTTCATACAGGCTCTCCTTCAACTCATAATGATCCGAATGCGGCTTACATTGATATAAAGCAATCTTCGTGCCAAACTGGCGATCTGTGTATCCATTTTTCGATATTAATCATTTGATAACACTTAATGTGTTGATCTATAATAATTAATAATTTTGATTATTTTTAAATTAAAAACTTCATGCGGGCGAAAATCCTTATAAATTTCGCAATCTATGCGTGTTTTGCATAATGCGTCGCAATTTGCAAAACACGCATAGGTTATTTCTTGCAATTTGCAATTGCAAAGATCCACTCCCTGCTGGCTCTTGCCGCCTGCTGTTCCTAATCTGCGGCAACAGAACCGAACAGGAATGAAAAATGCGTGCCTTTCAAGTTACCGATCTTAACAGCGCTCCCGCCATCTCGCAAATGCCGCCGCCGCAGCCCGGCCCGGGCGAGATTCTCGTCAGGGTTGAGGCTTGCGGCCTGAACTTTGCCGATCTTCTGATGGCAAGAGGCGAGTATCAGGAGCGCCCGCCGCTGCCTTTCCCGCTGGGCATGGAAATGGCCGGCACGGTCGAGGCGCTGGGCGAAGGCGTCAGCGCGCCGGCCATCGGCACGCGGGTGGCGGCCTTTGCCGGTCATGGCGGGCTGGCCGAATTTGCGGCGGTACGCGCCGACAACTGCATCACCCTGCCCGATACGATGCCCAGCACCGATGCCGCCGCCTTTATCGTCGGCTATGGCACCGGGCATCTGGCGCTGGACCACCGGGCCAAGCTGCGCCCGGGCGAGACGCTTTTGGTTCTGGGCGCAGCCGGCGGCGTGGGCCTGACGGCGGTCGAACTGGGCAAGGCGATGGGCGCGCGCGTGATCGCCTGCGCGCGCGGCGCCGACAAGCTAAAGGTCGCGCAGGCGGCCGGCGCCGATCACCTGATCGACAGCGAAACCGGGGATTTGCGCGAGGCGGTCAAGGCACTGGGCGGGGCCGATGTCGTCTATGACCCGGTCGGCGGGGATCAGTTCATGTCGGCCCTGCGCGCCTGCAAGCCCGAAGCGCGAGTGATCGTCATAGGTTTTGCCAGCGGGCAGATCCCTCAGGTTCCCGCCAATCTGATCCTGGTCAAGAATATCACCGTCATTGGATATTACTGGGGCGGCTACCTGAAATTCGCGCCGCACATAGTGGCGCAAAGCATCGACACGCTGATGGGATGGTACGCCGAGGGGCGCATCCGCCCCCACATCAGCCACCGCCTGCCGCTGGACAGGGCCGCCGAGGGGCTTGAGCTTTTGCGTAGCAGGAAATCAACCGGCAAGGTCGTGATCGAGATCTAGATCGCGCCATAGGCCTTGCGCAAAAGCTGCATCAGGCTGCGGGTGACTTCGTCGCCGCGCGGCTCGGCCGCATAAAGGTTGATCCTGACCGTGGCCAACTCGGGCAGGGTGCCGTTATGGGCCGTGCGCTCCAGATAGCTGGGCTCGGTCCCCTCGATCATCGTGTGGACCGCAAGATCGGCGCTGACGCTGGCCTCGATGGTGCGGGTTGAATCGGATTCGACCGCCATTTCCCAAGGGATGCCCGCACGGTCCAGCGCCGCCTGCACCCCCTGCCGAAAGAAACAGTGCTTTTCAAAGGCAAGCCGCAGCGGGCGATGTTTCCACGCCGATCCGTCCGGCGCCCCGATCCAGCGGAGCGGCAGGCTGGCCAGCGTCTCGCCGCCCGCGTCACAGCGATCTTCGGTTGTCAGGATCACATCACATTCGCCCTGCCGAAGCTGCTCTTTCAGCCGCCGGGTCAGGGACGAGATCAGATGCACCTTGACGCGGGGAAAATCGGCGGCGAACTGCTGCAGCACCCGGGGGATCGCGGGATAGACGATGTCATGCGGCACCCCCAGCGTGATCTCGCCCTCGAACCCGTCGTCAGTCAGCCGCGAGATAACCTCGTCATTAAGATCCAGCATACGCCGGGCATAGCCCAGCAACTGCTCGCCCGCCGCCGTCAGCGTCACCGCCCGGGCCGTGCGGTCCAGAAGCTTCAGGCCCAGCGCCGTCTCGAGCCGTTTGATCTGCATCGACACTGCCGATTGCGTCAGATGCACAAAGCCCGAGGCCCGCGTCACCCCGCCGGTATCGGCAACCGCAACAAATGACCTGAGCGCCGTGATGTCCAGATTTCGCGCCATATCACAAATCCTGATGAATAACCCAATAATCATTCATTTCACAGATGGAAGGCAAATTGCAATACTCATCAGCATTCAGAATTCAAAACAGCGTTTACATCAGGAAATGGAAAGGAAATCTCATGGTATCGCTGCGCGCCATCGGCATCAGGTTTTCTACGCAACCTGTTAAATTATCAAGATTTATAAGGCTTGCCCGCTGCGCCCGGCAACAGCGGCGCAGGCTGTGCAAGCTCGACAAAGCCGCGCTAAGGGACCTCGGCCTGACCCGCCACGAGGCGCTGAAAGAGGCGCGGCGACCCTTCTGGGATGTGCCGCACAACTGGAGAATGTAAAATTTTGCATGACAGGGTGCCGATTTTTATCGGAAATCCTTGAAATGTGATGTCTGACAAACGATATTTCCAACAAGCGTAGCGTGCGCTGGCGCGCGCTGCACAACCTTATCTTAGTTGGAGGCGTCCAATGGCAGACTTTCAGACAGCACGGACCCAGTCGGGCGTCCGCGCCACAAGCATTGACCAGGGTCTTCGGACCTATATGAACAAGGTCTACAGCACCATGTCGATCGGCATGTTGCTGACCTTTGCCGTGGCCTGGGCCATCGGCACCTCGCCCGCGCTGCTGGGCCTGTTCCGCAACCCGGCCACATTGCAGCCCAATATCCTGGGCTGGATCGTGATGTTCGCGCCGCTGATCATGGTTTTCGCCTTTGGCGCGATGATCAACCGCCTGTCCGCCGCCGGTGCGCAGACCTTCTTTTACGTCTTTGCTTCGGTGATGGGGCTGTCCCTGTCGTGGATCTTTGTGGCCTTCACCGGCTTTTCGATCGCTCAGGTCTTCCTTGTGACCTCGATCTCCTTCGCCGGGCTTAGCCTTTGGGGCTATACCACGAAAAAGGATATCTCGGGCTGGGGTTCGTTCCTGATCATGGGCGTGATCGGCCTGATCGTGGCTTCGATCATCAACATCTTTCTGGGCTCGCCCGCGATCATGTTCGCGATCTCGATCCTGGGTGTTCTGATCTTTGCCGGCCTGACCGCATATGACACTCAGAACATCAAGAACACCTATATCCAGCACGCCCAGTCGGGCGACAGCGAATGGCTGGGTAAAGCCGCGATCATGGGGGCGCTGAACCTCTATCTCGACTTTATCAACATGTTCATGTTCCTGCTGCAACTGATGGGCAATCGTAATTGAGCCCACGCCGGGGCAGCCCGGGCAGAATGGAATAACCAACAAGGGCCGGTTTACGAACCGGCCCTTTTTTTGGCACCACGGTCAGGCGACCGATCCCAGAGACCATCACAACCGCAGGACCCGCTTTTATGGATAACATCATCTCCCTTCCCGTCACGGCATGGACAACGGCGCTTTCGGCGCTTCTTTTT
The DNA here is from genome assembly GCA_030148745.1 of Paracoccaceae bacterium. Lineage (GTDB taxonomy): Bacteria > Pseudomonadota > Alphaproteobacteria > Rhodobacterales > Rhodobacteraceae > JASBSV01. The sequence goes on from JASBSV010000029.1 coordinate 10,612, forward strand.
CTGGCGCTGACCTGGGCGGTGATCGCCAAGCGGCGCCGGCTGGGCATTGTTCTGGGCGACGGCGACGACCGCGCCACGACCAAACGCATCCGCGGTCAGGCCAATGCCGCCGAGCAGATCCCGATCACCCTGATCGTACTGGCCATGGCCGAGCTTTACGGCGCCCCGATGTGGGAGCTGGCAATCGCCGCCGCGCTCTTCCTGCTGGGGCGGGCGATGCATGGCGCCTATTTTGCGTTCCACGGCCTTCACTGGCGGCTGCGGGCCTATGGGATGCTGGCGACGCTGGTTGCTCAGGCGGTGCTGATCGCGCTCCTGCTGGTGGCGCTCAGCTTCTGATCGCCTCAGATGCGGCGCGTCATCTGCACCGCGCCGAACGCCAGCCCCGGCTGCAGCGCCACCTCGATCGGCGCGGCGCCCGCAAAGCCGCAGGCGCGGTAAAAGGGTTCGGCGGTCGCCGTCGAAATACACTCCAGCCGCGCCACACCGCCGCGCCGCGCCGTGGCGACGATAAGACCCATCAGCGCCCGCCCGACGCCGCAGCGGCCAAACGGACGGGCCACCAGCAGCAGCCTGACATAGGCCATATCCCGCGGCCCGAGGGAGCTTCCCCCAAGGGGCGCAGCCCAGCTCCAGCCGCAGCAGCCGACGATGCGGCCGCCGATCCGGGCCACGAAATAACTGTTGCAGGGCAAAAGAGCGGGCGCCGCCCGCGCAGCCAGAGCCGTAAGCCCCTTTTGAACGGCCCCTGGATATTCCCCGCTCAGCCGCGCAGGCAGGGCGCGCGCAACAAAGCTGTTCACCGCCGCAAGATCGGCCAGCGTTGTTACCCGCAGAGCCAGCCGGCTATCGCACATGATCGTCCTCCACTCGCCGTCAGGGGCCGGCGGGGGACAAAGCGCGACAAAGACACAAAAAAGCCGCGCTGAGATCCCTCGCGCGGCGTTTTCGTCTGTTTGTCAGAAAGGGCTTACTTGATCTTGCCTTCCTTATACTCGACATGCTTGCGCGCAACCGGATCGTATTTGCGTACGGTCATCTTTTCGGTCATCGTGCGGGCGTTTTTCTTGGTCACGTAAAAGTGGCCTGTGTCCGCTGTCGAGTTCAGGCGGATCTTGATTGTGGTCGGCTTCGCCATGTCTCTTCTCCTCGGCCAGGCCGCGTGCAAACCGCTGCCCGTGTAAAAACTCAGGCCCGCGTTTTACGCGCGCGGGGCGGTGTGTCAACCGCAAAACGTCCCCGGCGCGACAAAAGCCGCCCATCCGGGGGGCTTTGACCGATAAAGATAGGCGCGGAAGGTCTGTAAGCCGGATTCTGTCCCGAATTGCTTCGGGGATGACCATTCATCTTGGCCCGCCGTTACCGACGCGCTCTAGCTGCCAACCCGGACCATCTGGGGCCAAAGCCACCCCGGGGTTGCCCCCGCGAGGTCCCTATTTGGCATTGCTCCCGGTGGGGCTTGCCGTGCCGGTCCGGTTGCCCGTCCCGCGGTGGGCTCTTACCCCACCGTTTCACCCTTGCCTGACAAGTCAGGCGGTCTGTTCTCTGTGGCGCTTTCCCTGGGGTTGCCCCCGCCGGGCGTTACCCGGCACCGTTGCTTTGTGGAGTCCGGACTTTCCTCGGGGCACGTGGCGCGCCCCGCGGCCATCCGACCTTCCGCGCAAGCGGGACTTAGGCGCTTGCATCCCCCCGGTCAACCGCGAAGCGCCGCGCCAGATCCGCCGCCCCGGCCATATCCCAGCCATCCAGCGGCCCGCGCGCCCATGGCCGAAACCTCTGGCGATAAGCCTCAAGCAGGATGTCGCAATCCAGATCGGGATAGCCAAACGCCATCGCCGCGCGGCGAAACGCCTGCGCATCGGCCTTCAGCGCCGCCGCAGGCCCCGGCCAGACCGCGACCCCTTCGAGAGCAAGGCGGCGCCAGTCGAACCGCCGGCCGGGGTCGGATTTGCGCCCCGGCGCCAGATCGGAATGGGCGATGACATCCTGCGGCCGGATCGGCCAGCGCGCCATGACCTCGCGCAGAAGCGCGATCAGAGCCTCCATCAGCGGCTGGGCAAAGGGCGAAGCCCCGTCGTTGGCCAGTTCGATCCCGATCGAGCGCGAATTGACATCGCCCGCGCCCGCCCAATCGCCAGCACCGGCGTGCCAGGCCCGCTCAGCCTCGGGCACAAGGGCGAACACCTCGCCATCCGGGGCGATCAGATAATGCGCCGAAACCTCATGCGCGGGGTCCGACAAACGCGCAAGGGCGGCGTCGGCCGTCGCCATGGCGGTATAATGAAGAACGATCAGCCCCGGTTTCACCCCGCCCCGGCGGGGGCCGAAATTCGGAGACGGATGCGGCGTCACCGCCAAGGGTTACCGAACCGCCTTGCGGAACGGCGCGGGATCCCACGCGCAGGCAAAGCCGTCGCCATCGGGATCAAGCCCGCGCCGGTCCTTTTGCGGCCCGCCCATGCGCAGAAAATCCTCCTGCGCGCGCTCGGGCGAGGTATATTTGGCGCAATTTCGCTCGTACCGGCGCTGCGCCATGAAGCTGCTGCGCGGATAAAGCGGCTCACCCAGTTTGTTGCTGGTGCTCAGCGCGAATTCAACCACGCTGGGGCCTTGCGTGCCGGTTCTTTGCGGCAGCGGCTTGGGCTTGATCACGACATATTGCGCCGCCTGTTTTTCAAGCCGCTGACGGTCGCTTTCGATGGTCTCGCGCCCGGTCACGGCGGCGAAATTCTGTTCGTCGGAAATACCTGCCGGACGCGGCGTTGTGGTATCGCCGGGCGCGGCGGCAGCGGCGGTATCAGTTGTGGCAGAACCTGTAACCGAAGCATCGGCGCTTGTCGTCGCCGGCGCGGTCTGGGCCTGTCCGGTCAGCTGAGCCTCGCGGGCAAGGCGGGCGCGGTCGTAATTGTCAAAACCGACGCCTGCGCCGCTATCGGGCACCGCCGGCGCACAGCCGGCAAGAATCAACACGATCGCCGCCGGGCCCTGAAACCGCATTTACCAAACCTCTTTAATTTTTCGGGACCTTACCACCATTTGTCCGGCTTGGAAACAAAGCCTGCGGCCTGTTCCAGCACCTGCGCGGTGTTCAGCAGATCCCCCTCCTGCCACGGCCGCCCGATCAGTTGCAGCCCAAGCGGCAGGCCCGATTTATCCAGCCCCGTCGGCACCGCAATCCCCGGCAGACCGGCAAGGTTCACGGTGACCGTAAACACGTCGTTCAGATACATCTGAACCGGATCGGCATCGGTCATCTCGCCCAATCCAAAGGCCGCCGATGGCGTGGCCGGTGTCAGGATCGCGTCAACGCCGGCGGCAAAGACATCGTCAAAATCCTTTTTGATCAGCGCCCGAACCTTACGCGCGCGGTTGTAATAGGCGTCGTAAAAGCCCGCCGACAGAACATAGGTGCCGATCATCACCCGGCGCTGAACCTCGGGGCCAAAGCCTTCGGCGCGGGTCTTTTCATACATCTCGGTGATGCCGTCACCCTGAGCAAGCTTGGCGCGATGGCCAAAGCGCACCCCGTCATAGCGCGCCAGGTTCGAGGATGCCTCGGCCGGGGCAATCACATAATAGGCGGGCAGCGCGTATTTGGTGTGCGGAAGCGAGATATCGACAATCTCGGCCCCCGCATCGCGCAGCATCACAGCCCCATCGGACCACAGCTTTTCAATCTCCTGCGGCATCCCTTCCATCCGGTATTCGCCCGGAATACCGATCTTCTTGCCGCGGATATCGCCGCTCAGCATCGCCTCGAAATCCGGAACCGGCAAGTCGGCGCTGGTCGAATCCTTTGGGTCATGCCCGGCCATCGCGCCAAACATGATCGCCGCATCGCGCACCGTCTTGGTCATCGGCCCGGCCTGATCCAGCGAAGAGGCAAAGGCCACGATACCCCAGCGCGAACAGCGCCCATAAGTGGGCTTGAGCCCGGTAATCCCGGTAAAGGCGGCCGGCTGGCGGATCGACCCGCCGGTATCGGTGCCCGTGGCCGCCAGACAAAGATCGGCCGCCACCGCCGCCGCCGACCCGCCCGAGGAGCCCCCCGGCGTCAGCCTGCGATCATCCACTTTCCACGGGTTGACCGCATCGCCGTAAACCGAGGTTTCATTGGACGAGCCCATGGCAAACTCGTCCATGTTCAGCTTGCCCAGCATCACCGCACCGGCATCCTTCAGGTTCTGCGACACGGTCGATTCATATTCCGGCCGAAACCCCTCCAGAATGGCCGATCCGGCCTGGCTCGGCACGCCTTGGGTGCAAAACAGATCCTTGATGCCGATCGGAATGCCGGTCATCGCCGCAGCCTCGCCCGCGGCAATACGCGCATCGGCCGCGCGCGCCTGCTCAAGCGCGATCTGCGGCGTATTGTGCACAAAAGCGTTCAGCGCCGCCGCGCCCTCGATCTCGGCCAGACAGGCCTCGGTCAGCTCGACCGAGCTTACGTCACCCCGGGCCAGCGCATCGCGCGCCTCGGCAATCGTCATCTTGTTCAGATCAGGCATCACTCAACCACCTTTGGCACCGCAAAAAACCCCTCGCGCGCATCCGGCGCATTGGCCAGAATCTTTTCCTGCTGATCGCCGTCGGTCACCACATCCTCGCGCCGCTTCAGACGCATCGGCGTGACACTGGTCATCGGCTCAACGCCTTCGACATCCACTTCGTTGAGTTGCTCGATAAACCCAAGGATCGCGCTGAACTCCTCAGCCAGCGCCGGCAAGGCCTCATCTTCCACCTTGATCCGCGCCAGCTTTGCGACCCGGCGGGCTGTTTGCGTATCGATCGACATTCAGGGGCTCCAGATTTTTGTCAGAAAGGCTTTAGCGCCCTCATCTGGCAGCTTCAAGCATATGCCTGCGGTAAACCTCAATCATCCAGCCCAGAATGACGCCATTCAGCGTGTGCCACAGAAAATGCGTGCCAATGGGAAGCGCCGCGCAAAGCGGCATATCCAGCGACCGGATCGCGATTGACACCACCAGTAAACCCGCCCCCAGCGCCAGACCGCGCCCGCTGGCCGGGGCCCGCCGGCCGATGATCACCGCATAGACCGCCAGCAACAGCGGAATGGACCAGTAGAAATTCGAAATACTCAGAAAGGGAATGGCATCCAGAAGCGGCGTCATCACCGCCGCATAGGGCACAAAAGCCACCACAGCCAGAACCGCCAGCCCGGCAGACAGGCCCAGCATGTCGCGGTTCAGCGCATAAAGATAGGTCAGGATGAAAATCCCGATCGGCACGATATCGGCCAGCATCGCCCATTGCGTGGCAAAGGTATGAAACAAAAACGATCCGATCCCGATGGATGCCAGGATCAGCACCAACGCCATCCCCAACCCAAGGTTCCGCCCCCGCAGCCGCCGCCACATTACATAAGCGGCAATCACAAAGGCCGCATTGCTCAGCGCATTCAGCGGCTCGGCCCAGAACCCCGGCGCAAGCCTTTCACAATAGCCGTCGATATAAGCTGCCCATTCCATTTAACCTGTCCCCGAAAGTACCTATCTTGATGGCAGCATAGGAGGATAGCAGATGAAAATCACCTGGCTTGGACATTCCGGCTTTCGCATCGAAATCGAAGATCAGATCCTGCTGATCGACCCATGGCTCACCGGCAATCCGGCCTTTGACGAGGCTCAAAAGCCGCAGGCGATAAAGGGGGCAACCCATATCCTGATCACCCATGCCCATGGCGATCATTCAGGCGATGCAATCGCAATCGCCCGCGACCTCGATATCCCGCTGGTCGGCATCTATGATCTGATGAGCTTTTGGGAAACCTCCGAAAACCTCCGGACAATCGGCTTTAACAAGGGCGGAACGGTCAATCTCGGACAGGTGACCGCCACGCTGGTCAATGCGGTCCACTCCTCCTCCCTGCCCGGCGACAATGGCCCCCGCGCTGCCGGCTCCGAGGCCGGCTTCATGATCACCGGCGAAGGCCACACGATCTATATCTCGGGCGACACTGACATCATGGCCGATATGGAATGGATGGGCGATCTGCACAAACCCGATATCGGCATCCTCTGCGCCGGCGGGCATTTCACCATGGACATGAAACGCGCCGCCTATACCGCAAAACGCTATTTCAATTTCAAAACCGTAATCCCCTGCCATTATCAAACCTTCCCTCTGCTCGAACAATCGGCCGATGCGCTCATCGCCGCCCTGCCCGGGGTTGCGGTCAAAACCCCCGCGGTGATGGAAACCCTCAGCATCTGAGGCGCTTTCTTCTTTGCAAAAATACTCTCGCCGAAGGCGGCCCTAACCGCGACGCCCGGCGAAAAACCCGCTCAGAAGCGCGCCGGCCTCTTTTGCGCCGATCCCGTCGTAAACCTCGGGGCGGTGATGGGTCTGGGGATGCTCGAACACCCGCGCGCCATGCAGAACGCCGCCCGATTTGGGATCGGCAGCGGCGAAATAAAGCCGCCGGATCCGCGCGGCGGCAATCGCGGCGGCGCACATCGCACAGGGTTCCAGCGTGACATAAAGGTCATGCCCGGCCAATCGCTCGGCCCCGCCTGCGCGGATCACCAGCATTTCGGCATGGGCGGTCGGATCGCCCATCTCGCGCGTGCGGTTGCCATCGGCGGCGACCACCGTGCCGTCCGGGGCGACCAGAACCGCGCCCACCGGCACCTCGCCGCGTTCGGCCGCGCGGCGCGCCTGATCCAGGGCCTGGGCCATATGCGAGGTAAAAGGGCTCATTTTCCCCTCATGACGCGCCTGAAACAATTTGCCAAGCCCGCGCTTGCGCCCTAGACGCAGGACCATGGCCAAAACCCCTTCCGCTTCCCCTCCCCCTTCTCCGCCCGGCGACCGGCTCGCCAAGGTGCTGGCGCGCGCCGGCGTCGCCTCGCGCCGAGATGCCGAGCGGATGATCGAGGCCGGTCGGGTCAGCGTGAACGGCAAGATCATCCTGTCGCCGGCAATCAATGTCATCGACAAGGACCGGATCGCCGTCGATGGCGCCGAAATCTCCAAGCCCGAACCGGCGCGCATGTGGCTTTACCACAAACCGCCCGGGCTGGTGACAACGACGCGCGACGAAAAGGGGCGGGCAACGATCTTCGACCGCCTGCCGCCCGAATTGCCCCGCGTGATGAGCGTTGGGCGGCTGGATCTCAATTCCGAAGGCCTGCTGCTTTTGACCAATGACGGCGCGCTCAAACGCCAGCTCGAGCTTCCCTCGACCGGCTGGCTGCGCAAATATCGCGTGCGCATCAAAGGCAACCCGGCCGAGGATGATCTGACCCCGCTGCGCCGCGGCCTGACCATAGAGGGCGAAAGATTTCGCGCCATGGCCGTGTCGCTCGACCGCCAGCAGGGCGCCAATGCCTGGCTGACGATTGGCCTGCGCGAGGGCAAGAACCGCGAAATCCGCCGCGCGATCGAGGCTCTGGGCTTTGTCGTCAACCGGCTGATCCGGGTCAGTTACGGCCCCTTCCAGCTTGGCACGCTGAAACCGGGCGCTGTGGAAGAGGTCAAACCGCGCGTTCTGCGCGATCAGCTTGGGCTGAGCGACAAGCCCAAACCGGATCAGCCCGCCGCCTCACGGCAGATCACGCGCAACAAACGCAGCGGGCCGGGCAAACCCCCGCGCCGCCGCTAAACCCCGTGACATTTTCCGCCATCCGGCGCACTGGAAGTTTCAGCCCGCTCTCCGTATATATGGGACTTGTGTAATCCAGGGGGCGTTATGTCCGAGAGCGGGCTGCAAAAACTGGCCTATTTTCTGCTTCTGGCTCTGATCTTTTACGTCTCGGTTGCCGGAGGTACCTGATGGCGGAGCGTTTCGGTGGAAAATACAGCCCCGCGCGTGATCCGGCGCAGGATCGGTCACAGCCCCGCCCCCCCGCGAAAAACGGTTTTCATGGCAAAAGACGCACCCGCGTCGGCGGGCGGGCCAATCTTTTGTTTTTTGCGCCCCTGCCGCTGATCTTCACTGCCTTCTGGTCTGATCCTGCCGGCCTTGCGCTTTATCTTGCAGCCTTTGGAACATTGATCCTTGCGGCGTGGCTGACGCGCGAGGGGCTGGCGGCGCAGGAAAGTTTCGAGGCCCGCAAAGTGGCGCGCCGGCCGGCGATCCCGCGCAAGATCTTTGGCTCGGCCCTGACTGGTGCGGGGCTCTTTATTGCCGGGCTCGGCTGGGGTCAGGGCCTTGGCGCGCCGATCATCTTTGCCGCTCTGGGGGCCGGGCTGCATTTTCTGGCCTTCGGCCCCGATCCGCTCAGATCCAAAGGGATTGCCGGGGTCGACCGCTTTCAAAGCGATCGCGTCGCCCGCGCCGTCGATGAGGCCGAAAAACATCTGTCTGCCATGTCCGACGCCATCCTGCGCGCGCGCGACAAGGGGCTGGAAGCCCGGGTCGCTGCATTTCAGGCCACCGCGCGCGAGATGTTCCGCACGGTCGAGGCCGACCCCCGCGATCTGACCCGCGCCCGCCGCTATCTGGGCGTTTACCTTTTGGGCGCGCGCGACGCGACCGTCAAATTTGCCGAGTTTTACGCCCAGACGCGTGACGCAAAGGCCAAATCCGACTATGAGACGCTGCTGAGCGATCTTGAACGCAACTTCACCGCCAAAACCCGACAGATTCTGCTGGACGACCGCAGCGATCTGGATGTTGAAATCGAAGTGCTGCGCGAACGGCTGCAGCGCGAAGGGCTCACGCCCGAATGACGAGGAGTGCACCAATGTCAGAAAAAATGCGCGAGAAAGCCAAAGCGGCCGTCAAAGACGTCGAAGCCGTCACCGCCGTCGTCCTGCCCGAGCCGTCAGGCGCGCTGGTCGCTATGGAAGAGGCCGAGGCACCCGTCGCCGCCGAGATCAAAAAGCGCATGGATGAAATTGACATCGCCGACACCAATTCGATCGTCGCCTTCGGCTCGGCCGCTCAGGCCGAACTTCAGGAAATCAGCCAGTCGATGCTGACCGATGTGCGCAACAAGGATGTCGGCCCCGCTGGCGACAGCCTGCGCAGCATCGTCTCGACCATCCGCGGCTTTTCGGTCTCGGAACTGGACACAAGGCGCAAGGCAAGCTGGTGGGAACGCCTGACCGGTCAGATGGCGCCGATGGCGAAATTCGTGGCCCGGTTCGAGACGGTTCAGGCCCAGATCGACAAGGTCACCGACAACCTTCTGGTCCATGAATACAAGCTTCTCAAAGACATCAAATCGCTCGACAAACTTTATGAAAAGACCCTGACCTTCTATGACGAACTGGGGCTTTACATCACTGCGGGCGAGGCAAAGCTGAAGGAACTGGACGACAAGACCATCCCCGCCAAACAGAAAAAGGCCGATGCCGCCACCGAAGACAAGGCGGTGATGGTGGCGCAGGAATTGCGCGATCTGCGCGCCGCGCGCGACGATCTTGAGCGCCGGGTTCACGACCTGAAACTGACGCGTCAGGTGACCATGCAATCGCTGCCCTCGATCCGCCTTGTGCAGGAAAACGACAAATCGCTGGTCACCAAGATCAACTCGACCCTCGTCAACACCGTCCCCCTGTGGGAGACGCAGCTGGCGCAGGCCGTCACCATCCAGCGATCGGCCGACGCCGCCGAGGCGGTGCGCGATGCCAATGATCTGACCAATGAGCTTTTGACCGCCAACGCCAAGAACCTGCGCGACGCCAACAAGGTCGTGCGGCAGGAAATGGAGCGCGGCGTCTTTGACATCGAAGCGGTCAAACAGGCCAACGCCGATCTGATCGCCACGATCGAAGAAAGCCTGCAAATCGCCGATGCGGGCAAGGCCAAACGCGCCGCCGCCGAAGAAGAGCTGAAAAAGATGGAGGGTGAGCTGCGCAATACGCTGGCTGCGGCCAAGGCAACCGGCACCGGCAGCGGCACCAATATCGGTCAGGCCGTCTAGGGCAGAGGGGCGCAGAGACCGTGCGCAAATCAGGGATCAGAACCATCGCACTGGCGCTGGCGGGGCCTGCGGCCCTTGCCGCCTGCACCTCTGTCGCGCTTGCGCCGGCCCCGCCCCCCGCCCGCCCGACCGCCGCGCCCGCCCCCGCTCCCGAACCCAGCGCCGAAAGCAAGGCGCTGAAGATCTATTACCAGCGCCTCCAGCAGGATCTGGTCGCTCAGGGGCTGATGCGGCAGGACGGCGGCGGCCCCGATACGCCTTTCACACAGCAAAACCTTGTCGATAACTTCATCCGCATCGCGCTTTACGACGAATATACCACCCGCCGCGGACGCCTGATCGAACGCCAGACGCCCAGCCGCCTCAGGCGCTGGGAAAAGCCGGTGCGTTTCGGCATCTATTTCGGCCCAAACGTGCCCGCCGCGCAAAGGGCCCGGGATCAGGCGACGATCTCCGGCTATACCGCCCGTCTGGGCCGGCTGACGGGCCATCCCGTCTCGCTGGTGTCGCACAACGCCAATTTCAACGTTCTGGTGGTTGATGAGGACGAACGCCGCGCCCTTGCCCCCAAATTGCGCCAGCTGGTTCCGGGCATCGACGCAGCCTCGATCCGCACCCTCACCAACCTGCCCCGCTCGATCCTCTGCCTGGTTCTGGCCTTTTCCGAAGGCACAGGCTTCGAATATACCAATGCGGTGGCCATCGTGCGCGCCGAACACCCCGATCTGATGCGCCTGTCCTGCGTACACGAGGAACTGGCACAGGGCATGGGCCTGGCCAACGACAGCCCGCTCGCCCGCCCCTCGGTCTTTAACGATGACGAGGAATTCGGCCTTCTGACAAGCCAGGACGAGCTGATGCTCAAAATGCTTTACGACAGGCGCATGCGCGTGGGCATGACAGCCGACGCCGCATTGCCGGTGGCCCGGATCATCGCCTCCGAACTCATGGGCGACGGCGCCTGATTTTTCTGAAGGGAGACCCAAATGGGCATTCTAGATTTTCTTTCCGGTCAGTTCATCGATGTCATCCACTGGACCGATGACACCCGCGACACGATGGTCTGGCGCTTCGAACGCCAGGGCCATGAGATCAAATATGGCGCCAAGCTGACCGTGCGCGAAGGCCAGGCGGCGGTCTTTGTCCACGAAGGCCAGCTTGCCGATGTCTTCAGCCCCGGCCTCTATATGCTCGAAACCAACAACATGCCGGTGATGACGACACTGCAAAACTGGGACCACGGCTTTCAAAGCCCCTTCAAATCCGAGGTTTATTTTGTCAACACAACCCGTTTCAACAACCTCAAATGGGGCACCAAGAACCCGGTGATCAGCCGCGACCCCGAATTCGGCCCGGTGCGCATCCGCGCCTTTGGCACCTATACCACCCGCGTCACCGATCCGGCCCGTTTTCTGACCGAAATCGTCGGCACCGATGGCGAGTTCACGATGGATGAGATCAGCTTCCAGATCCGCAACATCATCGTGCAGGAATTCTCGCGCGTCATCGCATCGGCCGGCATCCCGGTGCTCGACATGGCCGCCAATACCGCCGATCTGGGCAAGCTGATCGCCACTGAAATAAGCGGCACGCTCGAAGCTTATGGCCTCTCCATCCCCGAGCTTTACATCGAAAACATCTCGCTGCCCGCCGCCGTGGAAGCGGCGCTCGACAAACGCACATCGATGGGCCTTGCCGGCGATCTTGGCAAATTCACCCAATATTCCGCCGCCGAAGCCATGACCGCCGCGGCCCGCAATCCGGGTGGCGGCGGCGGCATGGGCGCCGGGCTCGGCATGGGAATGGCCATGGCACAGAACATGGCCCAACCCGGCCCATGGGGCCCGGTGCCGCAACCGGCGCACGCCGCCGCCCCGCCGCCTCCGCCCCCGCCGCCCGTCGAACATGTCTGGCATATCGCCGAAGCGGGCAAAACCCGCGGCCCCTATTCGCGCGCCGCACTTGGCCGGATGGTCACCGAGGGCACGCTAAGCCGCCAGACCAACGTCTGGACCGCCGGTCAGGACGGCTGGAAACACGCCGGGGATGTGACCGAACTGGCTCAGCTATTCACCGTCATGCCGCCGCCGCCGCCCGCGCCATAACCTGCCTTTCTTCTTTGTAAAAATACTCTCGCCGAAGGCGAAATCCCATGCCTCAGACCCCGCCGCCGGCCCCGATCCAGCAAACCCGCTTTCCCTGCGACAGCTGCGGCTCGGACCTGCGCTTTGACCCCGCTGCAGGGCTCTTGGTCTGCGATTACTGCGGCAACACCCAGCCGCTCGAGGGGATCGGCCCGCAAGCGCCCCCGATCGCCGAGATCGATTATACCACCGCCCTGCGCAGCCCCGAAGATCTGCAGATGGAGGAGGTACGCATCGCCACCTGCCCCAATTGCGGCGCCGAGATCGAATTTGACCGCGCCATCCACGCCATCGAATGCCCGTTCTGCGCCACGCCGGTGGTCATCGACACCGGCACCCGCCGGCATATCAAACCTCAGGGGGTGGTGCCTTTCGCACTCGACCAGCGGCAGGGCAAACAGGCGATGACCGACTGGCTCGGCTCACTCTGGTTCGCCCCCTCGGGCCTGACCGAATTTGCCCGCAAGGGGCGCCGGCTTCAGGGCGTCTATGTGCCCTACTGGACCTATGACGCCGATACCGCCACGCAATATGCAGGCCAGCGCGGCACGATCTATTATGAGAGCAAAACCGTGATGCGCGACGGCCGCCCGACCAGCGTTCAGGTTCAGAAAATCCGCTGGCGCCCGGTCAGCGGCAGGGTGGCGCGGTTTTTCGACGATGTGCTGGTTCTGGCCTCCAGATCGCTGCCCAAACGCTTTACCGATGCGCTGGCGCCCTGGGATCTGGCCGCGCTCAGACCCTATTCGCCCGAGGTTCTGGCGGGCTTTCGCGCCGAGGGTTATACCATCACGGTCGAGGACGGGCTGACCGAGGCGCGCGCCCATATGGACCGGGTGATCGAGCGTGACATCCGCTTTGACATCGGCGGCGACCGGCAGCGCATCTCAGATGTGCGCACCGCCGTTTCCGATGTGACATTCAAACACATCCTGCTGCCCGTCTGGATGGCGGCCTATAAATACCGCGGCAAAACCTACCGCTTTGTCATCAACGGCCAGACCGGGCGGGTTCAGGGCGAACGCCCGTGGTCTGCGATCAAAATCGCGGCGGCGGCTCTCTTGGGTCTGGCCGTTGCCGCCGTCATCGGCTATTTCGCGGCACAAAGATAAGGAAGTACCTGATGATCCTTTGCGCCGGCGAAGCCCTGATTGACATGCTGCCCCGCCAGACCGGCGATGGCGAAGACGCATTTGCCCCCCATGCGGGCGGCGCGGTATTCAATACCGCCATCGCGCTGGGCCGGCTGGGCCAGGAAAGCGGGCTGTTTACCGGCCTGTCGTCTGATCTTTTCGGCGATGTGCTGCGCGATGCGCTGGCCGCCTCAAACGTCTCGGTCGATCTGGCCCATGTCAGCGACCGGCCGACCACGCTGGCCTTCGTCAAACTCACCGACGGTCAGGCCAGCTATGCGTTTTACGATGAAAACACCGCCGGGCGTATGCTGACACCTGCCGATCTGCCCAAATTGCCGGACAAGGTGGCGGCCCTCTTTTTTGGCGGTATCTCGCTGGTGGCCGAGCCTTGCGGCGCCGCTTATGAGGCGCTGCTGGCGCGTAATGCGGCCAGCCGCGCGGTGATGATCGACCCCAATATCCGCCCCTCCTTCATCAGTGATGAGGCGGCCTATCGCGGCCGCATCGAGCGGATGATCGCCATGGCCGATATCGTGAAGCTTTCGGACGAAGACCTGCACTGGCTGGCGGGCGATGGCGATATTGGTACTCTGGCCCGCGCGATGTTGGAAACCGGCCCCAGTCTGATCTGCATCACCGAAGGCGCCAAAGGCGTGACCGGCTATACCCAAGGGGCCGAGGCTTTCGTGCCCGCCAGTCCGGTCAAGGTCGCCGATACCGTGGGCGCGGGTGACACGTTTAACGCAGGGCTTCTGGCAGCGCTGTCCGGTTCGGGGCATCTGAGCAAAGCTGCCTTGGCAGAGCTGCCTGAAGCGGCGCTGAAAGAGGCGCTTTCACTGGGCGCACGCGCCGCCGCCATCACCGTCAGCCGCGCCGGCGCCAACCCGCCCTGGGCGCGCGAGCTGGAATGAGGGCACTGGTCCAGCGCGTCAGCCGGGCCTCTGTTGAGGTTGATGGTGAGATGCTGGCCGAAATTGGCGGGGGCCTTGTGATTCTGGTCTGCGCGATGCAGGGCGACAGCGATGCCAATGCCCGCGCTCTGGCCGCCAAGATCGGCAAGCTCAGAATTTTTCGCGATGATACCGGCCGGATGAACCGCTCTCTGGCCGACACCGGCGGCGCGGCATTGGTCGTCAGTCAGTTCACACTGGCCGCCGATACCTCACGCGGCAACCGCCCCGGCTTCTCCGCCGCCGCCGCCCCGCAGGAGGGTGAGCGGCTTTATCAGCTTTTCGCCGACAGCCTGCGCGCGGCGGGCCATCCCGTCAGCACCGGCCGTTTCGGCGCGGATATGGCCGTTTCGCTGGTCAATGACGGGCCGGTCACGATCTGGATGGAAGCCTGAAATCACGGCCCCTTGCGGCCATCGCGGTGATCGGGTGGGGAATGGTGCTGTGAGAGAGGATTGAATGTTCACATTATGGAAACAGTTTAATACATTGTTATTAATGGATTAAATTGAACATAATAATCAATGCCTGATGCATCAAGTTAGTACACTTTCCAGAATGAATATCGCTAGACCTATGGGCTTGGAAATTGGAGCAGCCCTTTGAGATATGCTCCAAGCAACGTGGCGGCAACGCCCGCCGAAGCGGCAATGATCCAAGAAACAGCACTCGGGGCAACGTGTGCAAACATCCCTTTAGACTTTGGGCTAAGATATATGGCAGCAAAGGGAAGGTATTTGCCATGCAGCCAATTCACGTAACTGATGAGCACCAGAACCCCCACCATTAGGATTGCTCGATCTTGCAGTGTATCAAGGCTGGGTAAGAATACTACTGCACCAACCAAAAGCAGTTGATTGAAACCAAATCCAAGCTTCTTGAAGTTGGTAGTATAAGCGCGTTCGAACGGACGGACGCTGCGCTTAAGTTTCTCAAGCGTTCCGAGTACCCACGCTTCATCGCCGCTCTGGGTCATGACAAAGTTGACCTGCGGACCAAACTCCACCTGAGCAATTCGGTTCACACCGCCGCCCTCTGGCTCCTGAACAAACAGCTTGATGCCCGTGGCACGGTCGGTATTGAAATTGACGATTTTGAAATCTGCAAGAAAGCGCGACTGTTCAGTATCGGAAATTACCGTCACAACCACCTGGGACCTTTCAAAGTCGCGTTGGATTTCATCTGCAATTGCCGTAATCTGCTGTCGGTCAATCTCTACAGCACCAAACTGGTACCTTGCGGTATGAAGCTGGTCGGGCATCATCCCAGCGCCAGCTTCGGCACCATTTGTGGCATCATGTGGAAAGAGCAAGAAGGTACCAGCGGCCCCGATACTGGTCTCCCATTCGCCGCTCAGTTCGCCGCGTGCGTTAAGGCTAGCACTGGCATCTAGTTTCCCCTGTTTAACCCCCTCTAGCTCTGCTTGTGGGTCACCATGGAATGTTAGAGCTTCTCCATCGAACTCGCCGCTGATCGCATAGACAAATAACCCGATGCCCGGCTCATTTAGGTGAAGAGTGCCAGTCAGCGCAGAATCTTCGCCTTCCAGCTTAACAAACACGTTGCCAGTATTTGTGCCGTATACCCGACCGGCCCATAGTTTTCCAAGTGCCATCGCGCGATACCTCTGCTTCACTTGGGGCAAGATAGTGTAGATGGGCTGACCTATACAGCCTAAATGTGGGTCACTTAGTCAAATATTTCCTTCCACGCCCGACGAGAACAGTAGTCTAAGCCCTCATATCGTTCTGCGGCATCCTATAGGCAAAACGGACCCATGAGGCCACGGTAGCCACTCTGCAACCCATGTGTCAAAGACCGGCGGCCAAATCTACCCGGACTGGGGCGAGGAATGGTGAATCGGCCGGGTAGCGTCGGGGTAACA
The DNA here is from genome assembly GCA_030148745.1 of Paracoccaceae bacterium. GTDB lineage: Bacteria > Pseudomonadota > Alphaproteobacteria > Rhodobacterales > Rhodobacteraceae > JASBSV01. The sequence continues at coordinate 26,620 of JASBSV010000029.1, forward strand.
ACAACCCTGCCCGCCGTCAGCACCGTGAATGCGTGATTTAAAACGGGAAGAATGGTGCTGTGAGAGAGGATTGAACTCTCGACCTCACCCTTACCAAGGGTGTGCTCTACCACTGAGCTACCACAGCATTCCGTTTCCAGTTCGTACCCCCGGGGACAACCCGGTTGCAAGAGGGGCCTGGAGATTTCCCTCAAAATACATGGCCGTTTCCGTCTGAGCCAGCCCCGCGCTGTCAAGCGCCGGGGCAATCACCTGCCCAAGGGCAACTGCCAAATCATCGTGGGCGGGTGATTAAGGCCATTTCCGCCGCCGCGCAAGCGCAATCTGGACCCTAGGCCCCGGCTGCGATATGAGGCGTCAAATGGTAAAGAATTCCGAGAAATCCAGTGGCTCCAAAGCCACCGAAACCCGGCAGGACCGGCTGAAAAAGGCGCTGAAGGCCAATCTTCAGCGCAGAAAGGCCCAGGCGCGGGCGCGGGATGCGGCCCCAACCGCGGGTGAGACAGGCAAGGACGATTAGCATGGATTCGATTTTAGTCACCGGCGGCGGCGCCCTGAGCGGTGAAATTCCGATCGCAGGGGCCAAGAACGCTTGCCTGACGCTGATGCCCGCCACGCTGTTGTCGGACCAGCCGCTGACGCTGACCAATGCGCCGCGGCTTTCGGATATCGCGACGATGACGACGCTTTTGCAATCGCTGGGGGCCGAGGTGTCATCGCTTCAGGGGGGGCAGGTGCTGGCGCTGTCGTCGCATGATCTGAACAACCTCAGGGCCGATTACGACATCGTGCGCAAAATGCGCGCCTCGATCCTTGTTCTGGGCCCGCTTCTGGCGCGCGAGGGCCATGCGGTCGTCTCGCTGCCCGGCGGCTGCGCCATCGGCGCCCGCCCGGTGGACCTGCACCTCAAAGGGCTTGAGGCGCTGGGCGCCAAGCTGGAGCTGAAAGACGGCTATGTGCATGCCGACGCCCCCGGCAGCCTGAAGGGCGCCACGCATAAATTTCCCTTTGTCTCGGTCGGGGCGACAGAAAACGTTCTGATGGCGGCCACTCTGGCGCGCGGGACCACGGTTTTGAAAAACGCCGCGCGCGAGCCCGAGATTGTCGATCTGGCCGAATGCCTGATCCGGATGGGCGCGCAGATCGAAGGGCACGGCACCTCGACCATCACCATTGAGGGGGTTGACCGGCTGGGCGGGGCCACCCATGCGGTGGTGACCGACCGGATCGAGCTTGGCACCTATATGCTGGCCCCCGCGATCACCGGCGGCACGGTCGAGCTTTTGGGCGGGCGCATCGATCTGGTCGCGGCGTTTTGTGAAAAGCTGGATCAGGCCGGCGTCACGGTCGAAGAAACCGCCCGGGGCCTGCGCGTCAGCCGCAAGAATGGCCGGGTCAGTGCGGTCGATATCACGACCGAGCCTTTCCCCGGTTTCCCCACCGACCTGCAGGCCCAGATGATGGCGCTTTTGTGCACCGCCGAAGGAACCAGCGTTCTGGAAGAGAAGATCTTTGAGAACCGCTTCATGCATGCGCCCGAACTGATCCGGATGGGCGCCAATATCGACGTGCATGGCGGCACGGCCCGGGTGACCGGGGTTGAGCGGCTGCGCGGCGCACCGGTGATGGCAACCGATCTGCGCGCCTCGGTCTCGCTTATTCTTGCCGGTCTGGCGGCCGAAGGGGAAACCTTGGTCAGCCGGGTCTATCATCTGGACCGCGGATATGAGCGGGTCGAGGAAAAACTGGGCGCTTGCGGCGCCAAAATCGAGCGGGTGAAAAGCCAATGACCGAAGATGCCAGATTCGAGGACGGCGCGGAAAAGCCGCTGCGCCTTCAGGCGATGGACAGTGACGATCTGAAGGTCATCTCGGCCCTCGTGCAGGATGCCGTCTTTCCGATCACCGAAATCTCTTGGCGCCACAAAGAGCGGCGCTTTGCCATGCTCCTCAACCGGTTCCGCTGGGAGGATGTCGACGCCGCCCGGAAATATCACCGCCCGGTTGAGCGGGTGCAATCGGTCCTGGCGTTTTCGGATGTTCAGAACGTCGTCACGCAGGGTATCGACCGCAGTGACAAAGAACTGATCCTGTCGCTGCTGACGCTCAGCTTCACCCCCGGCGAAGACGGTACAGGACGGGTTGAGATCACGCTTGCCGGCGACGGGGCCATTGCGCTGGATGTCGAAACGCTGGACGTCGTATTACAGGATGTCACGCGCCCCTATCAGGCGCCATCGCGCAAAGTCCCACAACACGACTAGGTCACCCGGAGCCGCCAATGCCGCAGTTTTTATCCACAGGCGAGGCCGATTTTGAGCCGCGTTTTCAGGCCCTTCTGAACGCCAAACGCGAAGACGCGCCGGATGTCGATGCCACCGTCGCCCAGATCATCGCCGATGTGCGCAGCCGCGGCGACGAGGCGGTGATCGAACTGACACGCCGGTTTGACCGACTTGATCTGACGCCTGAAACGCTGGCCTTTTCGGCAGAGGAAATCGAAGCTGAATGCGCCAAGGTTCCGGCCGATGAGCGCGCCGCGCTTGAACTGGCCGCCGAGCGGATCCGCGCCTATCACGCCCGGCAGATGCCGCAGGATGAAAGCTGGACCGATGAGGCGGGCGCAACGCTTGGCTGGCGCTGGTCGCCGGTGACGGCAGCGGGGCTTTACGTGCCCGGCGGTCTAGCCTCCTACCCCTCATCGGTGCTGATGAACGCAATCCCCGCCCGGGTGGCGGGCGTGCGCGATCTGGTGATCTGCGCGCCGACGCCGGGGGGGCAGGTCAATCCGCTGGTCCTGCTGGCGGCGCGGCTTGCCGGGGTCGACACGATCTATCGTATCGGCGGGGCGCAGGCCGTGGCGGCCATGGCCTATGGCACCCAAACGATCGCCCCGGTCGACAAGATCACCGGCCCCGGCAACGCCTATGTCGCCGCCGCCAAGCGGCGGGTCTTCGGCAAGGTCGGGATCGACATGATCGCCGGGCCGTCGGAAATTCTGGTCATCGCCGATCGCGACAACGACCCCGATTGGGTGGCGGTCGACCTGCTTAGTCAGGCCGAACATGACGAAAGCGCGCAATCGATCCTGATCACCGACGATGCCGCCTTTGGTCAGGCCGTGGCAGCCGCGGTTGACAAGCGCCTTGAAACGCTGGAGCGCCGCGAGATCGCCGGCCCAAGCTGGCGCGATTTCGGCGCGGTGATCACGGTGCGATCGCTGGCCGAAGCGGCGCAGCTGTCGGACCGTATCGCCCCCGAACACCTTGAGCTTTGCGTGCAGGATGCCGATGCGCTGGCCGCCAAGGTGACCCATGCCGGGGCGATCTTTCTGGGCGGCTGGACCCCCGAAGCGATCGGCGATTACATCGGCGGGCCCAATCACGTTCTGCCCACCGCGCGCTCGGCGCGGTTCTCCTCGGGCCTTTCGGCGCTCGATTTCCTCAAGCGGACCACTTTGGCGCGGATGACACCGGCAAGTCTGGCCGCGATCGGCCCTGCGGCCGAACGTCTGGCCATCTCTGAAGGGCTTGAGGCGCACGGGCTTTCGGTGCGCGCCCGGCTGGACCGGCTGAACAAGGAGGCATGATGACCAACCGTCTGTTTCAGGTCGAGATTGACGACAGCGCCCTGCCCCCGCCCACCCCGGAGATCGAGCAGGAGCGCAAGGTGGCCATCTTCGATCTGCTGGAAGAAAACTCTTTCGCCCTGCCCGCGCGCGACGGACGGCAGGTGCCGCCTGGTCCCTATAACCTGTTGCTGGCCATCCGCGAGCGCCGCCTTGTCTTTGACATCACCACGCAGGACGGCGCCAAAGCGGCTGAATTTCACCTCTCGCTGGGGCCATTCCGGCAGGTCGTCAAAGATTACTTTCAGATCTGCGAAAGCTATTTCGACGCGGTCAAAAAACTTCCCCCCAGTCAGATCGAGGCGATCGACATGGGCCGGCGCGGCATCCACAACGAAGGCGCGCGGGTGCTGCAGGAACGGCTTGAAGGGAAGGCCGAAGTGGACACCGACACCTCGCGGCGGCTTTTCACCCTGATCTGTGTCCTGCATTTCGGGGCCTGACATGGCGGCGCCCTCTCTTCCCCAGTCGGTGCTGTTTTGCTGTGACCATAACGCCGTGCGCTCGCCCATGGCCGAAGGGCTGATGAAAAAGTTTTATGGCCACCGCGCCTATGTTCAGTCCGCCGGCGTCAAGAACGATCTTGAGATTGACGGGTTTTCGGTCGCGGTCTGCGCCGAGATCGGGGTCGAGCTGGAGCGCCACCGGGTACGTTCGTTCGACGAGATGCAGGAATGGGGCGACGATCTGTCGGGGTTCGATCTGATCGTGGCACTATCCCCGGCCAGCCAGCGGCGGGCGCTGGATCTGACGCGGTTTTACCGTCTCGATGTCGAATACTGGCCGATCCTCGACCCCACCGGCCTGGGCAGTGGCCGCGAAGACCAGCTGGCATCCTAC
>JASBSV010000038.1 GCA_030148745.1 Paracoccaceae bacterium
ATTTTTGTGGCGCTCCCGATTTTTACACTCGCATCCGCCGCTATCCTTTGTTAGGCAGTCGCGGCTTTCGGCGCGCACCTGCGCCGATCGCGATGCGGGTGTGGCGGAATTGGTAGACGCACCAGATTTAGGTTCTGGCGCCGCAAGGCGTGGGGGTTCAAGTCCCTTCACCCGCACCAATTAACTAATTCAATGAGTTGTAACGTCCCGCCCGCCGGTCTGTGCGACGCACATGGTTATGCGAAAGCCGTAACTCTGCGGTGACTGAGGCCGTGCTGCCGCAAGATGCACCCCGAGTTCTACAAAGAGGCGCCCGCATGGCTGGATGCCCTCTCGGGGCTGCAGTCGGTGGTGGGGATCGCCCTACTGTTCTTTCTCGGTCTGGGTCTGCGCAACCGGTTCCGGCTGAACTAGGGCAAAAACACGCCAATTCGCCTTGCAAGAGCGGGTTGCCACCAATAGAACGGCCTCTGATTTACAAGGGCGACCAAGGGAGTCGGCCCAGGCAGACGCAAAAGGACGACACATATGCAGGTCACCGAGACGCTCAACGAGGGTCTGAAGCGGGGGTATTCGATCACCGTTCCCTCATCCGAGCTGGACGCAAAGGTCAACGAAAAGCTGGCCGAGGCGCAGCCCGAAGTTGAAATGAAGGGCTTTCGCAAGGGCAAGGTCCCCATGGCGCTTTTGAAAAAGCAGTTCGGCGAGCGGATGCTGGGCGAAGCCATGCAGGAAGTCATCGACGGCGCGATGAACGATCACTTCGAGAAATCAGGCGACCGCCCGGCGCTTCAGCCCGACGTCAAAATGACGAACGAAGACTGGAAACCGGGCGACGATGTTGTCGTGGACATGACCTATGAGCGTCTGCCCGAGATCCCCGAGGCCGATTTCAAATCGCTCAAGCTGAAAAAGCTTGTGGTCAAGGCCGAGGAGGCCGCGATTGACGAAGCTCTGGCCAGTCTGGCCGAAACCGCCCAGAATTTCGAGGACCGCAAGAAAGGCTCGAAAGCCAAGGACGGCGATCAGGTGGTCATCGATTTCGCCGGCAAGGTGGATGGTGAGCTGTTCGAGGGCGGCACGGCCGAGGATTACCCGCTGGTTCTGGGCTCGAACTCGTTCATTCCGGGCTTTGAAGAGCAGCTCGTCGGCGCCAAGGCCGGCGATGAGGTTGCGGTCAAGGTCACCTTCCCCGCCGAATACGGGGCCGAAAATCTGGCCGGCAAGGACGCCGTCTTTGACTGCACCGTCAAGGCCGTCAAAGCCCCCAAACCGGCCGAGATCAACGATGAACTGGCCAAACAGTTCGGCGCCGATGATCTGGCTGCGCTGAAGGCGCAGATCGGTGAGCGGCTCGAATCCGAATATGCCGGCGCCGCCCGCGCGGTCATGAAGCGTCAGCTTCTGGACGATCTGGACAAGCTGGTCGATTTCGACCTGCCTCCGTCGCTGGTCGATGCCGAGGCCGGGCAGATCGCGCATCAGCTCTGGCACGAGGAAAACCCCGACGTCGAGGGTCACGATCACCCCGAGATCGAAACCACCGACGAGCATCGCACATTGGCAAAACGCCGTGTGAAACTGGGTCTTTTCCTGGCTGAGCTGGGGTCGAAAAACGATATCACGGTCTCGGATTCCGAGATGACTCAGGCGGTCATGACCCAGGCACGTCAGTATCCCGGTCAGGAACGCCAGTTCTTTGAGTTCGTGCAGAACAACCCGCAGATGCGCCAGCAGATCCAGGCGCCGCTGTTTGAAGACAAGGTTGTCGACTATATCTTCGAGCTTGCCAGCGTCGAGGAAAAGACCGTCTCAAAAGAAGACCTGCAAAAAGCGGTTGAGGCTCTGGACGACGAATAAGAGCGCCCAGCGCAACGACAAAAATCAAGCCGTCCCTCAGGGGCGGCTTTTTTTGTTGCAAAACCGATAAGAAAGCCCGATAAGCCCCCCGTCTCATTATTATTCTAATGACATCCCCATGAAACCCAAAATTCTGACGACCCTGAAGGGCTATTCGCGTGGCGTTTTTCTGACCGATATTCTGGCCGGGATGACCGTTGCCATGGTCGCCCTTCCCTTGTCGCTTGCCATCGCCATCGCCTCGGGCGCCGATCCTGCCAAAGGGTTGATCACCGCTATTGTCGGCGGGCTTGTCATCTCGGCGCTGGGGGGCAGCAGGGTACAGATCGGCGGGCCGACCGGCGCCTTTATCGTTGTGGTCTACAGTGTGATCGCCCAGCACGGTTATGACGGGCTGGTGCTGGCAACCTTCATGGCCGGGATTATTATGCTGGTCGCGGGTTTCTTTCGGGCCGGTAATCTGATCACCTATGTGCCCGAAGCGGTGGTCAATGGCTTTACCATCGGCATCGCCATCATCATCGCCACAAGTCAGCTCAAGGATCTTCTGGGCCTCACGCTGCAGTCTGTGCCGGCGGATTTCTTTGACAAGCTGGCGGCGCTCTGGGGCGCGCGCGAGACATTGAACACGCCGGCCCTGACGATTGGGCTGGCCACCATGGTTCTGATCATCCTGATGCGCCGCGCCGCACCGCGTCTGCCGGGGCTGATCGTTGCCATCGCGCTGACCTCGGCCATCGTCGCGCTGGCCGCGCTGCAGGTCGACACGATCCAGTCACGCTTTGGCGCCTTGCCCGATCAGTTGCCGGTGCCGCATTTGCCTGCCATCAGTGTCGATCGCATTGTCGAACTTTTGCCCTCGGCCTTTGTCATTGCCTTTCTGGCGGGGGTGGAATCGCTTTTGTCGGCGCTTGTGGCCGACCGTATGATCGACGGCGCGCACCGCCCCAATGCTGAGGTTCTGGCACAAGGATCGGCCAACCTTGCCTCGGCCCTTTTCGGCGGCCTGCCGGCGACCGGCGCGATTGCCCGGACCGCGACCAATGTGCGCGCCGGCGGCAGAACCCCGGTCGCAGGGATCGTCCATGCCCTGACCATTCTTGTGGTTATGATGCTGGCCGCCCCCCTGGCGGGCTATCTGGCGATGCCGGCACTGGCGGGGCTTTTGATCCTGACGGCTTGGAATATGAGCGAGCCGCATAAATGGCGCGGATATCTTTCGGCGCCGCGCAGCGATCAGTTCCTGCTGGTCCTGACGCTGGTTCTGACGGTGGTGGCCGATCTGACCGTCGCTATCGGTATTGGCGTGGCTTTCGGTCTGGCGATCCGGCTGCGCCGCCGCCATGTGCCGCCCGCCGACTGGGCCCCGCCCGACGCCTGAGCGCCGGCTGAAAACCCGCATGGACCGGGGTGCCCTGATCGCGTAACACTCACCGGCAGGACCAGAAGAAGGGCGCCTTATATGTCCGGCAAACGAACAAGGTTTCAACAGAGCATTCCGGTCGGCATTATCCTGCGCGCCGCCCCAAGCCAGTCGCGCTGGATCGACATGACCTATCGGGTGATCGGGCTTTTGCCCGGCGCGGCGGATGCCGATTGGGCCGAGCTGCGCCGCGATGGCGAGATTGTCGATTATCACGCCGCCACCTTGCAACTGGATCTGCACCGCACCGATACCGACGCTTATATGCTGGCGCTCGATTCTTCCGCGCCGTCGGCTTATGTCGTTTTGCAGGGCGAGGGTGACAGCGGTGACCGCCCGCGTCCGGTCACCATAACCGTCTCGCCCTATGAGGCGCAGGATCATCTGGATGCCGGCGACGAGATCGTCGAACGCGTACCGATGCCGCCCGAGATGATCGAGTGGATTGGCGACTATATCGCCCAGCATCACAAGCAAGAGCCTTTTTACAAGCGTCGCCGCGACGAAACCGATCTTGACCGCGTCGAGGACGGGCGCGGGGATGCGCGCATCCGACAGCATGGCGATGTATACCGCAGCCCCCGGAACGCAGACCCCGGCAAAAATAAAACAAATTAAAAGCCGCTTAAATAATTGATAATTTCCTTGCTGGAAGCCCGGTGCTTGGCTAACCTTTGGTTAGTTAAGTTGACCAGGACCGGCCGTCAGGAGCAGAAATGCCCGAACTCAAGCTGCCAGATCTTGCGCCTGAAGATCGCATGCGCGCTGATCTTTATGGCCTGTTGGGCCGGCTGCTTTGCGCGCCGCCGCCTCAGGAGCTTCTGGATCAGATTGCGGGGCTGTCGGGCGACGATTCGCCGCTTGGCACGGCGATCAATGCGCTGGCCCGCGCGGCGTCTCAGGCCGACGCCGAAAGCGCCAGATCGGAATACAATGAGCTTTTCATGGGTCTGGTCCGGGGCGAGCTTTTGCCCTACGCCAGCTTTTATCTGACCGGCTTTCTGCACGAGATGCCGCTGGCCAAGCTGCGCGAAGACATGCAGCGCCTCGGCATCCGCCGCGCCGATGACCGCCATGAACCCGAAGATCACATCGCCACGATGGCCGAGATTATGCATGGTCTGATCCTGGGTGAATATGGCGCCGAAAGCGCCGGGCTCAGCGTTCAGCGGGACTTTTTCAAGGCCCATCTGGGCAAATGGGCTCCGCATTTCTTTGCTGACCTCGAAGGCGCACAGGGCGCGCATCTCTATGCCCCGCTCGGCACCATCGGGCGACTGTTTACCGAGATCGAATTTGAATCGTTCAGGCTCCTTGGAAAGGCGGCCTGACACCGAAGATAAGAGGGAGGAATACAATATGAGGACAGCCAAACCCGAACGGGTCAAGAACAACGCAAGGCGCTCATTTCTGAAACTCACCACCATGGCCGCCCCTGCCGCGGCTGTCGCCGGGCTGACCACGGGGCTGCCAGCGCAGGCGCAGGAGGCGCCGATGACCGGCCGTGACGTGAAGATGCGTAAGACCGCGCATACCGAAGAATACCTCAAAAGCCTTAAGTTCTGAAAATACATCCGGCGGGGCCCAGCGCTCTGCCCTAAAGGGTTGGTTGCCCGCTTCGGGCGGGCCAGAAAAGACTAAGACGGGAGATCATTATGCTGAGGAAAAAGACCTCTGCCGTTAATGGCAGATCAGCGCGCACCGGCGTTCTTTCACAAGCAGGCAACATGACCATGGACCGGCGCGGCTTCCTGCGCGGCTCGGGTCTTGCGGTCGGCGGGCTGGCGGCGGTCAGCATGATGTCCAAAACCGTGCAAAAAGCCGAAGCCGGCAACGCATGGCAGGTGGGCGAGGTGACGCGCCGCAAATCGGTTTGCACCCATTGCGCGGTCGGCTGCACGGTCGAGGCCGAAGTGCAAAACGGCGTCTGGACCCGTCAGGCCCCTGCCTGGGACAGCCCGATCAACATGGGCACCCATTGCTGCAAGGGCGCGGCAGTGCGCGAAAGCACCAATGGTGAGCGGCGCGCGAAATATCCCATGGAGCTGGTAGGTGGCAAATGGGAGCGCCGCACATGGGACGAAGCCATCAACAAGATTGGCGACGAGATGCTGAAGATCCGCAAGGAAAGCGGACCCGACAGCGTCTATTGGCTGGGCTCGGCCAAGCACAATAACGAACAGGCTTATCTTTTCCGCAAATTCGCTGCCTATTGGGGCACCAATAACGTCGACCATCAGGCGCGGATCTGTCACTCGACCACGGTTGCGGGTGTGGCCAATACATGGGGCTACGGCGCCATGACCAACTCGTTCAACGACATGCATAACTCCAAGGCCATTCTGATGGTTGGCGCCAACCCGACCGAGGCGCACCCGGTGGCCATGCGCCATGTCTTCAAGGCAACCGAAGAAAACGGCGCCAAGCTGATCGTCTGCGATCCGCGCTTTACCCGCACCGCTGCCAAGGCGCATGAGCATGTGCGGCTGCGTCCGGGCACCGATGTGGCCCTGATCTGGGGCATCCTTTGGCATATCTTTGAAAACGGGTGGGAGGATACGAACTATATCCAGACCCGTGTCTGGGGCATGGATCAGATCCGCACCGAAGTTGCCAAATGGGACCCCAAGACGACCGAAGATGTCACCGGCGTGACAGGTGAACAGCTGGCCCGCGTCGCCAAGACGCTGGCAGACAACAAGCCCGGTACGATCGTCTGGTGCATGGGCGGCACCCAGCACACCACCGGCAATAACAACACCCGCGCCTATTGCGTGCTGCAACTGGCGCTGGGCAACATCGGTGTTTCGGGCGGCGGTGCCAACATCTTCCGTGGCCACGACAACGTGCAGGGCGCAACCGACCTTGGCGTTCTGTCGCATACCCTTCCGGGCTATTACGGCCTGTCGACCGGCGCATGGAAGCATTGGTCGCGGGTCTGGGGCGAAGATTACAACTGGCTCAAGGGCCAATTCGCCAACCAGAAGGAAATGGAGGCCATCGGCATCCCCGTCTCGCGCTGGTTCGACGGCGTTCTGGAAGACCCCAAAAACATGGAGAACCAGCCAAACCCGATCCGGGCGATGGTGTTCTGGGGCCATGCGCCAAACTCGCAGACCCGCCTGCCGGATATGCGCAAGGCGATGATGAAGCTGGACATGCTGGTGATCGTCGACCCCTATCCGACGGTTTCGGCGGTGCTGAGTGATCGCACTGACAACGTCTGGGTTCTGCCGGCGACAACCCAGTTCGAAACCTATGGCTCGGTCACCAACTCCAACCGCTCGCTGCAATGGCGTGAAAAAGTGGTCGACCCGGTGTTCGAAAGCCTGCCCGATCACACGATCATGGCCAAATTCGCCAAAAAACTGGGTTTCGCAAAAGAGCTGTTCCGCAACATCGAGGTCAGTTCGGCGGATGAGCCGAAGATCGAGGATATCACGGCCGAATTTAACCGCGGCATGTGGACCATCGGTTATACTGGCCAAAGCCCTGAGCGGATCAAGGCCCATATGGCCAACCAGAAAACCTTTGACCGCACAACGCTTCAGGCGGTCGGCGGTCCGGTGGACGGGGAATATTACGGTATGCCCTGGCCGTCGTGGGGCACGCCGGAGATGAAGCACCCCGGCACGCCCAACCTTTATGATATGTCCAAACCTGTCTCGAAAGGCGGGCTGACGTTCCGGGCGCGCTTTGGGGTCGAGCGCAACGGTCAGAACCTTCTGGCCGAAGGCGTCTATTCCAAGGACTCCGAGATCAAGGACGGCTATCCCGAGTTTACCATGCAGATGCTGATGGATCTGGGATGGGACGGCGATCTGACGGCCGATGAGCGCAAGGCGATCGATGCCGTGGCCGGGCCTAAAACCAACTGGAAAACCGACCTTTCGGGCGGCATCCAGCGGGTCGCGATCAAACATGAATGCGCCCCCTTCGGCAACGCCAAGGCCCGCGCCGTGGTCTGGACCTTCCCCGATCCGGTGCCGATCCACCGCGAGCCGCTTTATACCCCGCGCCGCGATCTGGTGGCGAAATATCCCACCTATCCCGACCGCACCTTCTATCGTCTGCCGACGCTTTATGAATCGATCCAGAAAGTGGATTATTCCAAGGACTTCCCGATCATCCTGACCTCGGGGCGGCTTGTGGAATATGAAGGTGGCGGCGACGAGACGCGCTCGAACCCGTGGCTGGCCGAATTGCAGCAGGAGATGTTCGCCGAGATCAACCCGCGCGATGCCAATGACAATGGTATCTCCGAAGGGGCCTGGATCTGGCTCAACAGCCCGACAGGCGCCAAGGTCAAGGTCAAGGCGCTGGTCACCGAAAGGGTCAAGCCGGGCGTCGTCTTTATGCCCTTCCACTTCGGCGGCTGGTACGAGGGCGAGGATCTGAGGTCGAAATACCCACCCGGGGCCGACCCATATGTACTGGGCGAAAGCAGCAACACCGCCCAGACCTATGGCTATGACAGTGTAACCCAGATGCAGGAGACGAAAGTCACCCTGTGCAACATAACCGCAGCATAAGGGGGCTATCGAAATGGCACGCGCTAAATTTCTTCTCGACTCGGCCCGCTGCATCGAATGCAACGCCTGCGTCACCGCCTGTAAGAACGAAAACGGTGTTCCATGGGGCATCAACCGCCGCCGCGTGGTGACAATTCGCGACGGCAAGCCGGGCGAAACCTCGGTTTCGGTGGCCTGCATGCACTGCTCGGACGCGCCTTGTATGGCGGTCTGTCCGGCGGATGTGTTCTATCAGACCGAGGACGGCATCGTCCTGCACTCCAAGGATCTGTGCATCGGCTGCGGATATTGCTTTTACGCCTGCCCCTTCGGGGCGCCGCAGTTTCCCAAGGCGACCAATTTCGGTAGCCGCGGCAAGATGGACAAATGTACCTTCTGCGCCGGTGGCCCTGCCGAGAACAACTCGGAAGAAGAATACGAAAAATACGGCCGCAACCGGATTGCCGAGGGTAAACTGCCGCTCTGCGCCGAAATGTGCTCGACCAGCGCGCTTCTGGCGGGCGACGGCGATGTCATCGCAGATGTCTATCGTCAGCGTGTCGTCGCGCGCGGCTTCGGCTCGGGCGCCTGGGGGTGGAACACGGCCTATAACAAGCCCACCAGCGAATTCAGCTCAAAGCCGTGACCCTTGCGCGATGGAGGTGCATCATGACACTTAAATCAGTTCTCTCACTCTTGCTGACGGTGACGCTTCTGGCGCTTCCGGCGGCGGCGCAAAACAGCGCTCAGGCGCCGGGTGACAGCAATGGCTTTACGCTCAAATCCGATGGGCTGGCGAATATTCTGCAGCGCCAGCAAGACAAGGCCAGCGATGGGTCGCGATATTCCACCGTGCCCTCGCGCCCCGATATTCCGATCAATACGCTGCCGCAGGGCAGTATTTCGGACATCTACCGCGCCGTTCGTACAGACACCAACGGTCAGGTGCGGGTTTCGGCCCGTGGCCCGGCGACCGATGTGATGATCCAGACCGCGGGGATGGAATGGCTTTCGGTCCGGGCCGGACCGCTCAGAACCTGGGGCGGTTATCTGTTGTTGGGAACCATCGTGGCGCTGGCGATTTTCTATCTCATCCGCGGCCGGGTCCGTATCAGCAGCGGGCGCTCGGGCATCCTGATCGAGCGGTTCAACACGGTCGAGCGGTTCTTTCACTGGCTCATGTCCGGCTCGTTCATACTCTTGGCGCTGACCGGGCTTTTCACGCTGTTCGGCCGCGTCGGGATCATCCCGCTGGTGGGGCGCGACGCCTTTGCGCCACTGGCGATCGGGTCGAAATTCATCCACGACTATGTCTCATGGGTGTTCATGGTCAGCCTTGCGGTTGTGTTTTTGATGTGGGTCGCCTCGAACCTGCCAAGTCGGCTTGACTGGATCTGGATCAAACAGGGTGGCGGGATTTTGTCGGATGACAAGCACCCGCCCGCGGCAAAGTTCAACGCCGGTCAAAAGCTGGTCTTCTGGTCGGTGGTGCTGTTCGGGACAACGATTTCCGTCTCGGGCCTGTCGATGCTGTTTCCTTTCGAGTTCCCGCTCTTTTCCAAAACCTTCGGCGTGCTCAACGCCATCGGGTTTTCGCTGCCCACCGATCTTGTGCCGCAGGCGGAAATGCAACTGGCGCAGCTGTGGCATGCGGCGGCGGGCTTTATCCTGATGGCGATCATTATCGGCCATATCTACATCGGCACGCTGGGGATGGAGGGCGCCGCCGAGGCGATGACCAATGGCGATGTCGATCTGAACTGGGCGCGCGAGCACCACAGTGTCTGGGTCGAGGAGGGCGATCACAATCCGCGCCCGGCCGGAGGTCAGTCAACCAGCGCGACCCCGGCGGAATAGGAGCCATGTTATGAAAACGATGCTTTCGGCCTTTGCCATGATCGCGGTAGCAGGCGTGGCGCTTTGGGCGGTTCTGGACAATCTGCCGGGCAATAGTACCGCCAGCTTTTATGCCGCCGGATCGAATGTGAACCTGCCGGCGGTGCGCCCCGACGAGCCAGATAATTAACAGCCGCCGGCGCGGCCTGACTGGTGGCGGGTGCCTCCGGCGGGGATATTTTGACCAAATGGAAGCGGCTATTTGCCTTTCCAGACCGGATCGCGTTTTTCGGCGAAAGCGCGGGCGCCTTCGAGATTGTCCTGTGATCCGTAAAGCCGGTCGACGGTGGGAAGCTGGCGTTTTGTGACGCGGTTCATCGTGTCCTGAAAGCGGCTGTCTTCGGCGTCGCGGACGATTTCCTTGATCGCGGCATAGACGAGCGGCGGGCCCGCGGCGAGGGTCTGTGCCAGGGCGCGGGTTTCCTCCATCAGGGATTTTTGCGAAATGACGCGGTTGACAAAGCCCCAGCGATGCGCCTCCTGCGCGTCCAGCCAGCGGCCGGTCAGAAGCATTTCCATCGCGATGTGATAGGGGATGCGTTTGGGCAGCTTGATCGTAGCGGCATCGGCCACGGTTCCCGAGCGGATTTCGGGCAGGGCGAATTGCGCGTGATCGGCGGCGAGGATGATATCCGCCGAGAGCGCCAGTTCCAGCCCGCCGCCACAGGCGATACCGTTGACCGCGGCGATGACGGGTTTGTTGAGATCACGCAGCTCCTGCAGGCCGCCAAAGCCGCCCTGACCATAATCGCCATCGACCGCATCGCCTGCGGCGGCCGCCTTGAGATCCCAGCCGGGGCAGAAGAACCTGTCGCCCGCGCCGGTGATGATGGCCACGCGCAGGTCCGGGTCATCGCGGAACCCGGCAAAGACATCGCCCATGATCCGGCTGGTGGCCAGATCGATGGCATTGGCTTTGGGGCGGTCCAGCGTCACCTCCAGGATGGCGCCGTCGCGCCGGCTGCGAATGGGGTTTTGCAATGGTTATCCTTCCCTTGTGATTAGGGCGTCGGCGGCGAGTGCGCGGCTGGCGGTGACGATGGCGGGGTTAATCTCGACCTCGGCCAGCCCGGCGTGATGATGCATCACATAATCCTGCACCGCCATCACCATGTCCACCAGCGCGCCGCTGTTGGCACTTGCGCCGCCGCGGTGGCCCGAGAGCAGCGGCCAGAGCGCCAGCCGGCGCAGGGCACGCTCGACTTCCGTGCGCGGGGCGGGCACCAGAAGCGACTGACGGTCGCGCAGAAGTTCGGCCAGAACCCCGCCGGCGGCCAGTGTCAGCACATAGCCATGCGCCTCGTCACCGGTGACGCCGATCAGAACCTCGGCGAGCCCGCCTTCGACCATCTTTTCGATCAGATAGCCGGTGCCGGGCAGGGTGGTGGCGGCGCTGGTGACCTCGGCCCGGCTGCGCAGGTTCAGATGGACCGCTCCGGCCTCGGTCTTATGGGCGATGCCCTGACCTTTGAGGGCGACCGGAAAGCCGATCTTCTGCGCCAGCCTGCCGGCTTCGGATGCTGTTGCGGCACTGGCGCCGGCGGGAATGGCAACGCCATGCGCGGACAGGTGCGATTTTGCCTCGGCCTCGGGCAAGGTTACGGGCGCGCCGGGAAGGGCGGCAGGCAAAAGCAGCGGAGCCGAAGGCGCGCTGCGCGCCGCGCCGGCCAGCGCGATCGCGGCCATCGCATCGCCGATCCCCGACAGCGGCAGGATGCCGGCGCCGGTCAGATCGCGTGCGATGCCCTCGGGCATGTTTTCGGGAAGCGTGGCAAGCGCGGCGAA
>JASBSV010000071.1 GCA_030148745.1 Paracoccaceae bacterium
GCATATGCATATCGAAAGCGGGATGCTGACCCCGGCGGAATTTGCCCGCGCAGTCACGCCGCATGGCACGACATCGATGTTCACCGACCCCCATGAGATTGCCAATGTTCTGGGGCTTGAAGGTGTGCGGCTGATGCATGATGAGGCCCTCCTTCAGCCGATCAACATTTTCACCCAGATGCCAAGTTGCGCGCCTTCGGCGCCGGGGCTGGAGACGACGGGTTTCGAGATCACGCCAGAGGATGTCGCCGAGGCGATGACATGGTCCGGCATTGTCGGTCTGGGCGAGATGATGAACTTTCCCGGTGTGGTGAACGCCGATCCCAAGATGCTGGCCGAAATAGCGGCGACGCAGAACGCGGGTAAAACCGTGGGCGGCCATTACGCCAGCCCCGATCTGGGCCCGGCGTTCCACGCCTATGCCGCGGGCGGTCCGGCGGATGATCACGAAGGCACCTGCGAGGCGGATGCGATTGCGCGGGTGCGTCAGGGCATGCGGTCAATGATGCGGCTGGGCAGCGCGTGGTATGACGTGGAAACCCAGATCACCGCAGTTACCGAAAAGGGTCTGGATCCGCGCAGCTTTATCCTTTGCACCGATGACAGCCATTCGGGCACTTTGGTCAATGACGGGCATATGAACCGGGTCGTGCGCCATGCCATCGATTGCGGCTGTGACCCGATTATCGCCTTGCAGATGGCGACGATCAACACCGCCACGCATTTCGGGCTTGAGCGTGAAATAGGCTCTATCGCGCCGGGAAGGCGGGCCGATGTGATCCTGACGAGCGATCTGAGGGAGCTTCCGATAGAGGTTGTGATCGCCAGCGGGGCGGTGGTTGCCGAGGGCGGAGAAACGCGGGCCGAGTTTCCGCATCTGAACTGGCCCGATCATGCGCGCCGGACGGTAAACCTGGGCCGTGACCTTGGCGCCGATGATTTCGGGATTGCCGCGCCAGAGGGTGCAAATTCGGTGACCGCGCGGGTCATTGGTGTGGTTGAAAATCAGGCCCCGACCAAGGCGCTGACCGCCGAGTTGCAGGTGAAGGACGGCAAGGTTCAGGGCGATGAGGGCGCGGATGTCTGCCAGATCGCGCTGGTCGAGCGGCACCGGGGCACGGGCGGTGTGGTCAACGGTTTTGTATCCGGCTTTGGCTACAAGGGGCGGATGGCGATGGCATCGACCGTGGCGCATGACAGCCACCATATGATCGTCGTCGGCACCAGCCACGAGGATATGGCGCTGGCGGCGAACCGGCTTGGCGAGGTGGGGGGCGGCATCACCGTCTGGCAGGACGGGAAAGAGCTGGCGCTGGTTGAATTGCCGATTGCCGGCCTGATGTCCGACAGCCCCGCCGCCGAGGTCGCAGCAAAGGCCGAGGAGATGGTCGCGGCGATGGAGCGTTGCGGCTGCACGCTGAACAATGCCTATATGCAGCATTCGCTTTTGGCACTGGTCGTGATCCCCGAGCTCAGGATCTCGGATCTGGGTCTGGTCGATGTCACGAAATTCGAACTAACCGAATTGTTTGAGGGGGCGCCATGACCGGAACGCAGGAAGCGGTGTCGCATCTGACCCCCGACATCCCCAAACATGAGGCCTTTCTTGACCCAAAGGCGGCGGTCGGGCGTCTGAAAGAGATCTATTCGGCGGGAACCCGGTTTCTGACCGAGCGGTTTCAGGAAACGATCGACGGCAACCGCCCGCCCGCCCATTGCCGCGCTTTTTACCCCGAGATCCGCCTGACCTGTTCCAGCTTTGCACAGGCCGACAGCCGGTTGAGCTTTGGCCATGTGGCATCGCCGGGCACCTATACAACGACGATCACGCGGCCCGATCTGTTCGAGAATTATCTGATCCAGCAGATCGGCCTTTTGATCGAAAACCACGGGGTTCCGGTGATGATCGGCGCCTCAGAGACACCGATACCGGTGCATTTCGCGGTGGCCGGAAACGCCAGCTTGTCGATCCCGCAGGACGGCGCGCTGGAATTTCCGCTGCGCGATGTTTTCGATGTGCCCGACCTGTCGACCACCAATGACGATATCGTCAATGGCACGGCGGGGCGTCATGCCGACGGATCGGGGCCTTTGGCGCTGTTCACGGCGCAACGGGTGGATTATTCGCTGGCCCGACTGGCCCATTACACGGCAACCCGGCCCGAGCATTTCCAGAACCACATCCTTTTCACCAACTATCAGTTTTATGTCGAAGAGTTCGAGGCCTATGCCCGCGCCATGCTGGCCGATCCCAAGAGCGGCTACACCAGTTTTGTCGGGCCGGGGAATGCCGAAATCTCGCGCCCGAACGGCGTTCTGAAAGGCACGGCGAGCACGCCGCAGATGCCGACCTATCACCTGAAACGCGAGGGGCAGTCAGGCATCACCCTGGTCAATATCGGGGTCGGGCCGTCGAACGCCAAGACCGCGACCGATCATATCGCGGTTCTGCGCCCGCATGCATGGCTGATGGTTGGCCATTGCGCGGGGCTGCGTAACAGTCAGCGGCTGGGCGATTTCGTGCTGGCGCATGCCTATCTGCGCGAGGATCACGTTTTGGACGATGATATCCCGATCTGGGTGCCGATCCCGCCGCTGGCCGAGATCCAGATCGCGCTGGAAGATGCGGTGGAAGATGTCACCGCCCTGGAAGGGTATGAGCTGAAGCGGATCATGCGCACCGGCACGGTGGCCACCATCGACAACCGCAACTGGGAGCTGCGCGATCAGTCCGGCCCGGTGCAGCGGCTGAGCCAGTCGCGGGCGGTGGCGCTGGATATGGAAAGTGCGACCATTGCGGCCAATGGGTTCCGCTTCCGGGTGCCTTATGGCACGCTTTTATGTGTATCCGACAAGCCGCTGCATGGTGAGCTGAAACTGCCGGGAATGGCCTCGGACTTCTATAAAACACAGGTCGCGCGGCATCTTTTGATCGGGATTCGGGCGATGGAGAAACTGCGCGAAATGCCGCTTGAGCGCATTCATTCGCGCAAATTGCGCAGCTTTGAGGAGACGGCGTTCCTCTAAGAGGCGAAAAACCCATACTAAATCGACTGAAAGTTGCAAAATTAACCGACTAGTCGTTGTGTCGCGCCGCAACATACAGTTAAATGCGCCGCATATGGACCAATAAAAATTGGCCTGAACGAGGAGAATTTACATGGCGAAACCGATGACCAAGACCCAGCTGGTTGCTGCTTTGGCAGATGAGATGGGCGGAGACAAGAAAGCGGCGAGCGCCGCACTGGACGCAATCGTGAATGTCATCACGCGCGAAGTGTCGGGCGGCGGGGCTGTCACGCTTCCGGGTGTCGGCAAGATCTATTGCCGCGAACGCCCCGAGCGTATGGTTCGCAACCCGGCCACGGGTGAGCAGATCAAGAAAGAGGCCGACAAAGTGGTCAAGATGACGATCGCCAAGGCACTGAAGGACAGCGTTAACAGCTGATCTTGCCTCTTTGCGGGATTTAGGAAAGGGTCGCCCCGGGGGCGGCCCTTTTTCTTTCCGCGCGCGCCCGGCCCTGCGGTTTTGCAGGAGTATTTTTGCAAAGAAGAAGGAGCGGCCGGGTGGATATCAAATCAATGCTGGGCGGGTTGGCGTTTGCGCTGATGTGGTCGTCGGCCTTTACCTCGGCGCGGATGATCGTGGCCGATGCGCCGCCGCTGACCGCGCTGGCGCTGCGGTTTCTGATTTCGGGGGTGATTGCGGTGGCAATTGCCCGCGCGCTTGGCCAGAGCTGGCGTCTGAGCCGGGGCCAGTGGCGCGCGACGGTGATTTTCGGGATTTGCCAGAATGCGCTGTATCTGGGTCTGAATTTCGTGGCGATGCAGACATTGGAGGCCTCGATGGCGGCGATCATCGCCTCGACCATGCCGCTGCTGGTGGCGCTGGCGGGATGGGCGATCTTTGGTGAGCGGCTGAGCCTTTTGGGGTTTCTGGGGCTGCTGGCGGGAATCGGCGGCGTGGTTCTGATCATGGGCGCGCGTCTGAGCGCGGGGGTCGATATATTCGGTCTGGTGCTGGCGGGTATTGGCGCGCTGGCGCTGACGCTGGCGACGCTGGCGGTGCGCGGGGCGTCATCGGGGGGCAATGTTCTGATGATCGTGGGGCTGCAGATGCTGATCGGCAGTGCCAGCCTGTCGCTGGTGGCGCTGGGCAGTGAAAGCTGGGTGGTGCATTGGTCACCGCGGCTGATCGCGGCGTTTTTCTATACCACGCTCGTGCCCGGTCTTTTGGCGACATGGGTGTGGTTCTGGCTGGTCAACCGGATCGGGGCGCTGCGTGCGGCGACCTTTCACTTTCTCAATCCGTTTTTCGGGGTCGCTATCGCGGCGATGCTTTTGGGTGAGCGGCTTGGCCTTCTGGATGTGATCGGGGTAGCGGTCATTGCCGCGGGCATTCTGGCGGTGCAGCTCTCGCGCACTCAAGGCTCGCGCGGCGCGGCCGGGACAGGTGCCGGCCCAGAGGGCGATCAGCCGATCTGACCGCGCGTCTGGCCGATCTGGCCGCCGATCTGGCCGCGCTGCAGCAGGATGTGATCGAGAAGAACGCAGGCGGCCATCGCCTCGCCCACCGGGACGGCGCGGATGCCGACGCAGGGGTCGTGGCGGCCTTTGGTGACGATCTGGGTGGCCTCGCCCGATTTGGTGATCGTCTGGCGCGGCTTGAGGATCGAGGAGGTCGGTTTGACCGCAAAGCGCAGCACCACGTCCTGACCGGTGGAGATACCGCCCAGAATTCCACCGGCGTGGTTGGAGGAATAGACCGGACCATCGGGGCCCATCGTGATCTCGTCCGCGTTCGCCTCGCCGGTCAGGGTGGCGGCATCCATGCCTTCGCCGATCTCAACCGCTTTGACGGCGTTGATCGACAGCATGGCAGCGCCCAGATCAGTGTCTAACTTGGCGTAAATCGGGGCGCCGAGCCCGGCGGGCACGCCGCGGGCGGTAATTTCGACAATGGCGCCGACCGAATTACCGGATTTGCGCAGATCGTCGAGATAGGCGGCCCAGTCTGTTGCTGCCGTGGCGTCGGGTGTCCAGAACGGGTTTTGCGCGATCTGGTCCCAGTCGAAGGCGCTGCGGTCGATCTTGTGCGGGCCCATCTGGACCATATAGCCGGTGATCGACAGATCCGGCACCAGCGTGGCCAGCGCCGCGCGCGCCACCCCGCCGGCGGCAACACGGGCCGCCGTTTCGCGCGCCGAAGAGCGCCCGCCGCCGCGATAGTCGCGGATGCCGTATTTCTGCCATTAGGTGAGATCGGCATGGCCGGGGCGGAATTTTTCGGCGATATAGCCGTAATCCTTGGAGCGCTGATCGGTGTTGCGGATCATCAGCTGGATCGGGGTGCCGGTGGTGGTATCCTCGAACACGCCCGAGAGGATTTCAACCGCATCAGCTTCGCGCCTCTGGGTCGTGTATTTGTTCTGGCCCGGTTTGCGCATGTCCAGCCAGTGCTGGATCATCGGTGCCGTCAGGCTCACCCCCGGGGGGCAGCCGTCGATGGTCGCGCCAAGCGCCGGTCCGTGGCTTTCGCCCCAGGTGGTGACGCGGAAAAGATGTCCAAAGCTGTTCATACTCATAAGGGCGCAATACCCGCAGGGGGGGCTGCGCTCAAGGGGTTTTAGGTTGCGCTGCCTGGGAACTGGTCCTAGGCTGGTCCGACCTCGGGGTGGCTTGTCGCCTGAGACGCATGCATGCGGACCCGTTGAACCTGAACCGGTTAAGACCGGCGGAGGGAAGGTGAGTTTCTCTCTACCTGACATCCGTCCGTCCCTTTTGGAGGATGAGACATGAAATATCTGACCCTTGCTGCGGGCCTTTTGATGGCGGGCGGCGCCATGGCCGACACGCCCGTGCTGACCGTTTATACCTATGACAGTTTTGTCTCGGAATGGGGGCCCGGCCCGGCGGTCGAAAAGGCGTTCGAAGCGACCTGTGACTGTGACCTGCAATTTGTCGGCACCGGCGATGGCGCGGCGCTTTTGGCGCGGCTCAAGCTGGAGGGTGCGCGCACCAAGGCCGATGTGGTTCTGGGGCTGGATACCAACCTGACCGCCGATGCCGCCGCGACGGGGCTTTTTGCACCGCATGGGCAGGCACCCAAATTTGACCTGCCGGTGGCGTGGAATGACCCTTTGTTCCTGCCCTATGACTGGGGCTATTTCGCCTTTGTCTATGACAAGACCAAGATGAAGACTGTCCCCGGCAGCCTTGCCGAACTGGCCGCGAGCGACGCCAAGATCGTGATCGAGGATCCGCGATCCTCGACCCCCGGTCTGGGCCTGCTGATGTGGGTCAAGATGGTCAAGGGCGACGGGGCAAAGGCGCTTTGGACCGATCTGGCCGATAATATCGTGACCGTGACCAAGGGCTGGTCCGAGGCTTATGGCATGTTCCTGGGCGGTGAGGCGGATATGGTTTTGTCCTACACGACCTCGCCCGCCTATCACCTGATCGCCGAAAAGGACGACAGCAAGGCGGCGGCGGCGTTTTCGGACGGCCATTACATGCAAATCGAGGTGGCCGGCAAGATCGCCAGCAGCAAACACCCCGAACTGGCCGACAAATTCCTGAGCTTTATGGAAAGCGATGCCTTTCAGTCGATCATCCCCACCACAAACTGGATGTATCCGGCGATCACCCCCGCGGGCGGTCTGCCCAAAGGGTTCGAGACGCTGATCACCCCGGCCAAATCGCTGATATTGCCTGCCGATGAGGCGGCGAAACTGCGTGATCCTGCGTTGGCTGAATGGCTGAGCGCGCTTTCAAAGTAAGCCATCTGGCGGGGGCGGCTTCGGCCGCCCTTTTGCTGGCGCTCAGCTTTGGAACGCTGGGCGCGGTTGTCTGGCGGGCCGAGGCCGGTCAGGCGCTGGGCCCCGCCGATTGGGCCGCGATCCGCTTTACCCTGTTGCAGGCGAGCTTGTCGGCAGCGCTAAGCGTGGCGCTGGCCGTGCCGGTGGCGCGGGCGCTGGCGCGGCGCAATTTTCCGGGGCGCGCCCTGCTGCTGACCCTTTTGGGGGCGCCTTTCATCCTGCCGGTGATTGTGGCGGTTCTGGGCCTGTTGGCGGTCTTTGGGCGCAGCGGGGTTCTGGCCATTGCGCTGGGCTGGCTCGGCCTGCCGCCGGTGCAGATTTACGGGCTGCATGGTGTGGTTCTGGGGCATGTGTTTTTCAACCTCCCGCTGGCCACGCGGCTGATCCTTCAGGCATGGCTTGAGATCCCGGCCGAGCGGTTTCGTCTGGCCGCATCGCTGGGCGCGGGGCCCGGGGATATTCAGCGGCTGCTGGAATGGCCGATGCTCCGGGCCGTGGTGCCGGGCGCCTTTCTGGTGATTTTCCTGATCTCGATGACCAGTTTTGCTGTGGCGCTGACCTTGGGCGGGGGGCCGCGCGGCACGACGGTCGAACTGGCGATTTATCAGGCGTTCCGCTTTGATTTCGATCTGGGACATGCGGCGCTTTTGGCGGTGGTTCAGTTCACGCTGGCCGGGGCGGCGGCGCTTGTGGCCTTTTGGGTGGCGGTGCCGGGCGCTATCGGCGCGGGCCTTGACCGCCGGGTCGAACGCTGGGATAGCCGCACAGGCGCGCTGAGGGCGCAGGATCTGGCGGTGTTGGTGGCGGTAACGCTTTTTCTTGCGCTGCCACTGGTGATGATTGCATGGCGCGGCGCGGCGGGGTTTGTGGCGCTGCCTTTGGGCGTTTATGAGGCCGCGCTGCGCTCGGTCGGCGTTGCGCTGGTATCGGCCGCGATCTGTCTGGTGATGAGCCTGTCGATGGCGCTGATGATCGCGCAGCTGCGCGGGCGCGGCGCGGGGCGCGTTATAGAGGGGCTGGGCTATGTCACCATCGCCGCCTCGCCTCTGGTGATTG
This sequence comes from Paracoccaceae bacterium, assembly GCA_030148745.1. GTDB lineage: Bacteria > Pseudomonadota > Alphaproteobacteria > Rhodobacterales > Rhodobacteraceae > JASBSV01. The sequence continues at coordinate 7,875 of JASBSV010000071.1, forward strand.
GCACCGGGCTTTTCATCGTGATCTTTCCATTGGCTGATCCGGTGGCTCTGGCGCTGCCGATCACGGCGCTGGTCAATGCCGCCACCAGCCTGCCCTTCGCCCTGCGGGTTCTGGTCCCGGCGGTGCAGCAGGTCGAGGCCGCCCATGGCCGGCTGGCCGATGTTCTGGGGATGACCGGCTGGGCCCGGTTGCGGCTGTTTTTGATCCCGCGCCTGCGCCGGCCGATCGGGTTTTCGGCGGGGCTTGCCGCGGCACTGTCGATGGGCGATCTGGGGGTGATCGCGCTTTTCGCCGATCCCGGTTCGGCGACGCTTCCGCTTGCGCTTTATCGGCTGATGGCGGCCTATCGGATGGATCAGGCGGCTGGCGCGGCGCTGCTTTTGCTGGGGCTGAGCCTGATGTTGTTCTGGCTGTTCGACCGGGGGGGCCGCATCGATGCTGACGCTTGAGGGTATCAGGCTGACCCGTGGCGATTTCACCCTGAGCGCCGATTTTCAGCTTGCCGCCGGCAGCCGCACCGCCGTGATCGGCCCGTCGGGGGCGGGAAAATCGACGCTTTTCGATATCATCGCGGGGTTTGCCGCGCCCGACACGGGCCGGGTTTTGTGGCAGGGACGCGATCTGACCAGAACGGCACCGGCCGGGCGGCCGATGAGCCTTTTGTTTCAGGACAACAACCTTTTTCCGCATCTGAGCCTATATCAGAATGTCGCGCTGGGCATCAGCCCGGCGCTGAAGCTGAGCGATGCCGACAAGGCGCGGGTTCAGCAGGCGATCACCCGGGCCGGGCTGTCGGGGCTTGAGGCGCGCAAACCCGGCGCGCTTTCGGGCGGGCAGCAGGGGCGCGCGGCGCTGGCGCGGGCGCTGCTGTCGGCCCGTCCTCTGGTGATGCTGGACGAGCCCTTTTCGGCGCTGGGTCCGGCGCTGAAATCCGATATGCTGAGGCTTCTGGAAGAGGTTCTGGAGGAAACCGGGGCGGCGATGCTGATGATCACGCATAGCCCCGAAGACGCGCTTGCCATCGCGCCCCAGACGATTGTGGTCACCGATGGCCGTGTCTGTCCGCCGGCCGAAACCCGCGCGCTTTTGGCCGACCCGCCGCCCGATCTGAAAGCCTATCTGGGCTAGAGCATTCGCGTTAAGCCGGACAAAGAAAAACGCGCCCCGGAACCGGAGCGCGCCTTTATCTTAATGCTTTCTGTCGCGGCTTACTTGGCTTCGGCATCCTTGCCGCGGCCTTTGACAGCCGACCAGATCCGCTTGTTCGTCAGATAGAGCAGAACCGACAGCAGCACCAGAAAGAGAACCGCGACAAAGCCGGTTTCCTTGCGGGCGATCAGCTTGGGTTCAGCCGTCCACATCAGAAAGGCGGCGACGTCTTCGCTGATGCGGAACTGATCGTTGGGCGCGCCATCGGCATAGGTGACGGCACCATCCGACAGAGGCGGCGGCATCGCAATCCAGCCGCCGGGAAAGGCGGTGTTCTCGTAAAGCGTCGCGCCGGCCTCGGTCTTGTCCTTCCCGGTATAGCCGTTGAGGATCGCAACGATATACTCGGGCCCGCCGATGCCTTTGAAGAGCTGGTTGATACCCAGACCATAGGGCCCTTCAAAGCCGGCCCGCGCCTTGGCCATCAGGCTGAGGTCAGGGGCGTTGGACAGGGCCGATTTCGGGAAGTGGTCGGTCGGCTTGCCCGGGCGGGTATCGTTGAGTTCGGGGTCGAAGACATCGAACTGTTTGGCATAGGCGCGCACCTGATCCATCGGGATCTCGGGGCCACCTTCATCGGCGAGGGTCCGGATCGGCACATACTTCAGGCCATGGCAGGCCGCGCAAACCTCGGTATAGACCTGAAGTCCGCGCTGAAGCTGTTGCTTTTCATAGGTACCGAAGGGCCCGTCGAAGGAGAAATCGATATTCTCGATCTCGCCGGGTTTCGCCGAGGCGCCCGAGACAAGGCCAATTGCCAAAACGGCAGCGGTTGTGAGTTTCATGAACATCTGTCTTTGCCCTTTCTCACTCAGCCGGTGTCGTCTGAGACGCGCCCGAAGCCGAACCATCGGCCGTGCCGTAGTGTGCATTAAAGTCATCTTCGATCGTGGCAGGCGGTATCGTCGGCTTTTCGATCACGCCAAGCAGCGGCAGGATCACCAGAAAATAGGCGAACCAATAGGCTGCGGCGATCAGTGAAATGACCGGAACGATGCCTTCGGCGGGCTGCGAGCCGGCCCACATCAGCACCATGAAATCCACAACCAGAAGCGCGAACCACCATTTGAACATCGGCCGGAACCGCCCCGAGCGTACCGAAGAGGTATCAAGCCACGGCACCAGCGCCAGAACCACGATCGCGCCGAACATCGCCAGCACGCCAAAGAGTTTGGCGTCAACAATGCCGAAGGTCACGAAGCTGGCCAGCTGAACCGCCCAGACATCGGCGGTAAAGGCCCGCAGGATCGCATAGAACGGCAGGAAGTACCATTCGGGCACGATATGCGTGGGGGTCTTGAGCGGGTTGGCTTCGACATAGTTCACCGGATCGCCAAGATAGTTGGGCATGAACCCGACCACTGCGAAGAAGACCACCAGAACCACCGCCAGCGCGAAGAAGTCCTTGATCACGAAATAGGGCCAGAAGGGCAGCGTGTCCTTATCGGCCTCGGCGCGTGTCTTGCGGCGCACCTCAACCCCGGTGGGGTTGCTGTTGCCGGTGGTGTGGAACGCCCAGATGTGAACGGCGACCAAAGCGGCGATGATGAACGGCAGAAGATAATGCAGCGAGAAGAACCGGTTCAGCGTGGGATTGCCAACCGCCGGCCCGCCCAGAAGCCAAGTATGGATCGGATCGCCGATCAGCGGGATCGCACCGAAGAGACCGGTGATCACCGTGGCGCCCCAGAATGACATCTGACCCCAGGGCAGAACATAGCCCATAAAGGCGGTGGCCATCATCAGAAGATAGATCAGCATGCCGATGATCCATGTCACCTCGCGCGGGGCCTTGTAGGAGCCGTAATAGAGACCGCGGAAGATGTGCAGATAAACGGCGACAAAGAACAGCGATGCGCCATTCATGTGAAGATACCGCAGAAGATACCCGCTGTTGACGTTGCGCATGATGCCTTCGACCGACGCGAAGGCGAGGCTAACGTCAGGGGTATAATGCATTGCCAGAACAACGCCGGTGGCGATCTGCAGCACCAGCGCAAAGGCCAGAACGATACCCCAGATCCACATCCAGTTGAGGTTCTTGGGGGTGGGGATCATGATCGTGTCATAGATCAGGCCGACGATGGGCAGCCGCGAGTGCAGCCATTTTTCGCCTTTTGTCTTGGGCTCGTAGTGGTCGTGAGGAATTCCAGACATCCGTGTTCTCCGTCAACCGAGTTTGATCGTGGTTTCGTTGACCCAGCTAGCGAGCGGGATATCAAGATTGCGCGGCGCGGGACCTTTACGGATCCGGCCGGCAGTATCGTAATGCGATCCGTGGCAGGGGCAGAACCATCCGCCGAAGTCGCCCGATTCGTTGCCGATCGGCACACAGCCCAGATGGGTACAGACCCCGATCATCACCAGCCACTGACCCGCTTCGTCCATGGTACGGTTCTGATCCAGCGCCGGCATCGGCTTTTTGTGGTTGGGATCTTCCCACACATAGTCGATCGGATCGACAAGCTCATCAAGTTTGACCGCCCGACCCGCGTCGATCTCGTGCTGGGTGCGGCGGCGGATAAAGACCGGCTTACCGAGAAACTTGACCGTAAGCTGCGTTCCGACCTCAACCCCGCTGACATCGACATGGATCGAGGACAGAGCCTGAACATCGGCGGATGGGTTCATTTGATTGACAAGCGGCCAGACCGCCGCCCCTGTCGCCACCGCAGCAGTTCCTGCCGTGGCAAAGTAGAGGAAGTCTCGGCGAGTGCCGTCGTGATCTTCTGCGTGGGACACGTCGTAATCTCCGGTTCTTGGCCAACCTGCGGCCATCGTCAATATGTCGCAGTCAGACTGCGCCTGCGGTTCCTTAGCTCGTGCGCAAATCCCAGTCCAGCAGACAATCGGGCGCAGGCCCCGGAAAATTGGCGCAAACGCAAAAAAATCCGGAAAATCACAACGGTTTCATAGGTTGGCCCTAGTCGGTCGGCTCTGTCGCGACCATCGAGGGGCGCCTGGCAAAGCCAGCGTACCAGCCGGCAAGCGCCTCATGCCCCTTGCGCCAGCCGCGTGCGTCATGGCGGAAATCGAGATAGCCAAGCGCGGCGGCGACCGCGATATGGCCGGCATCCATCGGCCCCGACAGATGGCTGATCCAGCGGGTTTCAAGCGCCGAAAGCGCCCGGGCGATCTTGGTCCATTGCGCCTCGGTCCAGTCGCCTGAACGTTTTTCGGGCGGCCGCAGACGCGCCTCGTAAGTGATCAGAACCGCCGCTTCCATGATCGCGTCGGCGGTCGCCTCAAGCGTCAGAACTTCCCACAGGCGGCTTTGCGGATAAAGCCCGGCATCGGCCCGCGCATCCAGAAAGCGGCAGATCACCCGGCTGTCATAGATCGCCGGGCCTTCGTCGCGCACCAGCGCGGGGATCTTGCCCAGCGGGTTGGCCGCATTCAGATCCTCATGCGGCGCGGTGGGTCCGACCTTAATCATCTGGACGGCGACATCATCGGACTGGCCGGTTTCCAGAAGGAAGATACGGACCTTGCGGGCAAAGGGCGAAGCAGGAGCGGCATAAAGCTTCATGATGGCATTCCTGATTTATGTAATGTTGGAAGGCGGAGCGCCCGGGGTGTTATCCGGTGCAGCGGATGCGCAGCCGGGTCAGTGTCGTCGCTTCAACTTCGACCGCGGGGCCATTGGCGCCCAGACGGATGGTGCGGCGGAACTTGCCGGTCGAGCGGATGTCGCGGCCATCGCGGCGCAGCGTCACGCCTTCGGGCGTGTCGGCCATCGCGTCTTCGGTGCGCTGATCATATGAGCCGGGCCGGGCTTTGCGGGCGAAAGCATATGTCGCCAGAGCCACGGCGCCGTAACGCAGCGCAAAACCGGCAATCGGGGCAAGAGGCAGGGGCATCAGATCCTCCTATCTGGATGGGATGAATGTAATGCGCGGGGGGACGAATGTCTATTCTTCCGGCACGCCTGACATAAGGGCCGAGAGCATCGCAACCTCATGCCCGATACCATAGCCGGCCACCTCGGCCGCCGCGCGCCGGCGCATCGCAACCGGTTTGTTCTGATTGAGTTTCCAGGTGCTTTGAACATCCGAAATCCGCATCCGGCAGGGCAGGATCATCCGCATCATCCTCTCAAGCACCTCGGGCGTCATCTTGGCCGAGGTCCATGGGGTTTTGGGGCTGAGCATCGCCTCGAAAAACGCCGATTGCCGGTCGATGAGATCGCGCAGGGCGCTTTGGGGCAAAAGCTCGAGCCAGCCACGCAGATGTACGGCGACGTAATTCCATGTGGGCACCTGATCAGGGGCGCCGTACCAATCGGGCGAAATATAGCTATCTGGGCCGCTGACCGCGATGACGGCGTCGGACGGCAGCGCCTGAAGGATCGGGTTTGAGCGCACAAGGTGAAGGTCGAGCGACGTGCCATCGTCAGAGACAACAAACGGGACATGCGAGATCAACGGGCCGTTGTCGTGATTGACGCTGAGCACCCCAAAACCGCGTTCGCGGGCGAAGGCAAGGCTTTGGTCCACGGGCATCTGGCGAAAGGCGGGATTTGGGTGCATCGGGGTGCCTTTTGGGTTGGGTCGTGCCGATTTGCCTCCGGCGGGGATATTTTCGCCAAATGGAAGGTCAGACGAAAAGCTGATTATCGTGGGCGCCGGTGATTGTGGCGGTGACGATCTGACCTTCGGGCTGATCTGTGGAAAAGGCAACCGGGGTGAATTGTTCGGTGCGACCCATGCGCGGGTTTTCCAGAAGGATTTTATGGCTCTGGCCGATCTGCGCGGCAAGATGGGTCTGGACGCGGCGGGCGCCGGCAGCGCGCAGCCGGGCCGCGCGGGCTTTGATGCGGGCGCCATCAACCTGCGGCATGCGGGCGGCCGGTGTTCCGGGACGGGGCGAGTAGGGGAAGACGTGCAGCCATGTCAGGTGGCAGTCGTTGACGAGTTTGAGCGAGTTTTCGAAATGCGTCTCGGTCTCGGTGGGAAAGCCTGCGATGATGTCGGCGCCAAAGGTCATCTCGGGGCGCAGTTTGCGGGCGTCCTCGGCAAAGCGGATGGCGTCGTCGCGCAGATGGCGGCGCTTCATCCGTTTGAGGATCAGATCGTCGCCATGTTGCAGCGACAGGTGCAGGTGCGGCATCAGGCGCGGTTCGGTGGCGATGGCCTGCATGAGGGCGTCATCCACTTCGATGCTGTCGATCGAAGAGATGCGCAGGCGCGGCAGATCGGGCACCAGTTTGAGGATGCGCAGCGTAAGATCGCCAAGCGAGGGCGCGCCGGGCAGATCGGCGCCCCATGAGGTGAGATCGACGCCGGTCAGAACGACCTCGTTATAGCCCGACTGAACAAGGCGCTTTATCTGGTCGACCACAACGCCAGCGGGAACCGAGCGTGAGTTGCCGCGCCCGAAGGGGATGATGCAGAAGGTGCAGCGGTGGTCACAGCCGTTCTGGACCTGAACATAGGCGCGCGAGCGGGTGCCGAAGCCGTCGATCAGGTGGCCCGCGGTTTCGGTGACGGACATGATGTCATCGACCTGAACCTTTTCGGTGCCGAAATCGCCCGCCAGCCCCGCCCATGTCGCCGGGTTCATCTTTTCGGTGTTGCCGATCACATGGGTGACCTGCGGCATGGCGGCAAAGCTGTCCGGGTCGGTCTGGGCTGCGCAGCCGGTGACGATGATCTGTGCATCCGGGTTCTCGCGGGCCAGCTTGCGAATGTCCTGCCGCGCCTTGCGGGTCGCTTCGGAGGTGACGGCGCAGGTGTTGACCACGACGGCGTTGCGAAGCCCGGCGGTCGCGGCAAGCTCTTTCATCGCCTCGGTTTCATAGGCGTTCAGGCGGCAGCCGTGGTTTGAGAATTTGGGCGCGGGCGTGGTCATCAAAGCCGCCAGACGCCATCAAAGACATGGGCCGTCGGGCCGGTCATCCAGACGCCATCATCGCGCCAGTCGATCATCAGGGTTCCGCCGTCAAGATCGATCTGAACGCTGCGCCCGGTCAGCCCGCGCCGATGGGCGGCGACCGCCGTTGCGCAGGAGGAGGAGCCCGAGGCCAGCGTGATGCCGGTGCCGCGTTCCCAGACGCGCATGCGGATACGGCCCGCACCGGTCACCTGAGCGAACTGGACATTCGTGCGCTGGGGGAAAAGCGGGTGGTGTTCGATCACCGGGCCGCGCGCGGCCAGATCAACCGCTTCGGCATCGGGCACGAAAAAGGTGCAATGGGGGTTGCCCATTCCGGTCGCTGTCGGCCCCCCTTCGATCGGAAGCTGCAGCGTATCAGCCGCCTGCGCCAGCGGGATGTCGCGCCAGTCAAGCTGTGGCTGCCCCATATTGACAGAGGTTTGTCCCTCATCCGTCAGCCGCGCCGCCAGCCGCCCGCGATCGGTGGTCAGGGACAGGGCGCTCTGCCCGGTTTGCGCCATGACATGGGCGGCGATGCAGCGCGTGGCATTGCCGCAGGCCGCCGAGAGCGAGCCGTCGGCATTATAGAAGGTCAGATGCAGATCGGCGCCATCGCTATCTGAAATCACCGCCAGCTGATCGAAGCCGACCCCGCGATGCCGGTCGCCCATTGCCCGCGCCAGATCGGGGGTGACACGCGGTTTGTCGCCGCGCGCAGCCAAGCCACGTTCGTCGATCACGACAAAGTCGTTGCCAAGACCATGCATTTTCATGAAGGCCAGGCCGGGGGAGGTGGGCGGTTGTGTCATTGCGCGCGATATAGAGGTTTGTTCGGGGATTTGAAAGTGACATGCAATTCACCCCTTGACGCCTCGGGGGGGCAAGGGTAGCTACGCGCCTCGAGTGGGCCGTTAGCTCAGTTGGTAGAGCAACTGACTTTTAATCAGTGGGTCGCAGGTTCGAATCCTGCACGGCTCACCACTTTCACCAAGCAAAAACAACAGCTTAGCGAAGGTGGTGCCCGCCCGGTGGGGCGGTGCGTTTCCTCATACCAGCACAATACAAGCCTTGCTGCTCTTATCACGGCAGACGATTCCAAGCTTCGCGAAATTCTTCGCGATCATAGTCCTTCGGTTCTAGCCACCACCTGCCGCCGTTCTTGTCCTGGGTAGCAAGGTTG
>JASBSV010000077.1 GCA_030148745.1 Paracoccaceae bacterium
GCACGGGCGATGTCACGTTTCGAGGTCTGGGTGGGGTTGTCCGAAATCCACGCCAGGATTTCGTCCTTTGAGGGGATCTGCGTCATACCCCCGCCTATCACGGCACCGGGCGGGCGTCATGTTGAAAAACGCCCGCCACTCAGCCCCTCATCCGGCGACCGCGGGGCGGCGGCCGAAGGGGCCTTAGTTGCCGGTCGCGGGCGGCGCGAGCGAATAGAGATAGGCATAAAGATTGGCCGCATCGGCCGCCGCGCGTACCTTAAAGGCCATCTTGGCGCGGGCCCGCTTGTCACCCAGAACCTCGCGCAGATAGCCGGTGGGATCCTGCACATAGGCCACGAAATTTTTCTCGTCCCAGACGACCGGCGCGCGCGCGCCCTCGGCCTGCCCGGCCTGTTTCAGCGATTTGCCGTATCTGTACCCCTCCTGCGTTCCCGCCGTACGCCCGGCGACGCCATAAAGGTTGGGCCCGGTGCGCCCGTTGCGCCCGGCAAGCTTGTTGCCGCTGGGGTCGACCACGACGTGGCAGGCCACGCATTGACGGGCAAAAATGGCCTTGCCCGCGGCGGCATCGCCCGTCGGCGCCATGGCCGCATCACTGCCCGCCATTGCCGGCGCTGCCATCGCCGCCGGCACCGCCAGCGCAATCAGAAGGGTTTTGAAATAACATTTCAACTGCTTGGACATGATACCCTCTCTTTGTTGATTCATCACACCTTAACCCCATAAGAGCCATCCGCGTGATGCCTAAATTTGAAACTTATCGTGAGCGCATCGCCCGAAGATCGCACAGCGCCCGGATCATCGCCGCCACTGGCCCCGCGCCAGCCGCGGCACTTCGCCGCCACAGGCCCCCTGCGTCCAGCTGACCGATGCAATTTCCCCGCCGAGCGCCCTATATTGGCGCAATGACGAATAACACCCAAATGATTCCGGCCTGGATCGACAACAGGTTGCAGCCGGTCGAAAAACTCGAAGTTCACGAACGCGGGCTGCGCCATCCGGCCGTCTCGGTTTTCGTGATGCGCCGGCAGGAAATGCTAATCCAGCGCCGCGCCCTCAGCAAATATCACACGCCCGGTCTTTGGGCGAACACCTGCTGTACTCATCCGCAATGGGGGGAAAACCCGGCCGATTGCGCGATCCGCCGCCTGAAGGAAGAGCTGGGCATCATCGGGCTGTTCCCGGCGCGCCGCGACACCATCGAATACCGCGCCGAGGTGGGCGGCGGGCTGACCGAACATGAGGTGGTCGAGCTTTTCGTGGTCGAGGCAGGCGATGATCTGCGCATCGCACCCAATCCCGACGAGGTGATGGAAACCTGCTGGGTCGGGATCTATGATCTGGCGGCCGAAATCGCGCGCCACCCGGACCGTTTCACGCCATGGATGCGGATTTACATGCAAGACCACCGCGACCGTATCTTCGGAAGCCTTTCCGTCAGCTGACGGCCAAGGGTCCCGGCCCCTCGGGCACCGGGGCGCCTCAGTTGGCGCGCCAGATCGCGAAATTCAAAGCCGCGGCATAGGCAACCCACAACAGATAAGGCAGCATCAGCAGCGCCGCAATCCGGTCCAGCGGCAGCATCGTCGCCACCGTTCCGGCGATGGCCACAAACAAAAGGCTGATCACGATCATCCCTGCGCGCGGGTTTTTCAGCCCGAAAAAGGCCGGCGTCCAGAGGGCATTCAGAACGATCTGAAGCGCCCAGAACGCCATGGCAAGCCCCGCGCCGGGGATCATCGCCACCCGCGCCCCGGCCAGCGAGATCAGGAGGTACAAAGCCGTCCAAGCCAGCGGGAAGAGCCAGTTGGGCGGCGTCCAGCGCGGCTTGACCAGACCGCGATACCATAGGCCGGGCGAAAACATCATCCCGGTCGCGGCCGCGGCCGCGGATGCCAGCAAAAGTGTCACGAAGATCATCCAGAACATGGGCTATAAGCTAGCGCCGCCGGTCGCGGCGTCAATTGCCCCGGGCCGCAAGGCGCGGCGCGCGCGCCAGATCGCGCGCCTCATCGACATCCGGCAGGCAGTCCCCGAGGCTGCACGTCAAAGGACCGAGCGTGGCGATCGTGTCCGAAAGGGCATGAGGCGAGGACCATCGCACGCGTTTCAGAAACCCCGCCGGCATCGCCCGGCGCCCGGCCATGCCGATCAGCCAGTATCCGCCATCCGTCGCCGGCCCGAATGTGGCATCATGCGCGCCCAGCGCCGCGAATGCCCGCTGGATATGATCCCGCTCAATGCCCGGAATATCGGCCCCGATAATCGCCACCGGCCCTGGCGCAAGCCGCCGAAAGACACCGGCCATGCGCGCGCCCAGATCGCCGCGCCCCTGCGCGATGCGGCCCAGATGCCCCGGCCAGACCCGGCTTGTCAGCCCCTCGCGGTCGGGCGAAACGGCCAGAACCATCTGCCAGCGCGGATCGTCGAGCCGCCGCAACAGCGAGCGCGCCTGATGGCGAAACCACCAGGCGGCGGTGGTCATGCCGATATCCCGGCCCAGCCGGGTCTTGACGCGGCCGGCGCGCGGCTCTTTGAGCATCACAACCAGCCGCGGGCGGATCAAAGGGCAAGCTCCATGTCACGATGCGCGATCCCGGCATCCAGATATTCCGCACCAAAGGCCTGAAATCCCAGCTTTTCGTAAAAGCCAATGACCTGTGTCTGCGCGCCCAGCCGGGCAAGGCGCAGCCCGCCTTCCGCCCGGAAAAGCTCCAGCGCCGCAAGGATCAGCTCTGCGCCCAGCCC
>JASBSV010000096.1 GCA_030148745.1 Paracoccaceae bacterium
CGACCAGACCGTCTTGGTGGGCGCAAAGCTTTCTTTCACAAAGCGTTTATAGCTGTTCACATAAGGGGCCATGAAGACCGTATAGTCAGGCGCATATTTGATCAGCCCGGCCATATAGTGGCGCATCAGATCGCTCATCCCAAGATCATCATCGGCGTTGTGAAATGACGGTTTGCCACCCTTCCACAGCGATTGGTGAACGTGGCTAGAGCTGCCAACCCGGTCGTGGCGCCATTTGGGCATGAAGGTAACCGCATGGCCCTGTTGCCAAGCGATTTCCTTGGTGGCGTGTTTGGCGACCGTATGGTGATCGGCGCAGTCCAGCGCCGGCGCATAGCGTATGTTCAGCTCTTCCTGACCTGTCTCGGCTTCGCCTTTTGAATTCTCAACCGGGATCCCTGCGTTATAAAGATGGTTGCGCAAAGGGCGCATCACATGTTCTTCGCGCGTGGTCTGAAGGATGTTGTAATCCTCGTTATAGCCGCTGATCGGGGCCAGATCGCGAAAGCCCGATTTGCGGATCTCGTCAAAGCTTTTGTCAAAGAGGAAAAACTCAAGCTCGGTCGCCATCAGCGCGTCAAAACCCATCGCCGTCAGCCGCGCGATCTGGGCTTTCAGCACCTGACGCGGCGAATGTGGCACCGGCGCATGGGTGTGGTGATCCAGAACATCGCACAGAACCATCGCCGTGCCCTCCAGCCAAGGCACCGCGCGCAGGGTGTCCAGATCGGGCTTCATCACATAATCGCCATAGCCCGAGCGCCAGCTGGTGGCGGCATAGCCGTCGGGGGTGGCCATCTCAAGATCGGTGGCCAGAAGATAGTTGCAGCAATGGGTTTCCTCGAACGAATGATCGACGAAGTTGCGGGCGTGAAACCGCTTGCCCATCAGCCGGCCCTGCATGTCGACGATACAGGCCAGCACCGTGTCGATACTGCCATCGCCCACGCGGGATTTGAGGTCTTTGAAAGTCAGGTTGCCGGGCATGGCTGCTCCCGTGTCATCAGTTCAGGGGTTTGTGTGGCCGGGGGCGCCGGTCATGCGCCCCCAAGCCAGTTCATCGCAATCTATTACCCGTAACGATAGGGCCGGCCAGCCTTTTCCATCACGGCGTTATATTCCTTGATCTTGGCGACAACCTTGGCCTTGGTCTCGCTCTCGGCGGCGATCTCATCCCAGAACGAGCGCGCCTCGGCTTCGACCTTGGCCCATTCCGCATCGGGGATCGAGGTCAGCTTGAGCTTGGTGCCGTTGACGCGCAGATTTGCCTCGCCGCCCCAGTACCACCACTGGCGATAGTAATGCGACGAATCCGTCACCACCTTCATCAGCTCCTTGAGATGCTCGGGAAGCTCGTTCCAGCGATCCATATTGGCAAAGAAATGCCCGATCCACGCGCCCGAGATGTTGTTGGTCAGGAAATAGTCGGTCACATCGGCCCAGCCGACCGTGTAATCCTCGGTGATCCCCGACCAGCCGATGCCGTCCAGCTCGCCGGTTTGTACGGCAACCTCGACATCTTCCCACGGCAGGGTGACCGGCACCACGCCAAAGCGGCTCATGAAGCGGCCGGCGGTGGGGAAGGTAAAGATCTTCTTGCCCTTCAGATCGGCCAGACTGTTGATCGGCTCTTTGGTATTGAAATGGCAGGGGTCCCACGATCCGGCCGAGATATGTTTGACCCCGACCTTTGCATATTCCTCCTTCCAGATCTCATCGAGACCGTATTGGTTGAACAGCACCGGCACATCCAGACTGTAGCGCAGGGCGAAGGGGAAATAGCCGCCAAAAACCGTCACTTCGGTGGGCGAGGCCATGCTGTCGTCATCGGACTGCACCGCGTCGATGGTGCCGTTCTGCATGGCGCGGAACAATTCGCCCGTCGGCACCAGCTGGTCCGAGAAATAAAGCTCGATCTCCATTTCATCGCCGGCGATCTTGTTAAAGGCGTCAATCGCCGGTTTGACCACATGTTCGGCCAGCGCCGGGCCGGCATAGGTCTGCATCCGCCAGCGGATCTTGGACTGCGCGATTGCCGGCGCGGCCAGTCCTGCGCCAACGGCGCCAACCCCTGCGGTGGTTAAAAACTTGCGTCTCGTCGTCATGATACTCTCCTTGTTGATATTCATGTTTCGCTCAACGGCTCGCATGTAATTGCTCCTGACGGAGTTCTTTTTTTGTTATTTTCCATAAACATAATCCGGCAACCAAAGCGCGATCTGCGGAAAGATCATGATCAGGGTCAGCGCCCCGATCATCACCAGAACGAAAGGCAGGATCGATCCGTAAATATCGCGCAGTGAAATCTCGGGCGGCGCCATGGCGCGCATCAAAAACAGGTTATAACCGAAGGGCGGCGTCATATAGGCGATCTGGGTGGTGATGGTGTAAAGCACCCCGTACCAGACCAGATCATATCCCAGTTGCCCCACCAGCGGCACATAAAGCGGCGCCACGATCACCAGCATCGCGGTATCGTCCAGAAAGGTGCCCATGATCAGGAACGATACCTGCATCAGCACAAGGATCATCCAAGGCTCCAGCCCCAGACGTTCGGTGAACAGGGTGTCGATGGCGCGCACCGCGCCCAGCCCGTCAAACACCGCGCCAAAGCCCAGGGCGGCAAGGATGATCCACATGAACATGCAGGAGATCGCCAGCGTCTGACGCACCGAGACCTCAAAGACATTGACGGTCATCCGCCCTTTCAGCACCGCCGCCAGAAAGGCGGTGATCGCGCCGATGGCCGAGCTTTCGACAAGGCTGGTCCAGCCGTTCACGAAAGGGATCATCATGGCGAAAAAGATCACCACAGGCAAAAGACCCGCGCGCAAAAGTGCCAGCTTTTCGGACATCGGCACATCACGCTCCTGCGCCGGCAGAACCGGGCCCAGCGCGGGGTTAATGCGGCAGCGCACATAGATATAGAGAATGAACATCGCCGCCATCATCAGCCCCGGAATGACCCCGGCCAGCCAAAGTTGGCCCACCGGTTGGCGCGCGATCATTGCATAAAGCACCAGCACCACCGAAGGTGGCACCAGAATGCCAAGCGACGATCCGGCCTGTATCACGCCGGTCACCATCTTCTTGTCATAGCCGCGGCGCAAAAGCTCGGGCAGGGCGATGGTGGCGCCGATGGCCATGCCGGCGACCGACAGACCGTTCATCGCCGAGACCAGAACCATCAGGCCGATGGTGCCGATGGCCAGACCGCCGCTGACCGGGCCCATCCAGACATGGAACATCTTGTAAAGATCGTCGGCGATCTTCGATTCCGACAGGACGTACCCCATGAAAATGAACATCGGCAGCGTCAGAAGCGGGTACCATTTCATCAGCTTCATCGCCGATGAGAAGGGGATATTCACCCCGCCGGTGCCCCAAAGGGCCAGCGCGGCAATGGCGGCCACCCCGCCGATGGCCCCAAAGACGCGCTGACCGGTCATCAGCATCAGCATCATCGAGGAAAACATCAGTATCGCGATCAACTCATAGGACATTCAGATCGACCTTTCTGATTGTCGCGATATCTTTGATCAGCTCCGATGCCGCCTGCAGCAGCATCAGCACAAAGCCCACCGTCATCGTCACCTTGATCGGCCACAGATAGGGGCGCCACGCGGTCGGGCTGCGCTCACCATAGCGCAGCGAATATTCCGTGCTTGAGATCGCGCCATAAAGCAGAACGCCCAGATAAAAGATCAAAAGACAGACGGTAAATGCATCGAACCACGCCTTTTTGGTGGTGCTCCATTCGCCATAGAACAGATCCATCCGCACATTCGATCCAAGCTGCACCGAATAGGGGCCGCCCAGAATGTAATAGGTCACCATCGCAAATTGCGCGACTTCGAGCGTCCAGAGCGAGGGGTGGAAAAAGGTCTTGGAAATGGAGGACCACAGCAGGATCCCCATCATCACAAAGATCCCATACATGATCACCCGTCCGATGCGGTAGTTGAGCGCATCCACAAAGCGGACAAAGCGGCCGGCTAGTCGCGGCATGAAACATCCTTTCCGTTAGCGGGTTGAAAACGCGCCAGCGCGGCCGAAAGCCAGCCGGCCAGCATATCGGCCATCGCCGCCTGCTGATCGGGGCGGGCCACAAGATCGTTGCGGATCTCGATCATCACATTCAGCAGCCCTGCCGGGATCGCATGGCTGCGCAGCGTATGGGTCACCCCGTCCTGCGGGCCATAGGGCTGGTTGCGGCGGGCCGAAAAGGCGCTGTGATCGGTCGCCAGATCAAGCAGGGCATCGGCAAGGCGTTGGTCGGTGTCGTGCAGAACGCCGATCTCGGTATCGCGGTTGCGGCCCATATAGACGGGTGTGAAACTGTGGATCGTGATCAGCGCCGGCTGGCCTGCGGCGGCGATGGTATCGGCCAGAAGCTGACGGAAGGGGGCGTAAAACCGGGTAACCCTCTGCTCGCGCGCCTGCGCGCTCAGCCCGCGGTTTCCCGGTATCTCAAAAAGCTCGCTTTTGGCGGGCACCGCATCGGGCGCTTCGGGCGGGCGGTTACAATCATAGACCAGCCGCGAGATGCCGCTGTGGACCAGCGGCGCCTCCATCAGATTGCTCAGCCGCTCGGCAACCGCCATCGCGCCGGGATCCCATGCGACATGCGAGCGGCGCGCATCCTCACTCAGGCCAAGACCGTCAAATTCGGGCGGTATGAAATGGCTGGCATGTTCACAGACCACAATCACCCGATCGCCCGCCGCCGCATTGCTAAGCACGGCGGGCTGGCCTTCGGCGGGATCGGTGTGGGCGGCGTCAATGGGCGGCAAAATACATCCTCCGTCCCGATAACCTCTTGAAGCGATGCCCGCCTGTCAACATAATACTGAAAAGTTTTCTTCAAGACGCTGCAACCTGTCACTTTTTTCATCAAAGGGCCCGCTTCTGTGTCAGACAGTTTCAAAACCATCGCCGAGCGGCTGCAAGGCAGGCTCGATACCCTTACCCGCGCCGAACGGCAGCTGGCGCAGTTGATTCTGGAAAATTACCCGGTTTCGGGGCTGGGCCCGATTACGGCGGTGGCGGGCAAGGCCGGGGTTTCAACCCCGACCGTGGCGCGGATGGTTCAGAAGCTGGGCTTCAAAGGATACCCCGAGTTTCAGGCCGAATTGCGACAGGAGCTGACGGCCAAGATATCAGGCCCCATCGCCAAACATGACACATGGGCCGAACAGGCGCCCTCGGGCCATGTCCTGAACCGTTTCACCGAGGCGGTGATCGACAATATCCGCCATTCACTCAGCCAGATCGAAACCAGCGATTTTGACCGCGCCAGCGCGCTTTTGGCCGATAGCGCCCATCCGCTTTATATCGTGGGCGGGCGCATCACCCATACGATGGCCGAATATCTTTACATGCACATGCAGATGATCCGCCCGGGCACCACCCATATCCAGTCAACCTCGAACAGCTGGCCGCATTACCTTCTGGATGTCAAAGAGGGCGATGTCTTCGTGATCTTCGACATGCGCCGTTATGAAAACAATACCCTCAAACTGGCTGAGATGGCGCATCAGCGCGGCGCCCGGATTGTGCTGTTCACCGATCAATGGCGCTCGCCTGTGCATGGGGTCGCCGATGTCTGTTTCAGCAACCGGATCGTGGTGCCATCGGCATGGGATTCGCTGGTGACCACGCTTTTGCTGGTCGAAACGCTGATCTCGGCGGTTCAGGATCTGACATGGGGCGAAAGCCGGGAGAGGATGGAGACGCTGGAAGGGATCTTCGATCAGACCCGGCTGTTTCGCAAATTCACTTAAGCGCCGTCAGCCCGGAAGCTCGCTGATGCGATAGGATGACCGGGCCAGCCATTCAGGATGCACCTCGACCCCCCAGCCGGGCGCATCGGTGAGCGTCACCTTGCCATCGGTGATCTGATAGGGCGAAGCTACAAACAACCCCTCCTGCCAGGGATAGTAATCGGGCCCTTCGATCGAGAATTCCAGATATTTGCCCGCGTTGGGGATCGCGCGCAGAAAATGCATGGTGAACAGCGTGACCATCGACAGATTGGCGGCATGGGGCGTGCAGGGGATGCCGGCCTGATGCGCCATCGCGGCAACCTTCAGGCTGCGCGACAGACCGCCCAGATAACAGATGTCGGGCTGAACGATATCGACAACCCGCCCGTCGATCATGCGCTTCCAGTCCACCAGCGAACAATCCTGTTCACCGCCCGTCACGTCGATGTCCAGAGCATCGGTCACTTCTTTGGTCTGCTCGTAATGCCAATAGGGGCAGGGCTCTTCGTAATGCGAAATCCCGTGGTCCTGCAGCAGATGACCGACCTCGATCGCCTTTTGGGGCGAGTAGCAGGAGTTTGCATCGACCAGAAGGGCGATATCATCGCCCATGGCGCGGCGCATGGTTGGCACAATCTCTTCGGTGCGTCCGGGCCATTCATCGCGGTCATGGCCGACCTCGGCGCCGATGCGGAACTTGAAGGCGTCAAAGCCCTGCTCATCATGCAGCCGCGACAGCCGCTCGGCCTCATCCTTGGGGGTGATGTCGCGTTTCATGGACGAGCCATAGGCGCGTAGCGGCCCCGGCGTGCCGCCGATCAGCGCGCAGACCGGCTTGCCCGCGCGTTTGCCCGCCATATCCCAAAGCGCGGTATCTATCCCGCCCATGGCGCGGCGCAGGTAAGAGCCGGGAAATTTATGCTCGCGGTCGCGCACCAACTCCAGCAGCGGGTCGATGTCGCCGCCGTCCCGGCCCAGGCAATAGGGCGCGACCTGCCGGTGCAGAACCGTGGCGGTGATATCGGCGTAATAGGGGGCAACCTGACCCCAGCCGGTCGCGCCATCCTCGGCCGTTACGCGCACAAAACAGACGTTGGGGTCGCAAAAGGTTTCGATGCTTCGGATCTTCATGGGCTTTCCCGCCTTCGGCTGTGGCGCATTGCTCGCAACGATAAAGCGCGCCGCCGGATTTGAAAGAACCGATGTGATTATTTTTCGGTCGCCGCAAATTTGACCACATGGAAAATTTTGGTTGCGGCAGCTTGGGCAAATGATGTTATCGTGCTGCCACTTAACAGCGATAGCCTGCCGTTGCTTTTGCGAAGCCGGGGCCTTGATCCGGCCAGAAAGCGCATTTTTCAGGGCCTGTCCTGACGAAAACCAACAGCCGTCGCGGCGCATTCCGCCGCTGGGGCGTTTTGGGCAGGACGCCAATAAAATCGCTGAGATATCAATTGATACTGGGAGAGGAATATGAGAAAAACCATGAAAATCACGGGCGTTCTGGCTGCGATGATGCTGACCACCGCATCATTTGCGCAGGCCGAAACGCTGCGTCTTCTGACCTGGGGGTTCTATGCGCCAGAAGAGCTGATCCAGAAGTTCGAAGCGCGCTATCCCGACATCAAGGTCGAGGTGACATTTTCCAACAACGAGGAAATGATTGCCAAACTGCGCGCCACCGGCGGCGCCGGTTTCGATCTGGCCCAGCCCAGCCATGACCGCATCTATGCCGCGCAGCTTGAATATGACATCTACAAACCGCTCGATCTGTCCAAGATCGACACCTCGGTGATGGAGCCTTCGCTGCTTGACGGGGTCAAGGCCAACACCACCATCGACGGCGAGGTTTATGCCGTGCCGCATCAATGGGGCACTTCGGGGCTGATGACCAACAAGGCGCTGGCGCCCGATGTCAAACGCTGGTCCGATCTGTGCGATCCCAAATACAAGGGCAAAACCTCGATGCGCCTTAAGCGCACGATCCTTCTGGGCACCGCCTTTGCCATGGGCGTCAACCCGTTCGAGGCTTATTCGGATCTGGATAAATACCAGCAGATCCTCGATCAGGTGGCTGAAAAGCTGATCGCCTGCAAATCCAACATCAAGGCCTATTGGAAGGGCGGCGATGATCTGTCGGCGATGATGCTCTCGGGCGAGATTGTGGCCTCCGAGACATGGGATTCGACGGCCTATAAACTCTATGATCAGAACAAGGACATCGTCTTTGTGCCGCCCGAAACCGGGGCGCTGGCATGGATCGACACATTCGCCCTGCCGCGCAAGGGCAAGGCCGATGATGCCGCCTATAAGTGGATCAACTTTGTGCTTGAGCCCGAGAATGTCTCGATCATGTCGGCCAGCACCGGGGCCATTGCTGCGGTCAAGGGCGGGCTGGATCTTTTGCCGCCCGACAAAAAGGCCGCCGTCAACGCCGCCTTTACCCCTGCCGATATTGCCAATCTGAAGTTCTTTGCCAATATCCCGCCGGGGGTTGAGGATATGGAAGGCAAGACACTTGAAAAGATCAAGGCCGCAACCGGCAACTGATCGGGTATCCCCATCACACGGGCGGCGATCCGAAAGGGACGCCGCCCGGTTTGCTGCCCGCAGGCCGGGCATGACATGACAATCACGGAAAGCCGCAGCATATGAGCACAACCGACGAGTACGACCTGGAATGCATCGGCGTTTCGAAAAACTTTTCCTCGGTGCGGGCCGTCGATGATGTCTCTTTCACCATTCCCAAAGGATCGTTCTTTTCCATTCTGGGTCCCTCGGGCTGTGGCAAGACCACGCTGATGCGGATGATCGCGGGGTTCGAGACGCCCGACAGCGGCGATATCCGGATCAAGGGCAATTCGGTTCTGAACACGCCACCCAACAAGCGCAACGTCAAGATGGTGTTCCAGCATCTGGCGCTGTTTCCGATGATGAATGTCTATGAGAATATCGCCTATGGCCTGAAATGCATCGGCACCGATAAGGCCACGATCGAGAGCAAAGTGCGCGATGTGCTGGAGCGGATTTCACTGCCCGATGTGGCCATGCGCGAAATTCATCAGCTTTCGGGCGGTCAGAAACAGCGCATCGCGATTGCCCGCTGCATGGTTCTGAACCCTGATGTTTTGCTGCTGGACGAGCCTTTGGGCGCGCTTGATCTGAAGCTGCGCGAGGCGATGAAGATCGAGCTGAAGCTTTTGCAGCATCAGTTCAACACAACCTTCATCTATATCACCCACGACCAGTCCGAGGCGCTGGTGATGTCGGATCACGTGGCGATCATGAACGAGGGGCGCTTTGAACAGATAGGCCGCCCCGAGGAGCTTTATCATCAGCCGGCCACGGCCTTTGTCGCGGGCTTTGTGGGCGACAGCAACCGCTGGTCGGGCGTTGTTGCCAGCGCGGACGCGCAAACGCTTGAGGTGACAACGCAGGCGGGGCTTACGCTTCGCTGTGTGCAGCAGGCGGGCAGGGCGCTGAGCGCGGGGCAGGCGGCCGAGGTTTTTGTCCGGCCCGAGTTTATTCGGGCAGAACGTGCCGGCGCGGACCTTGCGGAGCAGGGCGATCAGAACGGGCTGGACGGGACGGTGGATTCGGTTCTGTTCAATGGCGCCAACAGCCGGGTTCTGGTGCGCGGCCCTTCGGGCGAGCTGATCGAGGCCGATGTCGTGGTCACCGGCGGGCAAGGGGATCTGCGCGGCGGCGACAAGGTGCGGCTTAGCTGGCCCATCGCCCAATCAATGTGTTTTGCAGGTTAGGGGGCGGGGATGCAAAGTGACATCAAACGCCTTTCGCTGATCCTTTTGTTCGCGCCTTTCGCGCTGTGGATCTTTTTGCTGATCATTGTGCCCCATGCGGGGATGGTGGTTCTGTCGCTGCGCGAGAAAGTAGCGCCGCGGGTTTATGAATACGGGCTGGGAAACTATATCGATTTCATAAACGAGCCGATTTACTGGAACACCCTGTTGCGCACCGGATCGATGTCGATACTGGTGACATTTCTGGCGCTGATCATCGGCTTTCCCATCGCCTATTACATCGCCAAGATCGCCGGAAAGCGATCGCGCGGCGCGCTGTTTCTTTTGTGCCTGATCCCGCTTTGGGTCAGCGATCTGATCCGCGCCTTCGGCTGGATTTTGCTGCTGCGCGAAACCGGGGTGGTGTCCAGCTTTCTGCTCTGGACCGGGGCGATAAACCAGCCCATTGAGTTTCTGTATAACGATGTGACGGTGATTGTCGGGCTGGTCTATACCGTGATCCTGTTCATGATTGTGCCGCTGGTTTCGACCCTTGACGGGATGGACGATGCGATGGTCGAGGCGGGGTATAACCTGGGCGGGAACGGCTTTACGGTTCTGCGCCGGATCATCGTGCCCTATGCAATGCCGGGGATCGTCTCGGGCTGCATCGTGGTTTTCATGCTGACGGCGGGCAGTTATCTGACCCCGATCCTTCTGGGGGGCAAGAACTCCAGCTGGTTCACCGAACAGATCTATGATCAGTTCATCACGCGCTTTAACTGGGAATCCGGGGCGGCCTTCGGGTTTCTGCTGTTGGCGTTTACCTCGCTCGTGGTCTGGCTGGGTCTTAAGTTGACCGGCCAGACGCTGGCCAATACTGTTGCCAAAAGCTAAAGGCGGGGCGATGGCGAAAGCAAAACAAAACCGGGCCTTTATAACCCTCTACCGGCTTTACGTGGCGGCGTTTTTCCTGTTTCTGGCCGCGCCTCTGGTGGCCGCAGGCAGCTTTGCCTTCAACGACAGCCTTTTTCCCGCGCTGCCATGGCAGGGCTTTACGCTGGATTGGTTCTTTAGCCCCAATGAGCCCAAGCTGGGCATGTTCTATGACCGCCGCCTGCTGAGCGGGCTTTATTACTCCTTCGTGATCGGGATACTGGTCTCGTCCCTGTCGGTTTTTGTCGGCACCACCAATGCCTTTCTTTTCGTGCGCGGCAGCTTTCCGGCCAAGAATTTCTTTTACATCCTGATGATCCTGCCGCTGGTCATTCCCGGTGTGATCCTTGGTATCTCGATCCTTGTGCTGGCCAGCAATATCGCCAATGGCGTCGAAAACGCCTTCAATTACGAGATCGACATGCTGCGGCCGGGAATATTCCTTGTGGTGCTGGGGCAGTTTTCCTTTATCACCACGATCACATCGCTGGTGATCACCGCGCGGCTGCGCAAGTTCGATCATTCGATGGAAGAGGCGGCGCTGAACCTCGGGGCAAGCCGCTTGCAGGTGTTGCGCACCGTCACCCTGCCGTTTCTGCGCCCGGCGATGATCGCGGCGGGGATCGTGGGTTTTCTGGTCTCGTTCGAGAATTTCAACACCACGCTCTTTCTTGTGGGCTCGGAATCGCCGCTGACGATCACCATGTTCGACCGGATGGCCAAGGTCGGCTCGACCCCGGTTCTCAATGCGGTCTCTTTCGTGCTGATCATCGGCTCGGGGCTTTTGGCGCTGATCACCGTTGCGGTGCAGCGCGATAAATCCTCGGGCTGAGACGCGCAGGATGGAAAGCTTTGATTTCGTCATCGTTGGCGCCGGTTCGGCCGGCTGCGTTCTGGCCAGCCGGCTGAGTGAGAACGGCCGTCATTCGGTCCTGTTGCTAGAGGCGGGGGGCAGCGATCTGAACTTCTGGATCCAGATGCCGATCGGCTATGGCAAGACCTTCTATCGGCCTTCGGTCAACTGGATGTACCAGACCGAGCCTGACCCGGGCCTGAACGGGCGCGTCTCATACTGGCCGCGCGGCAAGGTCATGGGCGGCTCAAGCTCGATCAATGCGATGGTCTATATCCGCGGCCAGCATGAGGATTTCGAGGATTGGAAGGCGATGGGCAATCGCGGTTGGGGCTGGGAGGATGTGCTGCCCTATTTCCGCAAATCCGAAACCTTCGATCAGGGCGCCAGCGAATATCGCGGCGGGCAGGGGCCGCTTTATGTCTCGACCATGGATCGCGATCTGCATCCTTTGTGCCAGACTTTCATTCAGGCCGGCGATCAGCTTGGCATCGGTCATAACCGCGATTTCAACGGCGCCGCGCAAGAGGGCGTCGGCACCTATCAGAACACCGCCAAGGGCGGGTTTCGGATGTCGGCGGCGCGCGCCTATATCCGCCCGGCCCGCAGGCGGGGCAATCTGCGCATCGAGATGAAGGCGCTGAGCACAAAGGTAATCTTTGACGGCAGGCGCGCAGTGGGGGTCGAATATATCCAGAACGGCCAGACCCGCAGGGCGATGGCCGCGCGCGAGGTGATCGTCTCGGCCGGGGCGATCAACACGCCGCAGATCCTGCAACTGTCGGGCGTGGGCCCGGCCGGGGTGCTGAAAGCGCAGGGGATCACCCCGGTTCTGGCCGCGCCCGGCGTCGGGCGCAACCTTCAGGATCATCTGGCGGTGGATTTCTATTACCGCTCGAAAGTGCCGACGCTGAACGATCAATTGCATTCATGGCGCGGCAAGCTGTGGCATGGGCTGCGCTATGTGCTGACCCGGCGCGGGCCTTTGTCGCTGGGCGTCAATCAGGGCGGCGGGTTCATCCGCACGCGCCCCGATCTGACGCGCCCCAATATTCAGCTTTTCTTTTCGCCGGTCAGCTATACCAAGGCGCCGCCGGGCAAGCGCCCCTTGATGAACCCCGATCCGTTTTCGGGCTTTCTGACCTCGGCCCAGCCGACGCGCCCGACCAGCCGGGGGTATCTTCAGATCCGCTCGGCCGATCCCTGCGCCGCGCCGGCGATCCATCCCAACTATCTGTCAACCCAAGGCGACGTGGCCGAGATGCTGGAAGGGATGCGCTTTCTGCGCCGGCTGGCCGCAACGCCCGCGATGTCGCAGATCATCGCTGAAGAGATCGCGCCCGGCCCTGCGGTGCAAAGCGATGAGGATTTCATCGCCGATATCCGCGCCCGCGCCGGAACCGTCTATCACCCGGTGGGCACCTGCCGGATGGGGCCGGACCCGCGCGCCGATGTGGTGGACGCGCGGCTTTGCGCCCACGGGTTGGCGGGGCTGCGGGTGGTGGATGCCTCGGTCTTTCCCACGCTCACCTCGGGCAATACAAATGCGCCTGTGATCATGGTCGCCGAAAAGGCCGCCGATATGATCCTTGAAGACCACGCCGGAGGCGCCAGATGACGCAGCATCTTTTCACCGATGATTTCAAACCCGCCCCCTATTGGTGGGAGGGCGCGCCGCTTGACCCGGGCGCGGGCGCGGCGCCGCTGCCGGCCGAGGCGGATGTGGTGGTGATCGGCGCGGGATACACCGGGCTTCAGGCCGCGCTTCAGACTGCGCGCACGGGGCTTTCCACGCTGGTTCTTGACGCGCAGGACCTTGGCTGGGGCTGTTCCAGCCGCAATGGCGGCCAGATCTCGACCAGCATCAAACCTTCCTATCACGAGCTGGCAAAACGTTTCGGGCCCGATCGCGCGGCGCGGATCCTGGCCGAGGGGCGCGCCTCGCTTGACTATATCGCCCGCTTTGTCGCCGATGAGGGGATCGATTGTTCCTTTCAGGTGGTCGGGCGCTTTCACGGGATGCACAAGCCCCGCCTGTACGAGGCCTATGCCCGCCAGATCGCCAATCCCGCGCCGGGGCCGGATACCGGGGCCTTCATGGTCCCAAAATCCGAGCAATCCACGGAGATTGCGACCGAGGTTTATCACGGCGGCATCGTCTATCCGCATTTTGCCAGCCTCGATCCGGGCCGGTATCACCGCGGGCTTCTGGCGGCAGTGCGGGCGGCGGGGGCAGCCGCGGTCGGCCATTGCGGGGTGAGCGAGATTGCCCGCGAGGGGACAGGGTTTTGCCTGACCTGCGCGCAGGGCCGGGTCCGCGCCGGGCGGGTGATCCTTGCAACCAACGGCTATAGCGGCCCGCTCAGCCCGTGGCACCGGCGGCGGGTGATCCCCATCGGCTCTTATATCATCGCGACCGAGCCGCTGGCGCCGGGGCTGATGGACCGGCTGATCCCAAAGGACCGGATCCTGTCGGACACCCGCAAACTGGTCTATTACTACCGCGCCTCGCCCGACCGGCAGCGCATCCTGTTCGGCGGCCGCGTGTCGCTGAATGAAACCGATCCGCGCAAAAGCGGCCCGCATCTTTATGCCGAAATGCTGCGGATCTTTCCGCAGCTTGCCAGCATTCGCATCAGTCATTCGTGGTCGGGCACCGTCGGGTATAGCTTTGACAAGCTGATGCACTGTGGTCAGGACAACGGGCTATTCTATGCGATGGGCTATTGCGGCTCGGGGGTGGGGATGGCCAGTTACTTAGGAATGCGTATCGGTCAGCAGGCGGCGGGACTGGCCGAAGGGGCCACCGCCTTTGACGATCTGCCCTTTGCCAGTATGCCGCTTTATCGCGGCAATCCGTGGTTTCTGGCACCATCCATCGCGGTCTACCGGATCCGCGACCGGCTGGGCATCTAGGGCAGCGCCGCGCCCATCAGCCGATAGGTGATCTGGGCGGCGGTGAAATCCCATGCGGCATTGCCGTCAGGGGCCAGTTCCACGACATCAAGGCCCACGCATTTACGCCCTTTAAGGGCATGTTCAACCAGCCGCAGCGCCTGATAATAGCCCAGGCCACCGGGAACCGGCGTGCCGGTTGCCGGCATTTGCGAAGGGTCGAGCCCATCGACATCGAAAGAGACATAGACCAGTTCGGGAAAATCATCCGGCAGGTCAACGGCAAGGGTGCTCTGGGTCACCAGATCCTCGGCATCGACGAAAAAGACATTATTGGCGGTGCGGCTGTCGACCTCTTGCTGGCAAAGGGCGCGCACGCCGAACTGGGCCAGCGCGATGCCTTCCTGCGTTAAAAGATGCATGACAGATGCGTGCGAATGCCGCTCACCCTGATAGGCGACGCGCAGATCGGCATGGGCGTCGATCTGTACGATGCCAACCGGCCGGCCCAAAGCCCGCGCGACCCCCATGACCGCGCCATAGCTTAGCGAATGTTCCCCGCCCAGCGTGACGGGAATGCGCCCGGCGCGCGCGGCCGCCTCTGTGCGCGCGGCCAGTCGCTCCATCACCTGCGGCAGCGGGCCGTCGCAGTCGACCGCCGCTTCGGTATGAATGCCGCGCGCGCAAGGCTCGGACCCGTTGCACAGCCGCTCAAGCTCGTCACTGGCGGCGATGATCGCGCCGGGGCCCTTTGCGGTTCCGGCGCCGTAAGACACGGTGCGTTCCAGCGGCATGGGGATGACGCGGAAAAGCGCATTCTCGCCCCGCTCGGCCTCTGTCAGCTCGCTGTTCAGAAAGCATCCCATATCAGGAAAGCCGGTTACGGAAGTCGTCATAGGAAAATTCCCGGATGATGTTCAGAGCGTCTGTGCCGGAGTTCCAGATCGCAATCGCCGGCAGGGCCACGCCGTTGAAGGTGTTGGTTTTGACCATCGAATAATGCGCCTGATCGAGAAAGGCGAAGCGATCGCCGATCTGGAAAGGCTCGGCGCGGCGATAGTCGCCGATCACATCACCGGCCAGGCACGAAGGGCCGCCCAGTCGGTAAAGATGGCCGGTTTCCGCCTCATCCAGCATGGCAGGGCGATAGGGCGCTTCGATGACATCCGGCATGTGGCATGTGGCCGAGATATCGGTGATGGCAAGGGACATCTCATTGGTGGGCAGATCCAGAACTTCGCCAACCAGAATGCCGGCATCCAGCGCCACCGCCTCGCCCGGCTCAAGATAGACCTCAAGCCCGGTTTCAGCGCGCAGATCGCGCAGGAAAGCGATCAGCGCCTTGCGGTCGTAATCGGCGCGGGTGATGTGATGGCCGCCGCCTAGATTGATCCATTTGAGGTTTTTGAAATAGGGCGCGATCTGCGGTTTCACAGCCGCCCAGGTGCGGGCAAGCGGTTCAAATCCCTGTTCGCAAAGCGTGTGCATATGAAGCCCGTCCACGCCGATCAGCGCCTCTGGCGTCAGTTGCGACACCGGCGTTCCCAGACGCGAGCAGGGCGCGCAGGGGTCGTATTTGGGGATCTCGCCCTCGGAATGTTCGGGGTTGATGCGCAGCCCGACGTCCACCGCGCGGCCCGAGGCCCGGATATTGGGCAAAAAACGGTCTTTTTGGGCGGGCGAGTTAAAAATCATGTGGTCCGACAAAGCGATGATCTGGTCGATCTCAGACGCCTTGTAGCCTGCGCAAAAGGTCGCAACCTCGCCGCCGTATTCCTCGCGCGCCAGCCGCGCCTCATAAAGGCCCGAGGCGCAGGTGCCGGGCAGATAACGGCGCACCAGCGGCGCCAGCGAGAACATCGAAAACGCCTTGAGCGCGCTTAGAACATGTGCGCCCGAGCGATCGGCGACATCTGCCAGAGTGGCAAGGTTACGCTCAACCGCGACCTCATCGACCACAAAACAGGGGCTGGGCACACGGGCCAGATCGAACCGGCGAAACGCGCCCGCGTCCCCGGCCTGGGTCTGCATCACATCGCCCATGGCTTAAAAATCGACCGGCCCGTCAAGCTCATGCACCTGCCAAGGCAGGCCCTGGCTCATCAGCATGTCCATAAAGGCGTCGGGGTCCAACTGTTCCATGTTCCAGACGCCCGGCTCGGCCCAGATACCTTTCAACACCATCGCCGC
>JASBSV010000099.1 GCA_030148745.1 Paracoccaceae bacterium
AAAAGCGACTGGCTGATCTGATAGCCATCGGTCTTTTGCGCACCGGCTTTGACAAGGATCTTGCCCTGAAAAACGCCCGTGGCGCCATTGCGCAGCACCTTTTTGAACACCTGACGGCTTTCGCAGCGCTCGGCGTCATGGATGATGAACACCGTGTCGTCATGGTGAAAGGCGCCATCGCCCACCGCCGCACCGGCGATATGCGCCACCGCGTCATCGCCGGTCAGCTCGATCACCGCCTCATTGCGCGTCAGCGCGCCATTGGCCGTCAGGGTAAAGGATTTGAAGGTGCTTTCACTGCCCAGCCGGGCAAAGATATGCGTCACCGCATGACGCTCATGATCGCGGCCCTGCGCGCGCACATGATGGAAGGCGGCGCCATCGGCCACATCGACCTCCAGCACCTTGTTGAACCGCGCCGCTGCCGGCCCGTTTTCCAAAAGGGTCAGATCGCCGCCCTTTTCGATCCGCACCACATTATGCAGGTAAACATCCGATCCGGTCGCCGCATGGCGATAGATCAGCGACACAGGCCGCGCCACGCGGCCCGTCACCCGGATCAGAACCCCATCGCTGGCCAGCGCGGTGTTCAGCGCCGCAAGGGGGCGCGCGACCGGGCTTTGCCCGCGCGCTTCCAGCACCCCGTAAAGCGATTTGGCCCAATGGATGTCGCGCGCGCCCTCTTCGGCCAGACGGGCAATCTCGATCCCCTCCTCACCGCTCAGATCGTCCGAGGCTTCGGCGTCGAAAACCCCGTCGACAAAGACGATTTTCAGCCGGTCCAGATCACCGAAAACCGGCTTTTCGCCCGGATCAAAGACCGCCGCCTCGGGCGGCTCGGCGCTGATCAGACGCGCCGGATCGGTAAAGCGCCAGTATTCGTCGCGCCGGGTGGGCATCCCCATCTCGCGCAGCCGCGCCAAAGCATCCGCGCGCGCCTCGCCCGCCCATGCCCCGCTTTGCGGCAGGCTCACATCCGCCAGACGCGCCTGCGTAGCCTCACGCTTGGCGGCAAGCATCGCCGTTCTGCGCGACATCAGGCAACCTCCGTCAGGATATCGGCATAGCCGTTGTGCTCAACCTCAAGCGCCAGTTCCGGGCCGCCCGTCTTGACGATGCGCCCATCGGCCATGATATGCACGACATCGGGTTTGATATGGTCCAGAAGCCTTTGATAATGCGTGATAACCAGAAATGACCGCCCTTCCGAGCGCAGGGCATTCACACCCTCGGCCACCAGTTTCATCGCATCGACGTCAAGGCCCGAATCCGTCTCGTCCAGAATGCACATCTTGGGCTCAAGCATGGCCATCTGCAGGATCTCGTTGCGCTTTTTCTCGCCGCCCGAAAAGCCGACGTTGACGGGGCGTTTCAGCATATCGGCGTCGATCTTCAGCGTCTTGGCCTTGGCGCGGATCACCTTCAGGAACTCAGCCGCCGACATCTCTTCCTGCCCGCGCGCCTTGCGCTGGGCGTTCACGGCGGTGCGCAGAAAGGTCATATTGCCCACACCGGGGATCTCGACCGGGTATTGAAAAGCCAGGAAAAGCCCCGCCGCCGCGCGCTCTTCAGGCTCCATCTCCAGAAGGTCGGCGCCATCCAGCGTCGCGCTGCCGCCCGTCACCTCATAGCCCTCACGCCCCGACAGGACATAAGACAGGGTCGATTTACCCGATCCGTTCGGCCCCATGATCGCATGTACCGACCCGGCCTCGACCGTCAGATCGACACCCTTCAGGATGGTCTTTTCTTCTTCCTCAAGATCGACCTTCAGGCCTTTGATTTCCAACATCTATCTATCCTTTTACCGCCCATCCGCGGGCCTGTCCTTGTGATGCAGTTGCCTGCAAAATCATCTTATCTCTGGCCGCCGGGGCGTTAGCCCACCGATCCCTCAAGCGATATCGCCACCAGTTGCTGGGCTTCCATTGCAAATTCCATCGGCAGGGCCTGCAAAACCGCCTTGCAGAACCCGTTGACCACCAGCGCGACCGCCTCTTCCTCGTCCATGCCGCGCGAGCGGCAGTAAAACATCTGATCGTCATCCACCTTGGATGTCGTCGCCTCATGCTCAACGCGCGAGGAGTTGTTCTTGACCTCGATATAAGGCACCGTATGAGCCCCGCATTTATCGCCGATGAGCAGACTGTCACATTGGGTGTAATTGCGGCTGTCCTGCGCCTTGGGATGCATCGAAACCAGCCCGCGATAGGTGTTCTGCGCCCGCCCCGCGCTGATCCCCTTGGATACGATGCGCGATTTGCTGCGCTTGCCCAGATGGATCATCTTGGTGCCGGTATCGGCCTGCTGATAGTTGTTTGCGATCGCGATCGAGTAAAACTCACCCTGGGTATCGTCGCCGCGCAGAATGCAGGACGGGTACTTCCACGTCACCGCCGATCCGGTTTCCACCTGCGTCCACATCACCTTGGCCCGCGCCTCACGGCAATCGGCCCGTTTGGTGACAAAGTTGTAAATCCCGCCCTTGCCGTTCTCATCGCCGGGGTACCAGTTCTGCACGGTGGAATATTTCACCTCCGCATCCTCCAGCACGACAATCTCGACCACCGCGGCGTGAAGCTGCGTTGTATCACGCTGCGGCGCGGTGCACCCTTCCAGATAGCTGACGTATGACCCTTTATCGGCAATGATCAGCGTGCGCTCGAACTGGCCGGTATTCTCGGCATTGATGCGGAAATAGGTCGAAAGCTCCATCGGGCAGCGCACGCCGGGCGGCACATAAACGAATGAGCCGTCCGAGAAAACGGCCGAGTTCAGCGTGGCGAAAAAGTTATCCGAGGCCGGCACGACCGAGCCGAGATATTTGCGCACCAGTTCAGGATGCTCGCGGATCGCCTCGGAGATCGAGCAGAAAATCACGCCCGCCTTTTTCAGTTCGGCCTGAAAGGTGGTGCCGACGCTGACACTGTCAAAGACAGCATCCACCGCCACCTTGCGGCCCTCCGCCGGCGCCTCCTCAGCGCCCTCGACACCGGCCAGAATGGCCTGCTCCTTCAGCGGGATGCCCAGCTTCTGGTAGGTCTCCAAAAGCTTTGGATCGACTTCATCCAGCGATTTGGGCTTTTCTTCCATGCTTTTGGGGCGGGCATAATAATACTGATCCTGATAGTCGATCTGGGGATAATCGACCATCGCCCACGTCGGCTCCTCCATCTCCTGCCAGCGCGCAAAAGCCTTCAGGCGCCAGTCGGTCATCCACTCCGGCTCTTCGTTTTTCTCCGAGATCAGCCGCACGATATCGGGGTTCACGCCCTTGGGCGCATATTCCATCTCGATATCGGTGTTCCAGCCGTGCTTGTATTTGCCCGACAGCGATTGAACCGCCTCGACCGTTTCCTGATCGACGCCTTCCTTGGCTGTCATTTCCTCTGCTACGCCCATGGCTTACATCCTCTCTCGCTCAGGCCACTCTGGCCTGAAATTTCTTCGCCTGGGCGGTCCAGGCTTCAACAAAACGCATCACATCGCCCTCGCAGGCATCGGGGCCCAGTGACACGCGAATGGCCGAAGTTGCAACCCCCGCATCAAACCCCATCGCCGTCAGAACGCCGCTCGCGCGCAACTTGCCCGATGAACAGGCCGATCCGGCGCTGATCGCAAAGCCCGCCAGATCCATCGCCATCACCTGCGTCTCGCCCTTCCAGCCGGACAAGGCAAAACAGCTGGTATTGGGCAGGCGCCGCGCGCCGCGCCCGGAAAAGACCACCGCCGCGCCCATCTCCGCCTCGATCGCCGCTTCCATCGCATCGCGCAAATCGGCCACCGGCTCCCAGATCCCATCGGCCAGATCGCGCGCCGCCGCCTCTGCCGCCGCGCCGAAACCGGCAATCCCGATCACATTTTCCGTGCCCGACCGGCGCCCCATCTCCTGACCGCCGCCGCGCACCTGCGCCTCGATATCCAGACCGCGCCGCAACGCCAGCGCGCCAACCCCCTTCGGCCCGCCCAGCTTATGGGCCGAGATCAGCCCCATCTGCACCCCCGACCAGTCAAAGCCAAAGGCAAGCTTGCCAAAGCCCTGCGTCAGATCCGACACCGCCAAAGCCTGCGGCAGATCCTGCACCACCCCGGTTTCCGAATTGGCCAGCTGCAGCGTCGCGCGCTCCGGCGCGGCAATCTGCACACGGCCCGCGCCATCCACCGCCAGCGCCTCACCGGTCCAGGCCGCAACCGCCTCATGCTCGATCGCCGCCCCGGCCAGGCCGCGCCCTGCCAGCGCCAGCGCCGCCGCCTCGCTGGCCGAGCCTGTAAAGACGATATCGCTGGCCCCGGCGCCCAAAGCCGCCGCGACCTGCGCCCGCGCCCGCTCAACCACCGCCCGCGCCGCGCGCCCCTCGGCATGAACCGAGGACGGGTTGCCGGCCACATCCATCGCCGCCAGCATCGCCGCCCGCGCCTCGGGGCGCAAAGGCGTCGTTGCATTCCAGTCAAGATAGACCCGCGCCGCCATCACCATCTTCTTCTTTGCCAAAATACTCCCGCCGGAGGCGGTAAAACCATCGCCCCCCGCGCCCGCGCCCGCCCGATGCAGCAATCCCGTCTCATTCGTCCACCACCTCGAACAGGTTGGGAACGGCGGGACAGGGCGACATCTCGTTTTCGATCACATCCGACAGCCGCGCCTGATGCAAAAACACATAGACATGCGCGCTCAGCCCCTCCCACAGACGGTTGGTCAGCGATTGCGCCTTCGATCCCGACACCCCGCCCGAGGCGCCGGCGCCCGAATGCATCGCCGAAACCGTCTCATCGACCGCCGCCAGAACCTCCACCACGCGAATCTCCGAAGCCCCGCGCGCCAGCCGGTAACCGCCGCCCGGCCCGCGCGCGCTTTCCACCAGCCCGGCGCGGCGCAGCTTGACGAAAAGCTGTTCCAGATAGGGCAGCGAGATATCCTGCCGCCGCGCGATATCGGCCAGCGAGACCAGCGCCTCGCCCCCCTTCGCGCCCGGCTGAAGCGCAATATCGGCCAGAGCGACCATCGCATAACGGCCCTTGGTGCTCAGCTTCATCTCACCCTCTCCATTCCGGCCCGGCAACGGGCCAAAAGCCGCGAATAGCATTGACGACAGCCACTCAGGCGCTTAACTCCTGACGACCGACCCGGAGAATATCCGGACTTAGAATTATTCTAAGGTTCCCGACAAGAAACGTCAACTATTAGACGCGACTCGCAGAGGACCTTATGACGGACAGACAGGACGCCCATGCCCGAGGTAATTTTTCCAGGCCCCGAAGGCCGCTTGGAAGGTCGCTATCACCCGCAAAAGGAAAAAGACGCTCCGATTGCGATTATTCTCCACCCGCATCCTCAGTTCGGCGGAACGATGAATAACCGGGTGGTTTATAACCTGCATTACGCATTTCTCAATATGGGCTTTACGGTTCTGCGATTCAATTTCCGCGGTGTCGGGCGCAGTCAGGGCGAATATGATCAGGGTATTGGCGAATTGTCCGATGCCGCCTCGGCGCTCGATTATCTGCAGTCGATGAACAATAACGCCAAACATTGCTGGGTCGCCGGCTTTTCCTTTGGCGCATGGATCGGGATGCAGCTTCTGATGCGCCGGCCCGAGATTACCGGCTTCATCTCGGTCAGCCCGCCGGCCAATATGTACGATTTTTCCTTCCTTGCACCCTGCCCGGCCTCGGGGCTGATGATCAACGGCACCGCCGACCGCGTCGCGCCGCCGCAGGATACCCGCATCCTCGTTGACAAGCTGCATGAGCAAAAGGGTATCACTATCACCCATACCGAGGTTGAAGGCGCTGGCCATTTCTTTGAAGACCCACATATGGATGTGATGATCGATCACGTCGATACCTATGTGCGCCGCCGGCTGACCGAAACCAGCCGCTGACCGGCGATGCAGGGCCGGCTGGAGCAGCAATTTGCCTTCCTGACCGAGGCGGACCGCCTCAAATCGGTTCTGCGCGGCACCACGCTCTGCGATGGGTCGCGGCGCGAGAACTCGGGCGAGCATTCATGGCACATCGCGCTTTACGCGCTGGTTCTGGCCGAACACAGCACCCTGCCGGTCAATATCGACCGGGTGATCCGGATGCTGCTGATCCACGATCTGGTCGAGATTGACGCCGGCGACAACCCGATTCACGGGGCGTTCGACCCCGCCGAGCAGGCGCGCGCCGAAGCGCAGGCCGCAAACCGCATCTTCGGCCTTTTGCCGGCCGATCAGGCCCGCGATCTGCGCGCCCTCTGGGAAGAGTTTGAAGCGGCGCAAACCGATGACGCGATCTTTGCCAAATCCGTCGACCGGGTTCAGCCGGTGATCTCGAACCTTGAAACCGGCGGCGGGTCATGGCCCGAATACCGCGTCACCGCCGAACAACTCGACAGCCGCGTCGGCGCCAAGGTCCGCCGCGGCGCGCCCGCGCTCTGGCACCACCTTCAGGCGCGCATCACCAGCTGGTTCGCCGCCAACCCACAGCCATCCGACAAGTAACCCAAATTAACGAGGTCCCCCATGCGTATCCTTGACGATCTGACCGA
>JASBSV010000108.1 GCA_030148745.1 Paracoccaceae bacterium
GAAACCATCGCGCAGATCGCCGCGCTGGACCGGCGCCTGCCGTCGGTGGCAGATCGCGACGGCGAATATTACCTGCGTCAGGAAGGGCAGGGCCTGCTGGTGGGCGCCTATGAGCGTGACTATCGCCTCTGGGCCGAGAACGGCACGCCGGCAGGCTTTGGGCACGAGCTTTTCGCCGATGATCTTGAGCGCATCGAAGAGAATATGATGCGCGCGATCGAGAGGGTCCCGGTGGTGGGCGAGGCGGGGATCAAACGGGTAATCAACGGGCCTATGATCTGGTCGCCCGATGCCAACGTCCTCTTTGGCCCGGTGCCAGAGCTGCCCAATTATTTCTGCTGCAACGGTATCATCCCGGGGTTTTCACAATCGGGGGGCATGGGCCAGATGGCGGCCGAATGGATCACCCAAGGAGAGCCGTCACTGGATCTTTTCGGCTGGGATGTCGCGCGCTTTGGGCCGTGGGCCAGCCCGGAATTCACCCGCGCACGGGTCGGCGATCAATATGCGCACCGCTTTGCCATCCATTTTCCCAATGAAGAGCGCACCGCCGGCCGGCCGCTGCGCACCCGCCCCGCCTATCAGATGCAAAAGGAGATGGGCGCGGTGTTCGGCCTGAACTATGGCTGGGAGCATCCCTTGTGGTTTGCAGATGAACCCGGCGTCAGCGACACCAACGGCTTCACCCGCCAGAACTGGTTTGAACCTGTGGGCCGCGAATGCCGGATGCTGCGTGAGCGGGCCGGGATCATCGATATCTCGAACTTCGCCAAATACCGCGTCAAAGGGCCCGGCGCGCGCACCTGGCTGGACGCGGTCTTTGCCAACCGGATGCCAGGTCAGGTGGGCCGCTCCTGCCTGACACCGCTGATCGGCAAACGCGGCGGGATCGCCGGGGATTTCACCGTCACCTGCCTTGCGCCCGATGAATATTGGATCATCGGCTCGGGCATGGCCGAGCGCTATCATCAACGGTATTTCAGGATGGTGCCGCTGCCTGAGGGGACAAGCTTTACCTCGCTGACCGACAGTATCTGCGGCTTCAACGTAGCCGGCCCCAAGGCCCGCGATCTTTTGCAGCGGCTGAGCAATGCGGATCTTTCAACGCCCGCTTTTCCCTTCATGCGCTCAGCCCGGATCGAACTTGCCGGCGTCAAGGTCATGGCACTGCGCGTGTCCTTCACCGGCGATCTGGGTTGGGAGCTTCACTGCGATCAAGCCGACCAACCGGCGCTCTACCGCGCGCTGATCGAAGCGGGCAAACCGCTGGGCGCAGGCCCCGTCGGCAGCCGCGCGCTGATGTCACTGCGGATCGAAAAGGGCTACGGCAGCTGGGGGCGCGAATACTCCCCGGAATACTGGCCGCAAGAGGTGCATCTTGCCCGGCTGGTCAAACTGGACAAGACCTTCCTGAACCGCGATGCGGCGGCGCAGATGGTGCAAAATCCGGCCCGCGAGACGCTGCAACTGATCGCTCTGGATGCCGCCGATACTCAGGCCTCGAACGCTGACGCCACTGGGGGCGAGCCTGTCTTCACCCCCGCCGGAACGCCTGCCGGCCGCGTCACTTCGGGCGCCTATGGCTATTCGGTCGGCATGTCTCTGGCGCTGGCTTACGTCAAAGGCGTTCAGCCCGGCGATGCAGTCGATGTGATGATCCTGGGCCGCCCGCACCGTGGCCGCATCCTGGCCAAGCCGCCGTTCGACCCCGGGGGCGAAAAACTCCGCGCGTGACACCAGGCCCCGGCGAGGGATTTGGATATTTGAGCCAAATGGAAGAGAGATGCCGCGCCCCTTTCCATTTGGGTCAAATATCCCCGCCGGAGGCATCGCGGCAAATGCCGTCCCGCGCGCCGGTTATTTTTCCGGGATCAGGCCGCGCGGCGAAAACCGCAGCACCAGCAATAATATAACGCCCATGGTCAAGAGCCGCATATGGGCGGCGCTTTCAACCAGATGCTGCGCAAGGGGCGAGCCTTCGGGCAGGAAATAGGTGAATTTCGTCATCAGGATCGGGCCCAGAGCCTCGACCTGAACCCAGAGAAAGAAGATCAGAAACCCGCCCAGCACCGCGCCCCAGTTGTTGCCAGATCCGCCGACGATGACCATCACCCAGATCAGGAAGGTGAACCTGAGCGGCTGATAGGAGCCCGGTGTGAGCAGGCTGTCGAGCGAGGTCATCATCGCCCCGGCCACGCCGCAGATGGCGCTGCCAAGGATGAAGATCTGAAGGTGGCGGCGTTTGACATCCTTACCCATGGCCTCGGCGGCGACCTCATTGTCGCGGATGGCGCGCATCATCCGGCCCCAGGGAGAGTTCAGCGCCAGCTGAGCTAGCACCAGGATCAGGATCAGAACCGCCGCAAAGAGCAGCCCATAGCCCAGCTTGACGTAAAGGGTGGAGGCCGTCACCGGGTCAAGACCCAGCGATGCGGCGCGATCGACGAAGGCGGCGCTGTTTTGCAGATCGACCTCATAGGGCAGGGGCCTGGGGATGCCGTTGACGTTCTTGACACCGCGGCTCAGCCAGTCTTCGTTTTTCATAATGGCGATGATGATCTCGGCAATCCCCAGCGTTGCGATGGCCAGATAATCCGAGCGCAGGCCAAGCGCCGTCTTGCCGATGATCCAGGCCGCCGCCGCAGCAAGCAGCCCGCCTACCGGCCAGGCCAGGATCACCGGAAGGCCGAGCCCGCCGAGGTATCCGGTGGTTGCCGGGCTGATCGCCTCGACCGCGGCGACCCCGCCGTCAAAGACCTCGCGAAACAAAAAGAAGCCGCCGATCAGAACCGCCAGCATCGCCAGCGTCCGGCCACGCCCGGGGCGCATCCGGTTCCAGATTGCAATCGCGGCCACAATGCTTGCCGCCCCCAGCGCCAGGCCCAGAAGAATGCGCAAGCCCCCCGCCGACCAGGCGCCCGGCGTCGGCGGCATCGAGACCAGCACGGTGGCAAGCCCGCCCAGCGCCACAAAACCCATCACGCCGATGTTGAACAGCCCCGCAAATCCCCATTGCAGGTTCACCCCAAGGGCCATGATCGCCGAAATCAGCCCCATGTTGAGGATATAAAGCGCGGTGTTCCAGCTTTGCAGGAACCCCGTGCCGATGATCAGCAGGGCGACGAGGGCAAAAAGCAGCGGCGCGCGCAGTTGTGCAATCATACCGATTTCCCCTTGAAAAGACCGGTCGGGCGGAACAGCAGAACGATGATCAGAATGGCAAAGCTGACCGCGAATTTGTAATCGGTCGACAGAAGCTGAAGCAGCGCGTCAACCTCAAGATTTCCGGGCAACAGATAGTTGGCCACCTTTTTGAAGGCATAAGTTACCGTCACCTCGGAAAAGGCGATCACGAAACCGCCCGCGATCGCGCCCAGCGGGCTGCCCAGCCCACCAACGATGGCGGCGGCAAAGATCGGCAGCAGAAGCTGAAAATAGGTGAAGGGTTTGAAGGATTTATCAAGCCCGTAAAGCACCCCGGCCACGGTCGCCAGCACCCCGACGATAATCCAGGTATACATCACCACACGCTCGGGGTTGATGCCCGACAAAAGCGCCAGATCCTCGTTATCGGAAAAGGCGCGCATCGATTTGCCGGTCCTTGTGCGGCTCAGAAACCAAAACAGGATCAGCACCACCACAACCGCGGTCACCACGGTGATGCCTTGGGTCGTCTTGATCGCGATCCCCTCGCGCAGCCCGGTCATCGCCTTGAACTCGCGCACCGACAGGATAAAGCGCGCGCCATCCGAAAACCGCTGATCGCCCGGGCCGATGATGATCCGCACCAACCCGTTCATGATGAACATCACCCCCATCGAGACGATAACCAATATCACCGGCGCCGCCTTCTGGCGCCGGTAAAAGCGATAGACGATGCGATCGGTCCCCAGCAGCAAAAGCGCGGTCACCACAATCCCCACCGGCAGCGCCAGAAGAGCGGTCGGCAAAGGGCCCAGACCAACACCCACCGATTGCAGCCACCATGTCACCAGAATGGTGATCATCGTGCCAAAGGCCATCGTGTCGCCATGGGCAAAATTGGAAAACCGCAGGATCCCGTAGATCAGCGTCACCCCAAGCGCCCCAAGCGCCAGCTGGCTGCCATAGGCCACCGCCGGCACCAGCACGAAATTGGTCAGCGCGGCCATCGCGTTGAGAATATCCATCAGCCGAAAAACTCCTCGCATTTGCCGCTGGTCACCCGCGTCGTCAGCTTGCCATCTTGCAGAAAAACGCCCGAGACAAGCCTCGCCTCACCCCGGTTTCCAGCCGCCGCAGCACCCTCTGCGGCGGGGCCGTCGACAAAGGTCAGAAACTCGGCGCCGCGCCCGTGGATCAGGGCGGTGACCGAAACCAGCCCACGCTCGGTGTCGGGCGTGACCGTGGCCTCTGCCTCAACGCCTTCCTCGATCCAGTCAATCGCATCGCCCCTCTCGGCCAGAACAACCTGCCGACCATCCTCGAACAGACAGCGCAGGAAGGGGTCATTGCGCCCCTCGGCCCCCGCCGGTATCGCCGCCAACCCTGCCAGAGCGGCCATAAGCCCAAAACGCCGCATCTACCCCCCCAAAAAGCTCTTGCGCACGTCCGGATCGGCCAAAAGCGCAGCGCCGGTATCGGTGAAAGCATTGCGCCCCTGCACCAGAACATAGCCCTTATCGGCAATCGCCAGCGCCTGACGCGCGTTCTGCTCGACCATCAGGATCGAAATGCCGGTGCGCGCCACCTCGATGATCCGGTCAAACAACTCATCCATGACGATGGGCGACACCCCCGCGGTCGGCTCGTCCAGCATCAGAACCTGCGGTTTGGTCATCAAGGCCCGGCCAACGGCCACCTGCTGGCGCTGCCCACCCGACAGCTCTCCGGCCGCCTGCCGGCGCTTCTCGCGCAGGATCGGAAACAGATCATAGACCTGCTCCATCGTCGCCTGAATGTCGTCGCGCCGCAGAAAGGCCCCCATCTCAAGGTTCTCTTCCACGCTCAGCGAGGTAAAGACATTGGCGGTCTGCGGCACAAAGCCCATCCCCGCCGCCACCCGGTCCTGCGGCGACAGTTTCGTGATGTCCCGCCCATCCAGACGCACCGCCCCCCGGCGCAGGTTCAGCATCCCGAAAACCGCCTTCATCGCGGTCGATTTGCCGGCCCCGTTGGGGCCCACGATCACCGCGATCTGACCTTTCTCGACCGCAACCGTGCAGTCATGCAGGATATCGGCGCCGCTGCCATAGCCCCCGGTCATCGCCTCGCCGATCAAAAAAGGCTCGCTCATACCGGCCTCTCGCGCTTCTTCTTTGCAAAAATACTCATATCCCCCGCCGCCGCATTCACGACGCCGCCCTGTTCTTCAGACCGCGGCCCAGATAGGCCTCGATCACCGCCTCGTTTTGCATGATCTCATCGGATTTGCCTTCGGCCAGAACATGACCCTCGGCCATGACGATCACCGGATCGCAAAGCCGGGCAATGAAATCCATGTCATGCTCGATCAGGCAGAACGTATAGCCGCGTTCGCGGTTCAGCCGCACGATGGCATCGCCGATGGTGTTCAAAAGGGTGCGGTTCACGCCCGCGCCGACCTCGTCCAGAAAGACGATGCGCGCATCCACCATCATCGTGCGCCCCAGCTCCAGCAGCTTTTTCTGCCCGCCCGACAGGTTGCCGGCCTTTTCCTCGGCCAGATGATCGATGGTCAGAAACTCCAGAACCTCATCGGCCTTCTGCGCCAGCGCGCGTTCCTGCCGCGCGATCCGCCCGCGCCCGAACCATGCATTCCAAAGCGTCTCACCGGCCTGATGCCCCGGCACCAGCATCAGGTTCTCGCGCACACTCATCGAAGAAAACTCATGCGCGATCTGAAAGGTCCGCAGCAGCCCCTTGTGAAACAGCTCATGCGGCGCCAGCCCGGTGATATCCTCACCGGCCATCAACACCCGGCCCGAATTGGGCTTGAGCACCCCGGCGATCACATTGAACAGCGTGGTTTTTCCCGCGCCATTGGGCCCGATCAGCCCGGTGATCGACCCTTCGGCGATCTCAAGCGAGGCGCCATCGACGGCGCGAAAGCCGCCAAATTGTTTGACAATATTCTCGACGACAATCATCGCCATATCCCCCGGGCGCGCTTGGCCGAAACCCTCTGCCGCATCCGCCCCATCTGTCCCATCAGCAAAAACAGCCCGGAAATCTCCGGGCTGCCTTTCGTTTCATGCCACCGCGATCAGCGATATTTGACCGTCGTGATCTTGCCATCCTTGATGACCAGCTCGCGATAGTTACCGGCGCTTTCACCCGGTCCGATCAGTTCGACCGCCGAAGCGCCGACATAATCGACATCACCGCCGTCCTTGAGGATCTTCAGCGCCTTTGCCAGCTCACCGGGATAGATCTCTTCGCCTGGCGCATTGGCCACATCCATCACCTTTGTCTTGTATTCCGCCGGGTCCGAAGAACCCGCCGCCTGCATCGCCAGCATGATCAGCGCCGCCGCATCATAGCTTTCAGGCGTAAAGGGCGATGTGGCATCAAATGCCCCGCCCACAAGCTTGGCGAATTTCGCAACGCCCGGGCTGTCGGTACCGGGGTTCTGGCCGGTCGAGCCGTTGATCTCGGTGCCAAAGTTTTCTTCCAGCTTGGCACTGACCATCCCGTCGGGGAAATGGAACGTGTCAAAAGCGCCGGTGTCGAGCGCCGCGCGCACAATCCCCGAGCCGCCCTGATCGACGTAACCTGCCACCACCAGACGGTCACCGCCCGCCGAAGCGAGCGAGGCCACCTCGGCCGAATAATCGGCCTTGCCATCCTCATGCGCGGCGCTGATCGTGATCTTGCCGCCGGCGGCCTCATAAGCGGCCTGAAAACTGTCGGCCAGACCCTTGCCATAGTCATTGTTGGTATAGGTCAGCGCAACGCTCTTGATCCCCTGTTCCATCAGGATATCGCTCATCACCTGACCCTGACGCGCATCCGAGGGCGCGGTGCGGAAGAACAACCCGTTGTCTTCAGCGGTCGACAGACCCGGCGAGGTCGCCGAGGGCGAGATCATCACGATGCCATTGGGCACCGCCACATTGGCCAGAATGGCACCGGTCACGCCGGAACAATCGGCGCCCATGATGCCCTTGATCCCATCGGCGGTCACCTGACGCTCGGCCACGGCAGTGGCCGCACCGGAATCGATACAGGTCGAATCGCCGCGCACCGGCACAACCTTCGAGCCGCCCAACAGCATCGCGCTGTCGGTCACTTCCTTCATCGCCAGCTCGGCCCCTGCCGCCATCGAAGGCGTCAGCGATTCAATCGGCCCGGTAAAGCCCAGAATGATCCCGATCTTCACATCCTGCGCATGGCTTGCGGCAAACGCGGCCCCACTCATCAAAGCTGTGGCCGCTGTGGCCAGCATAAGTTTTTTCATTTTTCGTCTCCCTGTTTTGGTCTTCGACCTGCGGGGCAAGTTAAAACGCCTCGGGATAAAAGAAAACAGGCGAATTAAACCGCCTTACCAAAGGTCAGGGCGCCTTTGATCTTCCATTTGGGTCAAATATCCCCGCCGGAGGCTCCCGCCGCCTCAGATCGACAAACGGGTCGATTGCGCGCCGCGCTCGCGGTAGGGTGTGGTGTTGTAATGCGCCCGGTAGCATTTGGAAAAATGCGAGGGGCTGGCAAAACCGCAGGCCAGTGCCACATTGATCACGCTCATATCGGTCTGCATCAGCAGGTTGCGCGCCTTTTGCAGGCGCAGTTCCATGTAATAGCGTTTGGGGCTGCGGTTAAGGTATCTGCGAAACAGCCGCTCCAGCTGGCGGGTCGACATGCCCACATCGCGCGCCAGGATCGATGGGCTGATCGGCTCTTCGATATTGGCCTCCATCATCTGGATCACCCGGCTCAGCTTGGGGTGACGCACGCCGATGCGGGTGGGCGTGGACAGGCGCTGGGTGTCCTGATCGGTGCGGATCGACGAATAGATCAGCTGATCGGCCACCGCATTGGCCAGCTCCTCGCCATGCTCATCCGCGATCAGCTTGAGCATCAGATCGATCGACGAGGTGCCGCCGGCGGTGGTATAGCGGTTGCCATCCATCACAAAGACCGATTTGGTCAGCTCGACACCGTCGAACTCTTCGGCGAAACTGTCCTGGTTCTCCCAGTGGATCGTCGCGCGTTTGCCCTCCAAAAGCCCTGCCTTGGCAAGGGTGAACCCGGCCGTGCACAGCCCGCCGATCACCGATCCGCGCCGCGCCTCGCGGCGAATCCAGTTGATGATCTTTCTGGTCGAGGCTTCCTGAACATCGATCCCGCCGCAGACAAGGATGATATCATCGCGGTTCATCTCACTCAGATCACTGTCCAGTTTGAACCGGGTTCCCGCCGAACAGGTCACGTAATCGCCGCCTTCTCCGGCCAGAACCCATGTATAAAGCGTCTTGCCCGACATCCGGTTTGCGATTCTCAGCGATTCCAGCGCGCAGGAAAAGCAAAGCATCGTGAAGTTGTCCAACAACACAAAAACAAAGCGTTTGGGCTTGGTGGTATCCCCGCTTGGCTTTATCGGTTGACGTGCGGCCTTCATGGGCAGGCACCCTTTGTGGTGGTTTTAAGTACCGAAATCAGGTTTGATCGCCGCGTTCAAGAACAATCCGGCCTTTTTGATCCGCCTGCCGGCGGGCATTTTCCCGTTGGAACAGGGTGGCGAACTGGTATAGAACGCGCCGGTATCGCTAACGCCCGAGGACAGACAGATGACCAAAGCCTGGACAAAATCCACCTGGAGACAAAAGCCAAGGGTCCAGATGCCGGACTATACCGATCAGGCCGCCCTGAAGGCGGTCGAGGAGCAGCTGGCCAAATATCCGCCGCTGGTCTTTGCCGGCGAGACGCGCAAGCTCAAGGCGGCGCTTGGCGCTGCATCGCGGGGCGAGGCGTTTTTGCTTCAGGGCGGCGATTGCGCCGAAAGCTTTGCCGAATTTTCCGCCGACACGATCCGCGACACCTTCAAGGTGATGCTGCAGATGGCCATGGTTCTGACCTATGGCGCCAAGGTTCCGGTGGTCAAAGTTGGCCGTATGGCGGGGCAATTTGCCAAGCCGCGCTCGGCCCCGACCGAGGTCAAGGATGGTGTCGAACTGCCCAGCTATCGCGGCGATATCATCAACGAGCTGGATTTCACGCCTCAGGCGCGTATCCCCGATCCGCAAAAGATGCTTCAGGCCTATACTCAGGCCGCCGCATCGCTGAACCTTGTGCGCGCCTTCAGTCAGGGCGGCTATGCCGATGTGCATCAGGTCCACGCCTGGACGCTGGGCTTTACCGATCGCGATGAAGCCGAAAAATATCGCGATATCGCCAACCGGATTTCCGACACGCTGGATTTCATGGCCGCCGCCGGCGTCAATCAGGACACTGCCCATACGCTGCAATCGGTGGATTTCTATACCAGTCACGAGGCGCTCTTGCTGGAATAC
Organism: Paracoccaceae bacterium; assembly: GCA_030148745.1. GTDB lineage: Bacteria > Pseudomonadota > Alphaproteobacteria > Rhodobacterales > Rhodobacteraceae > JASBSV01. The sequence continues at coordinate 9,468 of JASBSV010000108.1, forward strand.
GAAGAGGCGCTCTGCCGGATCGACAGCACCACGGGCCTGCCGGTTGCAGGCTCGGGGCATATGATCTGGATCGGTGACCGCACCCGTCAGCCCGACGGCGCGCATGTCGAATTCGCCCGCGGGGTTCAAAACCCCATCGGGCTGAAATGCGGCCCGACGACCACGGCTGAGGATCTCAAGGTCCTGATGGAGAAACTGAACCCCGAAAATGAGGCCGGTCGCCTGACGCTGATCGCGCGGTTCGGGGCAGGGCAGGTGGGCGATCACCTTCCGCGCCTGATCCAGACGGTTCAGGCCGAGGGCGCCAATGTCCTGTGGTCCTGCGATCCGATGCATGGCAACACGATCAAATCCTCGACCGGCTACAAAACCCGCCCCTTCGAAAGCGTTCTGCGCGAAGTGCGCGAGTTTTTCGCCATCCACAAGGCCGAGGGCACGATCCCCGGCGGCGTGCATTTCGAGATGACCGGTCAGGATGTGACCGAATGCACCGGCGGCGTGCGCGCGGTGACGGATGAGGATCTGTCGCACCGCTATCACACCGCCTGCGATCCGCGCCTGAACGCCAGCCAGGCGCTTGAGCTTGCCTTTCTGGTGGCAGAAGAGCTTTCGACCCGGCGTCAGGAAGCGGCGGCGCGCGCGGTCTGAACAGGCTCAGCGCAGCTTGAAACACCAAAGCCGGGCCATCGCGCCCGGCTTTTTCATGGGCACTTTGCGACGCGGCGGTGGGTCGTCGTGGCGGGCAGGGCGGTTACAGGCCCCCCTGCGGCTCACTATTGTCGCTGACCAGCCGCAGATTGGGCCGCCGGCGCGTCAACACCTCTTCTTCCTCGGGGTAGTCAAAGCCTGCCTGCGCTTCGGCAAAGCCGGGCACATCGCCGCGTGTGACGACAGGCGGATCGGCGGCCTCGGGCGATCGCGCCTCCTCGGCGGGCGGTCTGAGCGCCGTGATCCGGCTTTCGACGACATTGAAACGCCGCGGTGTGCGCCCGATCTGGCCGATGCTGACCAGACAGCCCAAAGCGCGCGAGATATCGCCCAGATCGCTTTTGAGCGGCAAAAGCAGAAGCTTTGCCTCAAGCGGCGGCTTGCCGATCCCGGTTTCCGCCGACATCAGAACCTCGACCGTCTGCGGGCCTTCGAACAGCTGCTCCAGCGCCTCGCCGATACGTTTGCGGCAGTCCGGGGTGAAAAACGAGGTCAGCGGCATCCCCCTGACTTCCATTCCCATCAGATCGTTCAGGTGCATCCCCGCCAGCCGGAACCGCGCCATGCCCGGCGCAATCCGCTCGATCACAAAGGCATATTCCAGCGCCCGTTCGATCCCGCGCGGGTCGATGTCCGAGCGCAGCGGCACCACACGTTCGCCGCGCAGGGCCTGCCAATAGGCCTCGACCTCCTTGATCAGGGGAAATTGCAACCCGCCGCGGTACATGGACATTGAAACAACACTTTCTTCAACTTTTCCGTCGCGCATGGTCACACCCGATTGTTGGACGCCGGGCGCAGCTTTATTGTCCACGGGCGGACCATCTGCTAACCCTAAGTTCATAATTATTACCCGTTCGTTAATGTCGCACGGATTGAGGCAAATTGATCGGAAAAAATACAACAATGGTTAACCACACCCTCACCTCGATGACCGGTTTCGCCAGCCACCGAAACAGCATCCCCGGCTATTCCTGGGCCTGGGAAATGCGCGCGGTCAACGCCAAGGGGTTGGACGTTCGGCTGCGGGTTCCCGACTGGATCGACGGGCTGGAACAGGCGCTCAAACCGCTGGTGACGGCGGCGGTCGGGCGCGGCTCGGTCACGGTGACGCTGCGGCTGGCGCGCGATGAGCGGGACGAGGCGCCGGTGGTGCGGCCCGAACGGCTTGAGGCGATGCTGGCCGCGCTGAGCCAGATCGAAGAGGCTGCGTTGAAGGCCGGTGTGGTGCTGGCGCCGACGACGGGCGGCGAGATCCTGACGATGAAATCGGTGCTGGACACGCCCGAGGCCGATGACGATCAGGCCGCGCTGACGCGCGCACTGCTAAAGGATTTTCAGAGCGTCATCGGCGATTTCAACGCAATGCGCGCCGCCGAAGGGGCCGCGCTTGGCACGGTTCTGGCGCGCCAGATAGACGAGATCGAAAGCCTGACCGCCAAGGCCACCACAGCCGCCGAGGCGCGGCGGGGCACGCAGGCCGAAACCCTGCGCGCCAATCTGGCGCGGGTTCTGGATGCGGTCGAGGCTGACCCCGACCGCGTGGCGCAGGAACTGGCGCTATTGGCGGTCAAATCGGATATCACCGAAGAGCTTGACCGCCTTGCCGCCCATGTTCAGGCCGCCCGCGCGTTGATCGGCGCAACAGGGCCCGTGGGCCGCAAGCTCGATTTTCTGATGCAGGAGTTCAACCGCGAGGCCAATACGCTCTGCTCGAAATCTGGCGCGGCCGATCTGACGCGGATCGGGCTTGACCTCAAGGCCGTGATCGACCAGATGCGCGAGCAGGTTCAAAACGTGGAATAGGCATGCAACGACGCGGGCTTCTGATCATTCTCTCCTCGCCCTCGGGGGCCGGAAAATCGACCATCGCCAGCCGGTTGCGGCAATGGGACCCTAAGATCCGCTTTTCCGTCTCGGCCACAACGCGGGCGCCGCGCGCCGGCGAAGAGGAGGGGCGCGAATATTACTTTCGCACGCGCGAGGCCTTTCAGGGTATGGTCGAGCGCGGCGAGATGCTGGAACATGCCGAGGTTTTCGGAAACCTCTATGGCTCGCCCCTTGCGCCGGTCGAGGCAGCGATCGCAAGCGGCACCGATATTCTGTTCGATATCGACTGGCAGGGCGGGCAGCAGATCCGCAATTCGGATCTGTCCGAGGATGTCGTGTCGATCTTTCTTTTGCCGCCCTCGATTGCCGAGCTTGAGCGGCGCCTGAACGCGCGCGGTCAGGACAGCCCCGAAATCGTGCGCGCACGGATGGAGAAAAGCCGCAGCGAGATCAGCCATTGGGCGGAATATGACTATGTTCTGGTCAATGAGGATCTGGACGCCACCGAAGACGCGGTGCGCACCATCGTGCAGGCGGCACGGCTGCGCCGGCGCCAGCAGCCGGGGCTGACCGAAAAGATCCGCCGCCTGAATGCCGAGTTCGAGGCCCGTAAATGACCCTCTATTCACTTGAAGATATTGCGCCAACCCTGCCGGAAAACAGTGATTTCTGGATCGCGCCCGATGCGGTTCTGATCGCCCGCGTGATTCTGGGCAAGGCCGCATCGGTCTGGTTCGGCGCCACGCTGCGCGGCGATAACGAGCCGATTGTGATCGGCCCGGGGACCAATATTCAGGAACAGGTGGTGATGCATACCGATATGGGTTTTCCCCTGACGGTCGGCGAAAACTGTACCATCGGGCACCGGGCGCTTTTGCATGGCTGCACCATCGGCGATCAGACGCTGGTGGGGATGGGCGCCATGGTGATGAACGGCGCGGTTGTCGGGCGCAACTGTCTGATCGGGGCAGGGGCGCTGGTGACCGAGGGCAAAGAGATACCCGACGGCTCGCTGGTTCTGGGCGCACCGGGGCGTGTTATTCGTGTGCTGAGCGATAAAGAGATTGAATTTAATCGCGCAAGCGCCTTGAGCTATCAGAAAAAAATGCGAAAGTACCGCACCGGGCTGCGGCCCGTGGCTGAAGCGCGCTGACCTCTGGTCACTTGCCGCGCATTCGCCGCCAATATCCATGAGGTAACAAGATGACAGACAGCAGCAAATCCAGCAAAACCCTTGTGCGCCGCACGCCCTGGCCGGGGTCGGTCAGCCGCCCGGTGGTGACCCCTTTGCAGCCCTCTGTCGTCTATCGCTCGGACAGCCCCGATCAGCTCGATCAGCAATATGCCGGCGATGTTTCGGGCTTTACCTATTCGCGCGAAGGTCATCCCAACGCCAGCGTTTTGGCCCGGAAGATCGACATGATGGAAGGGGCGGAGGGCGGAATCGCCGTGGCCTCGGGCATGGCGGCGGTGACGGCGGCAATGCTGGGCCTCTTGCGCAGCGGTGATCATGTGATCGGCGGCGATCAGCTTTATGGCCGCTCGCTGCGGCTGATGAGCCAGGATCTGCCGCGCTTTGGCATCACCACGACGCTGGCCGATCCGACCGATATCGGCGCGATCGAGGCGGCGGTTCAGGACAATACCCGGATGATTCTGGTCGAGGTCGTCTCGAACCCCACGCTGCGGATCGCGGATATGGAGGGGATCGCGGCGCTGGCGCGTGAAAAGGGCATTCTTCTGGTGGTCGACAATACTTTTACCACCCCGACCGCCTATCGCCCGTTCGAGCATGGGGCGGATGTGATCGTGCATTCGGTGACCAAGCTTCTGGCCGGGCATTCCGATGCGATGCTGGGCTATGTCGTGGCCCGCGATCCCGCGCATCAAGAGGCGATTACCGGCACAGCGGTGACCATGGGCCTGACCGCCAGCCCCTTTGACTGCTGGCTGGCCGAGAGGGGGCTTTATTCTTTTGACCTGCGCTATCGGGCGGCGTCCGAGAACGCGGCAGCGTTGGCCGATCATCTGGCCGGTCTGGCCGGGGTCAGCCGGGTTCTTTATCCCACCCGGCCCGATCATCCCGACCACAACCGCGCCACGGCGCTTTTGGGCGGGCAGGGCGGCAATATGGTCAGTTTCGAGGTTGCCGGCGGTCGCGCGGCGGCCAACGCCCTGACGCTGGCGGCGGAAAATATCGCCTTTGCGCCGACCTTGGGCGACATCGGCACGACGCTGTCGCATCCGGCCTCTTCCTCGCACCGGGCGCTCAGCGCGCAGGAGCGGGCGACAATCGGCATCAGCGAAGGGTTCTTTCGCGTCTCGGTCGGGGTCGAACCGGCAGAGATGCTGTGTAAGGAATTCGGGCAGGCGGTTGCGGCGGCGGCCTCTTCTACTTGAAAAGAGGCCCCGCGCCGGTCAGGTCTGGCTCAGTTCGGCCTGAGGTTGGAATTCTTGTCGACGATCAGAAGATCGAAATCCAGATTGGAACAGATCGCGCGGATCTCGCGGCGGATAAGGCCGGGATTGGGCAGGCGCGGCGCCAGCGCGCGATAGCGGCCGCGAAAGCCCGCGTCGCTTAGCGCCTGCGCCAGATCGAGCGCATCAAACTCGGGCGTAAAGATCGACGATAAAACGATATCGGGTCTTTTGTCGGTCAGAAAAAGTGGTGTGATTTCGTCGATCTCGGCAAAGACAAGCTGCGCCGCTTCGGGCAGGTTCTTGCCCTCGGCCGTCCAGGCCGAGACGTTGCCGACGACCAGAACGATGGGATCGTTTCTGTCATCGCCGTTGCCCAAAGGCCCTTGTGGGCGGTCGTCCCCTGCCGACATCTCCACTCCCTGCAGACATTGGAAGCTTCTCGTCAAGACATCCCCACGACTTGATAAGAAACTTGTATTTCAGTTATTTAGCCCCGTCTGTTGCGCGCATTATAAGTGCAAAATGCAATCGTGCAATCCCTTGCATCGCTTTACAAGCGCATCCCTCTGGCCTAGCTGGAGACGATAGTTTTTTTCCGGAACGGCCTGATATGACCGATGCATCGCTGGTTGACGCGATCCCGCTGCCCACAGTTCTGATCGACGATGAGGGGCGTATCGCGGCGGTGAATTCCGCCGCTGCCGAGGTTTTTGGCCAGACGCTGAGCGGGCGCCATTACGCAATGGCAATACGTCAGCCGCGGCTTTTGGATGCCATCGACCGCACCTTCGCCACCCAAAGCGCGCATGAAGGCGCCTATGTCACCACCGCGGGGCTGCGCGATGTGACCTATACCGCCTATTGCCGGCCACTGCGCTTTAACGGTGGGGCGGCGGTTCTGATCTGTCTTATGGACCGCTCCGAGCAGGATCAGGCCGGGATGATGCGCCGCGATTTTGTCGCCAACGTCAGTCACGAGCTGCGCACGCCGCTGACCGCGCTTTTGGGCTTTATCGAAACTCTGGGCGGGGCGGCGCGCGACGACCCAAAGGCGCGCGACCGGTTTCTGGCGATCATGCGCGGCGAGGCCGAAAGGATGAACCGGATCGTCAAGGATCTGTTGTCGCTGTCGCGCGTCGAGGAAGAAGAGCGAATGCGCCCGACCCAGCCGATTACCCCGCTCAAAGTGGTCGAACGCGCGGTTGAGGCGCTGCGCCCGCAGGCCGAAAAGGATGGCACCAGCATCGTGATCGAAGGCGCCGAGGCGGCGGCGCAGATCCCCGGCGATGCCGACCAGCTTCAGCAGGTGATGACCAATCTGGTCGAGAACGCGCTGAAATACGGCGGCAAGGGCGGCAAGGTGACCATCGCCTTTTCACAGGTCGAGCGTGATGCCAGCCTGCGCGCCCCGGCGCTCAGGATCGATGTGGCCGATCAGGGCGAGGGGATTGACCCCATTCACCTGCCGCGCCTGACCGAAAGATTCTACCGCGTCGACAGCCACCGATCGCGCCAGATGGGCGGCACCGGCCTTGGCCTTGCGATCGTCAAACATATCATCAGCCGCCACCGCGGGCGCCTGTCAATCAGCAGCACACCGGGGCAGGGCAGCGTCTTTTCGGTGTTTCTGCCGCTGAGCTGAGCGCGCACCCGGCGGTCTTCAGAAAAAAGTCACGTCAAACGCCGCTCTGTCATAAAACCGTTACATCACTGTCACAAAAGCATTGCCAAGCGTCACTAACAGCAGCGGTGAAGTCGCCGTGGGGGCGACTCGGAAAATTAAAGACAGGAGCTTTAAATGAAACTTGCGAAACTGACCGCCTCTATCCTGGCTGTCGCTGCCGTTTCCGCATCCGCCGCGATGGCGCGTGAACAGATCCGCATCGTCGGTTCGTCCACTGTCTTCCCGTTCTCGACCGCTGTGGCCGAGCGTTTCGGCAAGACCACCGATTTCCAGACGCCGGTTGTCGAATCGACCGGTTCGGGCGGCGGTCTGAAACTGTTCTGTGCCGGTGTTGGCGCCGAGCATCCCGACATCTCCAACGCTTCGCGCCGCATGAAAGCCAAGGAATTCAAGCTGTGCAGCGAAAACGGTGTCACCGACATCACCGAGGCCGTCGTCGGCTTTGACGGTATCGTCATCGCCAACGCCAAGAACGCCCCTGCCTTCACCATCACGCGTGAGCAGCTGTGGAAAGCTCTGGCTGAAAAAGGCCCCAAGCCGACCATGTGGAACGAGATCGACCCCTCGCTTCCGGCCGAGAAAATCGAAGTGCTTGGCCCGCCGCCCTCCTCGGGCACACGCGACGCCTTTGAAGAGCTTGTCATGCAGAAGGGCTGTAAGGCCGCTGGCGCAGGCGACAAGAAATTCTGCAAGAAAGACGGCTCGGAGCTGCGCACCGATGGCGCCTATATCGAAGCTGGCGAGAACGACAACCTGATCGTCTCCAAGCTTGAGGCCAACCCGGTTGCTCTGGGCGTTTTCGGCTTTTCCTTCCTTGATCAGAACGCTGACAAGCTGAAGGGTGCCGTGGTTGACGGTGTCGAGCCCACGTTCGACAACATCGCATCGGGCGACTATCCGGTGTCGCGTTCGCTGTATTTCTACATCAAGGACGCACATGTGGGCGTGGTTCCCGGCATTCAGGAATATGCCAACATGTTCATGTCCGACGCGATGACCGGCCCTGAAGGCGCGCTGGTCGACAAAGGCCTTATCCCACTTCCCGAGGCTGACCATGCTATGATAAAAGAAAGCGTTGCCAGCCTGAAGAAGATGACGGGCGAAGGCCTGAAGTAATCGACGAAATAGGCCGGGCAGGTCACATGACCTGCCCGCGCCGCCAAACAAAAAGAGAGGGCGCGGGGCATTGACCGGCGCTTTCTGCCTTGGGGGGCAGTGAATGACTGCAACGATGTTTATGGTGGTGGCTGCGATCGCGCTGGCCACTTTGCTGCTGGCGCGTGCCAAAGCTGCACGGCTTGCCGGCGACAGGCCGGCCTCGCTGCATTCGCGCCCCGCCTATCACGGAATTTACACCGCCCTATGGGTGCTGATCCTGGGCTGGGGCACGCTTGTCGTGCTGAGCGTTGCGGTCTCAAGCTATACCACCTCGACCCTGATGGGCGAGATCGGCAAGGCCGCGCCCGAAACCCTGCGAATCGAGCGCCAGCTTATCCTGTCGGACGCCAAGGCGATTGCCGCCGGCACCGTCGCCTCGAAAACCGATCCCCTGCGCGAGAGTATCGCGCAGCGCTATGACACATTGGCAAGCCTTGGCTTCTGGCTGATCGTTCTGGGCACCGGCGCAGCGGCGCTTGGGGCGGCCGCGGTCACCCTGCGCCAGATCAGCCCCGACTGGCGCGCGCGCAACCGAAGCGAACGGATCATCAGGGCGATCCTGATGTCGATGGCCGCGATTGCGGTTCTGACCACGCTGGGCATCGTTCTGTCGCTGATCTTTGAAACGCTCAGCTTTTTCGCCGGCATCGGCTGGCGCGTCGACAAGTTTCTCTTTGGCACCACATGGAGCCCGCTTTCCGGCGTGACCGCCGGCCAGATGGACCCCAACAAGGTCGGCGCGGTGCCGCTTTTCGCGGGCACTTTCCTGATCACGCTGATCGCGATGATCGTGGCCGTGCCCATCGGGCTTTTCGCGGCGATCTATCTGAGCGATTTCGCCTCGGCCCGCGTGCGCGCCGTCACCAAGCCAATGCTGGAGATTCTGGCCGGCATTCCAACCGTGGTTTACGGATTTTTCGCCGCCATCACCGTGGCGCCCTTCATCCGCAACACCGGCGAGGCGCTTGGCCTGTCGATTGCATCCGAAAGCGCGCTGGCCGCCGGGGTGGTGATGGGGATCATGATCATCCCCTTTATCTCGTCGCTGTCGGACGATGTGATCAACGCGGTGCCGCAATCTTTGCGCGACGGCTCTTACGGGCTGGGCGCGACCAAGGCCGAGACCATGCGTCAGGTGGTGCTGCCCGCCGCTTTGCCCGGCATTGTTTCGGCAATCCTTCTGGGGATCAGCCGCGCGGTGGGCGAGACGATGATCGTGGTCATGGCCGCGGGGCAGGGCGCGAACCTGACCGCCAACCCGCTTGAGGCGGTGACAACCGTGACCGTGCAGATCGTGGCGCTGATCACCGGCGACACCGAAGCGTCAACTGCGGCCGGGCCCGCCTTTACCCTTGGCTTTACGCTGTTCTGCCTGACGCTTGTGATGAATGTCGTGGCGCTCAGGATCGTGCGGCGTTACCGCGAACTTTACGACTAGGGGCCGGATCATGAGTGATATGTCACAAAGCGCCGATGCCATTCCTTTCGGCAACGCCAAGACCATGGCGCGGCTGAAACGCCGCCGCTGGGCCGAATGGCGGCTGAAGGCCTATGGGATCATTGCCATCGCGCTGGCCGCTCTGGCGCTGGTGGCGCTTTTGTCTTCGGTGGTGACCAAAGCCGGCGGCGCCTTTACCGAAAGCTATCTGACGCTTCGGATCACGATCGATCCCGAGCGGATCGACCCGCAGGGCACGCGCGATCCTAAAAAGCTGCTGCGCGCCGATTTCGGCGGGCTGACCAAAGCCGCGCTGCGTGATACCTTCCCTTCGGTCCGTGGGCGCGGCGAAAAGCGCGAGCTTTATGATCTGGTCTCAAGCGGGGCAAGTTTCGAGCTGGCCACCAAAGTGGCGGCTGACCCTTCGCTGGTCGGCCAGACCATCGATTTTCCCTTCCTGACCTCGGATGTCACCGATCTTTACCTCAAGGGCGCTTACGGCGGGCTGCAGACCACGCCGATCAAGGGCCGCCTGTCGGTGCAGGACGATGGCAAGACCGTCACCCTCAAATCCACCGCGCCCGATTTCAGCGTGGCGCTTGAGCGGGTCAAGCGCAGCCTTCTGCAACAGGCCGCTTTCGAGCGTCGTCAGGCCGCGCTGCAGGACAATGGCGTGCGCCATTTCCGCGAGCTGGCCCAATCGGCCAGCACTCAGGAGGCGCGCAGTCAGGCCGAGGCCGAAGCCACGCGCCGCGCCGGTGAGCGTGACCGGCTGATCGCCAAGGCCGAGGATTTCGAGGCCCGCGCCAAGGGCAGCGGCGGCACCGAAGAGCTGATCCCGTCAAACCCCTCGCTTTTGATCCGGGTCGCGGGCGGATGGATCAAACTGACCAGCGTCAGCGCCGACAGCGCCACCGGCAAGGTGCTTTTGCCGCTGGACGGTCCGGTCGTGGATGCCGGCGTCTGGACGCTTTTCACCACCGATCTGCCCGAAGATGCGCGCAAGGTCAGCGACAATCAGATCGTCTGGATCGAAGCCTTGCGCGCCAAGGGGCAACTGGAGACAGTGTTCAACACCCGGTTCTTCACCGCCAGCGACAGCCGCGAGCCGGAACTGGCCGGGGTCTGGGGCGCGGCGGTCGGATCGTTCTGGACCATGCTGGTGACCTTTGGTCTGGCCTTTCCGATCGGGGTTCTGGCGGCAATCTATCTTGAAGAATTTGCCCCCAAACGGCGGCTCACCGATTTCATCGAGGTCAATATCAACAACCTTGCCGCTGTCCCCTCGATCGTGTTCGGTCTTTTGGGGCTGGCGGTCTTTCTGGGCTTTTTCGGGGTTCCGCGCTCCTCGCCGCTGGCGGGCGGTATCGTGCTGGCGCTGATGACGCTGCCGACGATCATCATCGCCTCGCGCGCGGCGATCCGGGCGGTACCGCCCTCGATCCGCGAGGCAGCGCTTGGGGTAGGGGCCTCGCGCCTGCAGGCCACCTTCCACCATGTTCTGCCGCTGGCCATGCCCGGCATCATGACCGGCACGATCATCGGCATGGCCCAGGCCCTGGGCGAAACCGCACCTTTGATCATGATCGGCATGGTCGCCTTTATCGTCGATGTGCCCACCGGCATTCTGGACAGCGCCACGGTGCTGCCGGTGCAGGTGTACCGCTGGTCGGATTTCCCAGAACGCGCCTTTGAGGCCCGCACCGCGGCGGCGATTCTGGTCTTGCTGGCATTTCTTGTCATAATGAACGCGATTGCGATTTTCCTGCGCAAACGCTTTGAACGCCGCTGGTAGTGCGAGGACGCATGGAAGACGTAAGATATCTGGAGAGAGACGTGAGCAGTCAGACGCCGAAAATCACCGCCAAGGGCGTGCAGGTCTATTATGGCGACAACCATGCCATCAAGGATGTCAGCGTTGAGATCCTGGACAAGACCGTCACCGCCTTTATCGGCCCCTCGGGCTGTGGCAAATCGACGTTTCTGCGCGCCATCAACCGGATGAACGACACCATCGAAAGCTGCCGGATGGAGGGCACGATCACCCTTGACGGGCATGACATCTATGCCCCCGGCGTCGATCCGGTGCAGCTGCGCGCCAAGGTCGGCATGGTCTTTCAAAAGCCCAATCCCTTTCCTAAATCCATCTATGACAACATCGCCTATGGCCCGCGCATTCACGGGCTGGCCAGCAGCCGCGCCGATCTGGACGAGATCGTCGAACGCTCGCTGCGCCGGGGCGCGATCTGGGACGAGGTCAAGGACCGTCTGGATCAGCCGGGCACGGGTCTGTCGGGCGGCCAGCAGCAGCGGCTGTGCATCGCCCGCGCCGTGGCGACCGAACCTGAGGTTCTGCTGATGGACGAGCCATGCTCGGCGCTGGATCCGATTGCGACCGAACAGGTGGAAGAGCTGATCACCGAGCTGCGGCAGAATTTTGCTGTGATCATCGTCACCCATTCGATGCAGCAGGCCGCGCGCGTCAGCCAGAAAACCGCCTATTTCCACCTTGGAAATCTGGTGGAATACGGCGAAACCGGCAAGATTTTCACCAATCCCGAAGATCCCCGGACCGAAAATTACATCACCGGCCGGATCGGCTAGGAGGACGTTATGAACGAGACACATATCTCAAGCGCCTATGACCGCGATCTGGAGGCCATTCAGGCCAAGATCATGCGCATGGGCGGTCTGGTCGAGGCGGCCATTCTGGACGCGGCCAAATCGCTGGAGACGCGCGACACCGAACTGGCCGAGCGTGTGCGCCGCGGCGACAAGGCGATCGATGCGCTGGAAGAACAGATTCAGGAAGATGTCGCACGGGTCATCGCCCTGCGCTCGCCCACGGCGGGGGATCTGCGCACGGTACTGACGGTGATGAAAATTTCCTCCAACCTTGAACGGGTCGGCGATTATTCCAAGAACCTTGCCAAACGAACCTCGGTTCTGGTGCAGATGGGACAGGTTGCAGGCTCGGCCGGGGCGATCCGGCGTCTGGCCAAGGCGGTTCAGGCGATGCTGAAGGATGTGCTGGACGCCTATATCCAGCGCGACGCGGAACTGGCCGAAAACGTACGCCAGCGCGATCAGGAGGTGGACCAGATGTATAACGCGCTGTTCCGCGAGTTTCTGACCCATATGATGGAAGATCCGCGCAATATCACCGCCTGCATGCATCTGCATTTCATCGCCAAGAACATCGAACGCGCCGGCGATCACGTCACCAATATCGCCGAACAGGTGATCTATCTGGTCACCGGCGAGATGCCCGACGACAGCCGGCCCAAGGATGACCGCACCGCCTATGAAACCCACGGCGGCGAGAGCATCTGATGAGCGCCGAACAGCCACTTGTGCTTCTGGTCGAGGATGAACCGGCGCAGCGCGAGGTTCTGGCCTATAACCTTGAGGCCGAAGGGATGCGCGTCAACCGCGCCGATAACGGCGAAGAGGCGATGCTTCTGGTCGATGAGGATAAACCCGACCTGATCGTTCTGGACTGGATGATGCCCAATCTCAGCGGGATCGAGGTTTGCCGGCGCCTGAAGCTGCGCAGCGACACGCGCGAGATCCCGATCATCATGCTTTCGGCCCGCTCCGAAGAGGTGGACCGGGTGCGCGGGTTGGAGACCGGGGCCGATGACTATGTCATCAAACCCTATTCGGTGGTCGAACTGATGGCGCGGGTGCGCAGCCAGCTGCGCCGCAGCCGCCCCACCGCGATGGGCCAGACGCTAAGCTATGAGGACATTGAACTGGACGCCGAGACCTATCGGGTGACGCGGGCGGGCAATGCCCTGAAACTGGGGCCGACGGAATTTCGCCTGCTGAGCACCTTCATGGAAAAACCCGGCCGGGTCTGGAGCCGCGAGCAATTGCTGGACCGGGTCTGGGGCCGGGATATCTATGTCGATACCCGCACGGTTGACGTGCATATCGGGCGGCTGCGCAAGGCATTGTGCCAGTTCGGCGGCGACGATCCGCTGCGCACGGTGCGCGGGGCGGGCTATTCGCTGGGCTGAGGTTGCGGTAAAATTGAACTGAGCAGTTCAGAAAACTTGACATCACGGTAATCTTGCAGCGACATTACCCTTGGGCAAGCTGTTGTAATCCCTGCAACAGCCGCATCGAGGGAGACCCGGTTATGTCAGATACACCAACCGCCGCAGGCAGGCCGGCCTTGGTCGGCAGGCAGGTCTGAGATGGGCAGCTTTCTTTGTGCTTTGCCTCTGATGAGCGCGTTTTTCACATGGTGCGGCGATGGCGCACCGCTGGCCGTGGGATATGTCGAGGGCGAATATGTCCTTGTCGCGCCGATAGAAACCGCTCAGATCAGCCGCATCAACGTGCGACGCGGCGACCGGGTCGCCGCCGGTCAATCGCTGGCGAAACTGGAGCGGCGCGACGCGGAAATCGCGGTGGCGCAGGCGCGGGCAGGGCTGGCGCGGGCCGAGGGACAGCTTGCCAACCTCCTGCAGGGGCGCCGCCCCGAAGAGATCGCGGTGGTCGAAGCCTCACTCGGCTCGGCCCTGGCGCAGGAAACCGAGGCCGACCGCGTCCTGAAACGCCGCGCCGATCTTCTGGCGCGGGGGATCCTGTCGCAGGCCGAATATGACAACGCCCTGACCGCCAAACAGCAGGCCAGCGCCAAAGTGGCCGAGTTGAAGGCCGATCTGGCGGTGGCCAAGCTTCCCGCCCGCCCGCAGGAGATCAAGGCCGCCGAGGCCGCCGTCGCACAGGCCCGGGCCGGGCTGGATCAGGCGCGCTGGCGGCTGGACAAACGCACGCTTTCCATATCGCAGCCCGGTGAGGTCTTTGACATCATCCGCAACGCCGGAGAGGTTGCCGGCCCGCAGGCGCCGGTCATATCGGTTCTGCCCGACGGGGCCACCAAACTGCGGCTTTTCCTGCCCGAGCCGGATCTGTCGCAGCTGTCGATCGGCAGCGCACTGACGGTGCATTGCGATGGCTGCGGCGCGGGAATGACGGCGACCGTCAGCTATATCTCTACCGATCCCGAATTTACCCCGCCGGTGATCTATTCGACACAGAACCGGCAAAAGCTGGTCTATCTGATCGAAGCGCGCCCCGATAAGGGGGCAAGCGCCCTCAAACCCGGTCAGATCGTCGATGTCGTTCTGAAAAGCGCAGCGAAATGAACGTGATAGAGGTCAACGACCTCGTCAAACGGTTCGGCCGTAACACGGTTGTCGACCATGTCTCGATGAGCGTGAAACAGGGCGAGATTTCGGGCTTTCTGGGCCCGAACGGATCGGGCAAGACGACCACGATCCGGGTGATGTGCGGGCTTTTGACGCCTGATGAGGGCACAGGTCAGGTGCTGGGCTATGATCTGGGCACAGAAGGGCTCAAGATCAAGCGCGAGGTCGGCTATATGACCCAGCGGTTTTCCTTTTATGAGGATCTAACGATCGAGGAAAACCTGACATTTGTCGCGCGGCTTTACGGGCTGAACCCCGCCGGGCGGCATGTGCGCGACACGCTTGAAGATCTGGGCCTTGCCACCCGACGCACGCAACTGGCCGGCACGCTTTCGGGCGGGTGGAAACAGCGGCTGGCGCTGGCCGCTTGCCTGATGCATTCGCCCAAGCTTTTGCTACTGGATGAACCCACGGCGGGCGTTGACCCCAAGGCGCGGCGCGATTTCTGGGACGAAATTCACCAGCGCGCGTCAAACGGTCTGACGGTTCTGGTTTCGACCCATTACATGGACGAGGCCGAGCGCTGTCACCGGATCAATTACATCTCTTACGGCAAGCTGATGGCCAGCGGCACGGTCGATCAGGTTCTCAAGGACGCCGGGCTGACAACTTTCATTCTGGAAGGCGCAGGCGTCACCGAGGCGGCTAAAAAGCTTGAGAGCAGGGCGGGCGTGGATCAGATCGCGCCTTTTGGGCTGACCCTGCACGTTGTGGGACAGGATGCGGACGCGCTGAAATCCTCGGTGATGGAGGTGGCAAAGGAAACCGGCACCAAAGCGTCGCTGGGCGAGACCAGCCTTGAGGATGTCTTTATCCAGTTCATGGGCAAATCGACGGATAACCGGCAATGAATTATCTGTTTTCCCTGCGCCGGCTGATGGCCGTAATCCTGAAGGAAGGGGTGCAGATGCGCCGCGACCGGCTGACCTTTGCGATGATGCTGGGGGTGCCGCTGTTGCAGCTGGTATTGTTTGGATTTGCGATCAACTCGGACCCCAAAAACCTGCCTGCGGCGCTGGTCACCACGACCCAGGATCACTATTCGCGCGCCATGGTCACGGCGATGGAGATGACCGGCTACTACCGCTTTGACCATATCGTCAAAAGCGCCAAAGAGGCCGAAGATCTGATCAAGGCGGGCACGGTGTCATTCGTGGTGACGATCCCGTCGGATTTTCCCCGCCGGGTTCAGCGCGGCGATCACCCGCAGATTTTGATCGAAGCTGACGCGACCGACCCTTCGGTCGCTTCGGGGGCGATATCGACGCTTAGCACCGTGGCCGCACAGGCGCTGTTGCGCGAACAATCGGCCGAGGCGCAGGCGGCCCAGCAATCGGCCAGCGCGCTGGATGTGATCGTGCACCGGCTTTATAACCCCTCGGGCATCACCCAATATAACATCGTGCCGGGGCTTCTGGGTGTGATCCTGCAACTGACCATGGTGATGATGACCGCCATGGCCCTGACGCGCGAGACCGAGCGCGGCACGATGGAAAACCTTTTGGCGATGCCCGCCACCCCGATGGAGATCATGCTGGGCAAGGTTCTGCCGTATCTGACGGTAGGGGCGGTGCAGGTGGTTGTGGTTCTGACAGCCGCGCGGTTCATGTTCGGCGTGCCTTTTGTGGGCTCTCTGACGCTCTTGCTGACCGGCACTTTGATCTTTGTGCTGGCGCTGGTGCTGCTGGGTTATACATTTTCGACCATGGCGCGCACACAGATGCAGGCGATGCAGCTGACGTTCTTTTTCTTTCTGCCGTCGCTTTTGCTGTCGGGCTTCATGTTTCCGTATCGCGGCATGCCGCCATGGGCACAGCTTCTGGGCGAGATCTTTCCGCTGACGCATTTTATCCGTGTGATCCGCGCGGTGATGCTGAAAGGGGCCGATGCGCGCATCATCGCCGGAGAGCTTGTTGCGCTCGTGCTTTTTGTCGTGATCTTTGCCGCATTGGCGCTGCTTCGGTTCCGAAGGACGCTGGATTAGGGCGAATCCGGGCAGGGCGCCAGATCGGACCGTTGCGGCAGGTGCCGCAGTCGCCACCGATCCGGGGCGTCGGCAGCGTATTTCAAGGGCGGCCGTGTCGTCCGGGTCACGCATCCATAAGTCGCATAATCAGTATTATGTTAAATATTTATATACTCATTATAACAACGTACTAGAAACCACAGCTTACCCTGCATACCGCCATACCCAGTAAATCTAGCGGTTCCGGTCGTATCGCGCTGCGAGTTTCTCGGTTGTTGCATACGTTCACACGGGCCTGCACCACTCGACACGCCCCAAGAACCGGCGTTAAACCTCTGACATGACAAATATTCTGATCCTGAACGGCCCGAACCTGAACATGCTTGGCCTGCGCCAGCCCGAAGTCTATGGCAAGACCACGCTGGCCCAGATCGAGGCGATGTGCCGCGATCATGCCGCCGCGCGCGAGGTGACGATTGAGTTCGGGCAATCCAACCATGAAGGCGCGTTGATCGACAGCATCCATGCCGCGCGCGGCAAGATGGACGGGCTGATCCTGAATGCCGGCGCTTATACCCATACCTCGGTCGCGCTGCGTGATGCGGTCGCTTCAAGCGAGGTGCCGATGATCGAGCTGCATCTGTCGAACATCCACGCGCGCGAGCCGTTCCGGCATCATTCCTATCTGGCGGCGGTCGCGGTCGGCCAGATCTGCGGCTTTGGCGCTGCCGGCTATACGCTGGCCATCGATGCGATGCTGGCCCATCTGAAGCCGCCGGGATGAAGGCCTATCTCGCCGCGGTAACCGAGGCGGACACGGTTGAGGAACTTTGGTCGCTGCATCTTGCACAGATGGCCAGATACGGGTTCGACCGGCTGATCTATGGCTATACAAGGTTTCGCAGCGAAAACTCTCTGGGCGATCCGCAGGATATGATCATCCTGACCAATCACGATCAGGAATATATGCGCCGCTTTATCTATGAGGGCCTTTATTTCAACGCGCCAATGGTGCGCTGGGCGCTTGAGAATGACGGCGCCTGCTCGTGGCGCTGGATGCAGGACCCCAAAAACCGCGACGCGATGATCCAGACCGAGCGTGAGATCGTCGAGTTCAACCATTCCATGGGTGTCGTGGCAGGCTATTCGATCAGTTTCCGGTCGCTTTCACCGCGCGCCAAGGGTGCGATTGCCCTGACCGCACGCGCCGGGATGACGCAGGATGATATCGACGCGGTCTGGGACGAACATGGCCAGGATCTGATCGTGATGAACAATGTCGCGCATCTGAAAATCATCAGCATGCCAAGCAACACGGCGCGCCGCCCGCTGACCACGCGGCAAAAAGAGGTTCTGGAATGGGTCAGCGAAGGCAAGACCACGCAGGAGATCGCGCAGATCATGGGGCTGACACCCGCCACGGTTGAAAAGCATCTGCGGCTGGCCCGGCAGGCGCTGGGTGCTGATACCTCGGCCCAAGCCGTTGTTAAGGCGGCCTTTCAGAATCAGATCTTTGTGATTCGCAGCTAACGATTCGCGCCTTTTCAGAGGTCCGAACGCCCCCTTCCCTGCCCGTTTTTGGTGCAGTTGATTTCCTGAAATGAAAATCCGGCGGTTTTTCACAAAAAGTGATATGTCAAAAATTAATCCAAAGCGCTTTTATATGCAAAAGTATGGTTTCCCCTACTTTATTGACGTGGGGTAAATGCGTGATACTGGGTATGTTCCGTGAGTGGTGGCCTTGGGCCAGGGAACTTCGGTCCATGCTCCTTGAGATTGCAAGGCAGGCAGGTCCGACCGGTTATCCGGATGTCGGTCCGACTGGCTCATTACAGCCGGCGGGCCGGCGCCGGGCGCGCTACGATCCTCATCCCCAATCAGGATGAGCGTGCCCGAAATTGGAAAACGGCGGAGCAGGAGTGTTCCGCCGTTTTTCACTTTCTGATTGTCACTTTCTCAGGCCCATTTCAGTAAATGGTTTTGGCATCCCGGGCTTTGCAATTAGAATGGCTTTGCAACTCAGGGGGGAGTTTTCATGACAGCCGCCGCAAAAGGGACAGAGCCGCCACAGGCCGCCACGGTCAATGCCGCCATCATGGCCGGCTGTGTCGTGGCCTTTCTGAGCTTTGGGTTCACCGCCAGCTTCGGAGTGTTCCTGCGCCCGATGTCGGCCGATCTGGGCTGGGGGCGCGAGGTATTCTCGCTCTCTGTTGCGATTCAGGTGTTGTTCTGGGGCATAACCCAGCCGCTTGCCGGGATGGTCGCCGACCGTTTCGGCTCGGCCCGGGTGCTGGCGCTGGGGGCCGTGGCCGCCGCGGCGGGATATTTTTTGCGCGGCAGCATCATCCAGCCCGAGGTTTTCGTCGCCTCGGGGATCATCGTCGGGATCGGCACCGGCGCCTGCTCGTTTCCCATTGTCATCATCGCGCTGGGAAAGGTGGTCAGCCCCGCGCGGCGCAGTTTCATTCTGGGTCTGGGGACGGCGGCGGCATCGATGGGCATGTTCGTGGCCGCGCCGCTGACGCTTGCGCTGATCGGGTGGATCGGCTGGCAGAGCAGTATCCTTGTGATCGGGGCCAGTTTCCTGATTATCCTGCCGTTTTTGGTTTTCATCGCACGCGTGTCATTGCCCACGGCGCTGCCACAGCAGGGCGCGGGATTTCGCACCGCCGTGACAAGCGCCTTTCGCGACCGCAATTTTCTGTGCCTGTTCTTTGGCTTTTTCGTCTGCGGCTTTCATGTCTCGTTCATCCAGACCCATCTGCCGGCCTATATCGCCGATATGGGGCTGGCGGTGGCCGTCGGCGGCTGGTCGATCGCGCTGATCGGTCTGTTCAATATCGCCGGCTCGTTCCTGTCCGGCTGGTCCGGTCAGATATTTCCCAAACGCTCGGTTCTGGTGGGGATCTATCTGGCGCGGGCGGCGGTGATCGCCGCCTTCATCCTGACGCCGATCAGCCCGCTCAGCGTTTATGTGTTTTCGGCGGCCATGGGGCTTTTGTGGCTATCGACGGTGCCTTTGACCACGGGTCTCGTGGCCTCGACCCAGGGGCTCAGCTATCTTTCAACGCTGGCCGGGCTGGTCTTTTTCAGCCATCAGGTAGGCGGCTTCCTTGGCGCCTGGCTGGGCGGGCGGATCTATGACGTTTACAATGATTACATGCCGATGTGGTGGGCGGCGATCGTGCTGGGCCTGATGGCGGCGCTGATCCACATCCCAATCCGAGAAAAGGCGGCGGCGCAAAGCGCCTGAAACGAAAACAGGGGGCGCATCGGCCCCCTGCCCTGATCTTGTGTTGGCCGGCCCGCGCCGGCGCGGGGCTTAGCCCTGAACGGCCTTGGCGACCTCGGCGGCGAAGTCTTCTTTTTCGACCTCGATGCCTTCGCCGACCTCAAGCCGGACAAAGCCGGTGATCGTGGCGCCGGCTTCTTTCGCGGCAGCCTCGACCGTCAGGTCGGGATTGACGACAAAGGCCTGACCCAAAAGCGTAACTTCGGCCAGAAACTTCTTCATCCGCCCGACGATCATCTTTTCGATGACGGCCTCGGGCTTGCCGCTTTCGCGGGCGATGTCCATCTGAACGGTCTTTTCCTTTTCGACAACCGCCGGGTCCAGATCGGCCTCGGACAAGGATGCGGGGTTGGCCGCTGCGATATGCATGGCAACCTGCTTGCCAAAGGCTTCGTCGCCGCCCTCAAGCGCGACCAGAACACCGATCTTGCCCATGCCGGCGGTGGCCGCGTTATGGACATAAGAAACGACCGTCTGACCTTCGACAGCCGCCATGCGGCGCACCGACATGTTCTCGCCGATGGTGGCGATCTTTTCGGTCACCGTAGCCTCGACCGTCTTGCCACCCATATCGGCGGCCTTCAGATCGTCAACCGAGGCGACATTCATGGCAGCGGCGGCGATATCGCGCACCATTGCCTGAAACTCGGCGTTTTTGGCAACAAAGTCGGTTTCCGAGTTCACCTCGACCGCGACGCCCTTGCCGCCCTCGACCTTGACAGCCACCAGACCTTCGGCCGCGGTACGGCCCGATTTCTTGGCGGCCTTGGCCAGACCTTTGGTGCGCAGCCAGTCAACCGCGGCTTCCATGTCGCCATCGGTTTCGGTCAGCGCTTTTTTTGCGTCCATCATGCCCGCGCCGGTGCTGTCGCGAAGCTCTTTTACCAATGCAGCTGTGATTGCCATATCAGCATCTCCTAAATTGGAATGGGGATGGGGCAGGTCAGTGATCCCTGCCCCGTCAGTAACAG
Organism: Paracoccaceae bacterium; assembly: GCA_030148745.1. Taxonomy (GTDB): domain Bacteria; phylum Pseudomonadota; class Alphaproteobacteria; order Rhodobacterales; family Rhodobacteraceae; genus JASBSV01. The sequence goes on from JASBSV010000108.1 coordinate 30,158, forward strand.
TAGCGCGCGAAAGACCTCAGGCCTTTGCGGCAGCCTCATCAGCCGGTGCTTCTTCGGCAGCGGCCTGCGGCGCCTCGGCGGGCTCTTCGGTGACAGCCTCTTCAACGGCGGCCTCTTCCATGGCGCCGATATCCACGCCTGCCGCGCCAAGCTGGGCCGACATCCCGTCAAGCGCCGCGCGCGCAGCCAGATCGCAATAGAGCGAGATGGCGCGAACCGCGTCGTCGTTGCCCGGGATGATGTAATCGATACCATCGGGCGAGCAGTTGGTGTCAACCACGGCAACAACCGGGATACCCAGCTTGCGGGCTTCGGCCACGGCCAGATCTTCCTTGTTCACGTCGATGACGAACAGAAGATCGGGAATGCCGCCCATTTCGCGGATACCGCCCAGCGAGGCCTGAAGTTTGGCCTGCTCACGCTCCATGCCCAGACGCTCTTTCTTGGTCAGGCCTTCGGCGCCCTCGGCCATCTTTTCGTCAATCGCCTTGAGGCGCCCGATCGAGTTCGACACGGTTTTCCAGTTGGTCAGTGTTCCGCCCAGCCAGCGGTGGTTCATGTAATATTGCGCGCATTTCTCGGCGGCGTCTGCAATCGGCCCCTGGGCCTGACGCTTGGTGCCGACAAAGAGGATACGGCCGTTTTTCGCAACCGTCTCGCGGATCACGTTCAGCGCCGCATCCAGCATGGGAACGGTCTGGGTCAGGTCGAGAATGTGGATGCCGTTACGCTCGCCATAGATGAACTCCTGCATACGCGGGTTCCAGCGCGGCGTCTGGTGGCCATAGTGAACGCCTGCTTCAAGCAATTGGCGCATGGTGAACTCAGGAAGAGCCATGTCTTTTTTCCTTTCCGGTTTCTACCTTGGCGGGGCATCAGAGCGCTTGCTCAACCGGTGGACCTTTTGAGGATGTCTCCCCCAAAGGGCCCGGCCCCGCCTGTGAAGTGGCGCTGCATTAGGTCAGATCGCGCGCCGTGGCAAGGGCTTTTGCCCGCAAAAGCCGCCCCAGCCGCGATTTGTGCCAAATAAGCGCCGAAACCGCCATTTCAATAGGGGTTTTTGGCCGATCTGTCGGTGGAAAGCGACGGCTGGCTCTCGCGCACCAGACCTTCGATGGCATCGGCCAGATGTTCCTCGCGGATGTTGTTATGACCACGTTCGACGCGCAGACGGTGGGCCTGCATCAGCACATCGGCGTGGCTGCAACCGCGCGGCGGCTCGAACCGATACGAGGCCAGTTCGATCAAAAGCCCCAGAGGATCGGTGAAATAGATTGAATCCATGAACCCCCGGTCCTTGGGCCCTGAATGTTTGATCCCCCGCTCGTCCAGCCGCGCAACCGCCTGTTTGAAACTGGCCGCGCTGACCGCAAAGGCCAGATGATGCACCGCGCCGGGTTCGGTCGGGGTGCGTTCGGGGTCCGCCTTGCGCGCCTCATTGGTAAAGACCGTGATCAGCCGCCCGTCACCGGGATCAAAGTAAAGATGCCCCTCGTCCGGCTGATCAAGATTGGGCTGATCGAAAATCAGCGGCATTCCCAGCACCCCTTCCCAGAAGTTGATGGAGGTCTGCCGGTCCGCCCCGACAAGGGTGATGTGATGCACGCCCTGCGCCTGAAGTTTTCGCATGAGATCGCCCCTTGCATTATCCGGTTTCAATCGCGCCAAGGCTAGCACGGGCGCAGGGGCACTGCCCAGAGGTCAGATCGGCCAGGACCGCTTGCATGGGGCCGCGCCCGGGTCCAGAGTGGCGCGGGCAAAGCTGCGGGGGGCGGATATGACGGTACAAACTGGGCCAACGCGCGATTTCATCGGGTACGGCGCCAATCCGCCGTGCGATGTCTGGCCCCGGATAAACGGCGCGCCGGCGCGCATCGCCGTCAATTTCTGCATCAATTACGAAGAGGGCGGCGAGCATTCTATCCTGCTCGGCGATCCGCAGTCCGAGGACCGGATATCGGATGTCGCGGTCACCGCGCGCCCCGGGCGCCGCGATCTGAACATCGAATCGAGTTACGAATACGGCGCGCGCGTCGGCTATTGGCGGCTGCTGCGCGCCTTTACCGAACGCGGGCTGACCGCAACCGTCAATCTGGTGGGGGCGGCGGGCGAGGCGAACCCGATTGCCCTGCGCGCGATGATTGAGGCGGGCTTTGATCTTTTGCCGCATGGCTGGCGCTGGACCGATTATGACGCGATCAGCGAAGCGGACGAACGCGCGATGATCGCCCGCAGCATCGCGCAGATCAAGGCGCTGACCGGCGCGCCGCCTTTGGGCTATTACGCCGGCATGCCCTCGCCCAACACCCGCCGCCTGCTGGTCGAGGCGGGCGGGTTTCTTTATGACAGCGACACCTATAACGACGATCAGCCCTATTGGTCGCCCGATTATCCGGGCCTGCTTTTGCTTCCCTATTCGCTGGACACCAACGACAGCCGCTTTGCCCGCGCTGGCGGCGGCTACCAGACCGGCGCCGAGTTCGAGCGCTATATCCGCGACAGCTTTGACATCCTTTACGACGAAGGCGACCGAATGCTGACCATCGGCCTGCACGCCCGCCTGATCGGGCGGCCGGGGCGGATCGGCGCGCTTTACCGGATCCTTGACTATATCATGTCGCATGAAGACGCCTGGATCTGCCGGCGGGGCGATCTGGCGCGCCATTGGGCCATGGCCTTTCCCGACCCGCGGCTGTAGCAGAGCGGCATGAGCCAGCAACCCGATATCCTGTGCATCGGATCGGTCCTTTGGGATGTGATCGGGCGCACCGCAAGCCATATGCAGGCCGGCGCCGATGTGCCCGGCCGGATCACCCGCCTGCCCGGCGGCGTGGCGCTGAATGTCGCCATGACGCTGCGCCGCTTTGGCCTGAGCCCTGCACTGTTGAGCGCGGTGGGGCAGGATGACGAGGGGCGCGCGCTTGTCGCGGCCTGCCGGGGTATGGGGTTGATCACCGATTACATCTATCGCTCGGATGATCTGCCAACCGACCGCTATATGGCGATCGAGGCGGCAAACGGGCTGATCGCGGCGATCGCCGATGCCCATTCGCTTGAGGCCGCGGGCGACAAGATCCTGCGCCCCTTGTCCGACGGGCGGCTGGGCAATGCCAAAACGCCTTTTGCCGGGCCCATCGCGCTGGACGGTAACCTGACCGAGGATCTTTTGGCGCGCATCGCCACCAGCCCGCTTTTTGCCGGCGCCGATCTGCGCGTGGCCCCCGCCTCGCCCGGCAAGGCCGAGCGTCTGCTGCCGCTTCTGGCGCATCCCTTGGCCACGCTTTACGTCAACCGCGAAGAGGCCGGGCTTTTGTGCAAAACCCGTTTTGACGATGCCAGCGCCGCCGCTTCGGGGCTGCTGGCGCGCGGCGCGGGCCGGGTTCTGGTTACCGATGGGGCAAAACCCGCCGCATTGGGAAGCGCCCAAGCGGTCATCACCGCCTGCCCGCCCGATGTCATGGTCACCCGCGTGACCGGCGCGGGCGATACATTCATGGCGGCCCATATCGCCGCCGAACTGGACGGACAAACCGGCCAGACGGCCCTGAACTCAGCGCTGGCGGCTGCGGCGGCCTATGTTTCGGGCGAAACGCGGTCCTGAAAGCTTACCCTTTGGCGCCTTGGTCATCATCCGGCTCGGGCGGGTCGTCATCACCATCGTCATCACCCTTGCCGGCCATCGCAACCATCACGCCAAGCACCGCCAGTCCGATCGCAATCCCTTTGCCCGACCGCAGCAGCGGCAAAGCCGCCAGCGCCGCCTGTGTCAAAAGCCGGTTGCGATCTTCGGCCCGCCTGCGCGCGGCCTCGGCCTTGCGCATCCTTGCCCGGATCACAATGACCACCCACGTCAGCGCAGTCAGAGCCAGCGAGATCGTCAGGAAAACGACAAGCGCCGCGATCAGGCCAATGGACTGCGCCAGCACCACAACCCCAAGCACCAGCGCCAGAGCCAGCGAGATCAGGGCAAAGACGATAAGGACGGCATCAAGGATGACACGCTCGGCCGTGCGCTGACGCAGATCGCCCAGCGAGCCGCCGATCACGGCCATGGCGATCCTGATAAGCCCGCTCATCTTAACGTCGGATCAACAGGCCAAGCACCAGACCGCCCAAAGCGGCAACCCCGAAGGTGCGCCAGGGATGCTCGCTGGCCTCCTTGACCAGCCGCCGCTCGGCCGCCTGCCATTCCGAGGCGACCTCATCGGCAATCCGCGCCGCCGCGTCATGCCCTTTCTCAAGCCCCTCGCCCAGCCGTGCCTTGGCGCGCACTTTGGCCAGCGACACGCCGTCGACCCCGACCTTTCGGGCCAGCGCCGCCACCGCCTCAAGCTCGTCGCGCAAAAGTCTGACTTCGCTGGCAAGGCTTTCGGCCTCGCCCTTACCGCTGTCTTCGCCTTTTTTGGTTGTCGATGCAGTTGCCATAAGCCTACCCTCCGTAAAAAAACCGGTTTGCGTAAGGGCCGAACGCACAATCTGATGCCCTCACACCAATTCAGCTAACGATGCTTTACTGGCTTTCAAGAGATACAGTCACCAATTCGAACCTGCAACATAGGCGCAGCCAAATGTCAGCCGCAGCCGCGATGACTTGAACCTTGCGTCACTGACTGCAATATCGAGGCCAAACACCCCTGCCGGAGTTTTCAGATGGCCCAGCCCAATCTCGATATCGTCTATTCCGCCGAAGTCGCCATGGCGCGCGCCGATAGCGTGCCGATTGTCGCGCTGGAAAGCACGATCATCACCCATGGGATGCCGCATCCGCAAAATCTTGAAACCGCGCATCTGGTCGAAAAGACCCTGCGCGATAGCGGCGCGGTGCCCGCCACCATCGCGGTGATGGACGGCCAGCTGAAGATCGGGCTTGACCCCGACGACCTGGCCCGGCTCGCGGCCAGCGACAATGCCTCCAAACTCTCCCGCGCCGATCTGGCCGCCTGTATCGCCAGCGGCGGCACCGGCGCCACCACCGTGGCGGCCACGATGATCGCCGCCAATCTCGCCGGGATCGAGGTTTTCGCCACCGGCGGCATTGGCGGGGTGCATCGCGGCGGCGAGGACAGCTTTGACATCTCTGCCGATCTTCATGAACTGGCCCTGACCCCGGTGACCACCGTGGCCGCCGGCGCCAAGGCGATCCTCGATCTGCCGCGCACGCTTGAGGTTCTTGAAACGCTGGGCGTGCCGGTCATCGCCTATGGTCAGGATGAGTTTCCCGCCTTCTGGTCGCGCGGCTCGGGCCTGACGGCGCCCCTGCGGATGGACAGCCCCGCCCAGATCGCTCAGGCCCATCTGATGCGCCGCGCGCTTGGGCTTGCCGGCGGGCAACTGGTCGCCAACCCGATCCCAGCCGCCGCCGAAATTCCGCGCGACAGGCTGGCCCCTGTGATTGAGCGCGCGCTGGACGAGGCGCAGCGCAACCAGATCACCGGCAAGGCGGTCACCCCCTTTCTTCTGGCGCGGATTTTCGAGCTGACCGAGGGCCAGTCGCTCAGCGCCAATATCGAACTTGTGCTCAATAATGCCCGACTTGCCGCCAAAATCGCTCAGGAACTGAACGCTGCGGCTGCGTTTTCGGCCCCTGCCGGTCGCTGACCCGTTGTGCCCCGGCGTCAGACCACCTAAATCAAAGTGAACTTGCGCAAAGGCCAGACGCCCGTGAAGCCCGAAGAACAGCCCAGTCCCGACCCCATACGCCGCCGGCCCGGCGTTCTGGCACGGATGCGGGCCAATTTTCTGACCGGCATCGTGGTCATCGCGCCCATCGGCCTGACGATCTGGCTGATCCTGACCGTCATCAGCTGGGTCGACGGTTTCGTTCTGCCATTGATCCCGGGCGGCTATCACCCCGATATCCTGCTGCAGCAATACCTTGGAATTCAGGACGCCAAGGTCAACATCCGCGGCGTCGGCGTGGTTGTCTTTCTGGTATTCACGGTTCTGACCGGCTGGATGGCCAAGGGGTTCATCGGCCGCTCCTTCCTGCGCTGGGCCGAAGGGCTGGTCGATCGCATGCCTGTGGTCCGCTCAATCTATAACGGCGTCAAACAGATCGCCGAGACGGTTTTCGCCCAATCTGAGGCCTCTTTCGACAAGGCCTGCATGATCGAATACCCCCGGCGCGGGATCTGGGCTATCGCCTTTGTCTCCACCGCCGCCAAGGGCGAGGTCGCCGCAAGACTGGACGAGGAAACTCTGGGCGTTTTCGTGCCCACCACGCCCAACCCGACCTCCGGCTTCTTGCTGTTCTTCCCAAAGTCCGAGGTGATCATACTGGATATGACAATCGAAGACGCGGCCAAGCTGATCATCTCGGCGGGCCTTGTCTATCCCAACCCCAAGGATCCCACGTTGCCGCCGGTGACCGCCCCCGCCGAACCACCCCGCCCAAAGGCCGAAACCCTGGCTGCCTCCAGCCCCGACCGCGACCCCGAAACAACCGGGGGCTGACCGCAGAATGATTGCCGCCGCGGCCACGGGTTTTTTCACGGCCTTTTCACTAATCCTTGCCATCGGCGCACAAAACGCCTTTGTCCTGCGGCAGGGCCTTCTGGGGCACCATGTGTTCTGGCTCTGCCTTTTATGCGCGCTGTCGGATGCGGTGCTGATCACCTTCGGGGTGCTGGGCTTTTCCAGTCTGGTGCGGCTCAACCCCGCCTTTCCCCAGATCATGGCGCTGGCCGGGGCGGCATTTCTGATCGCTTATGGCGCAATGCGCCTGCATGCGGCATGGATCGGCCTTTACAAGCTGACGATCGCCGGCGCCGACCGGGGGCTGCGCGCCACGCTTCTGACCGGGCTGGCAATCACCTGGCTCAACCCGCATGTCTATCTCGACACTCTGGGGCTGATCGGCGCGGTCTCGACCCAATATCAGACCGGCCCGCAAAAACTCAGCTTCGCGCTCGCCGCGATCAGCGCCTCGTTTTTCTTCTTCTTCTCGCTGGGTTATGGCGCGCGGCTTCTGACACCCTATATGCAATCGCCCCGCTCCTGGCGGATCCTCGATACCGGCATCGGCGTGATCATGTGGCTCATCGCCTATGGGCTGATCCGCTCGGCCATGTGATCTTCCATTTGGCCCAAATATCCCCGCCGGAGGCTCCAGCCAGAAACAAACCGCAGACCCTCAGGCAAACATCGCTGTCAGATCGACCGAGCCTCGCTCATTCAGGTCCTCGCGGTGATTTTGCAAAAACCGCTCCGCCGCGGCCTGCCCCGCCGCCTTCAGATCGGCCAGAACCGATGGCGTCGGCAAAAGTTTGGTGGCCACCGACAGGCGCTGCATCATCTCGTCATCGGCGATCATATGCACATAGACATCCTTCATCCCGCGGTTCTCGACGATCCCATCGTGGATCAGGCGCTTGACGAAACTGATCGCCCGCAGCTCGCGCAATAGCGACGAGTTGAAACTGATCTCATTGATCCGGTTCTGAATTTCCTGCGGCGTTTTGGGAATCTCGCGGCGCTCCAGCGGGTTGATATTGACGATCACGATATCATTGGGCAGTTGCGGCTGAAACAGCGGGAAAAGCGCCGGATTGCCCATATAGCCGCCATCCCAATAGGCCTCGCCGTCGATTTCCACCGCCTGAAACAAGGTCGGGATACAGGCCGAAGCCATGATCTGATCGGGGCCGATTTCGGCGGCGTCAAAAACCCGGATCTTGCCGCTGCGCACATTGGTGGCGCAGATACAGAACTCAGGCCCCCGGTCCGAGCAGACCGCATCAAAGCGCAGCTTTTCGGCGATCCGGCGCAAGGGATTTTGATAGAGCGGCCCGTAGAAATAGGGCGAGGCCACGCGCCCGGCGGCATCGAGCATCGCAAAGGCGGGCGAAAATTCCAGCGCCCGCGAGACAAGCTCGGGCGCGGGCGACCAGAAATGCACCAGCGCCGACAGATCGGGATCGCGGATCGCCCCGATCTCGCCCCAGAGCCAGTCAAGATTGGCGCGCGCCTCATCGGCCCCGCCGGTGGTCAACCCCGCCTTGACCGCCGCGCCATTCAGCGCCCCCGCCGAGGTGCCCGAGATCGCGGCAATCTCGATCCCCGGATCGCTGAGCAGCCGGTCAAGCACGCCCCAAGTATAAGCGCCATGCGCCCCGCCGCCCTGAAGCGCCAGATTGATCCGCCGGATGGGTTTGCTCTTTTTGCGTTTTGTGGTGGGCATCATACTGTCCTTCGTCTGCGCTCAGGCCCAACATAGGCACCAATGGCGCAGGCAACAGGCCCCGGGGGGCCAAACCGCTGAACCTTTCGTGATCGGGCGGGGCGCTGCGAGGGCTTGCGTATCGGCGCCGGCGCGATCAAAAGGCCCTGCCGGCAGCGCCAAAAAAAACGCCGGCACAAGGCCGGCGTTAAGTTATTGAGGCAGGTTTCATACAGGCAAGAAACCTATCGAGCAGTGACCTCTTTATAAGCAATGGCTTGCCACAGGCCAAGCTAAAAGTTTGAAAACAATCAAAGCGCCCGCTACGCTCGTTTCAAAGAAATAAGGGCAGAGAGGGATTGTTGCCGAAATGAGACGGGATTTTTTCCAGGCCACGCGCCGAATTCTGATGATCGCGGCTGTGCTGGCAGTGCCGGGATTCGCCAATTCCGAACCCAGCTATGGCATAGCTATGTATGGCAAGCCTGCCTTGCCACCGGATTTTGTATCTCTACCCTATGCCAACCCCGACGCGCCCAAGGGCGGACGGTTCGTCGACGGGCAAGTCGGCAGCTTTGACAGTCTCAATCCCCATATCCGCAAAGGCCGCGTTCCATGGCAGTTGCGATTTCTGGCTTACGAAAGCCTGATGGGCCGATCCTGGGATGAACCTTTCACGCTTTATGGCCTTCTGGCCGAATCGGTCAACGCCGACCCCGAGGGCCGCTGGGTCGAATTCACCCTGCGCCCCGAGGCGCGATTCTCGGACGGCTCGCCCGTCACGGTCGAGGATGTCCTGTGGTCCTATGAGACTTTGGGCACCAAGGGTCATCCGCGCTATGCCGGCACATGGGCCAAGGTCGCCAAGGCCGAGGCTATCGGCCCGCGGACCGTCAGGTTCGAGTTTAACGTTCAGGACCGCGAGCTTGCCCTGATCATGGGGCTGCGTCCGATCCTGAAAAAGGCGCAATGGGAGGGCAAGGATTTCGCCGAGAGCGGCACCGATGTGATCCCGATCTCGACCGCCCCCTATGTCATCGATTCCTTTGAGCCGGGGCGCTTTGTCTCGCTCAAGCGCGATCCGAATTATTGGGGCCGCGACCTGCCGTTCCGGCGCGGCACCAATAATATCGACGAGATCCGGATGGAGTTCTTTGGCGATGCCACCGCGCTGTTCGAGGCTTTCAAGGCCGGTGAGATTTCCACCATGCGCGAATCGAACTCGGCCAAATGGGAAAGCCGGTATAATTTCCCCGCCGTCCAGTCGGGCGAGATCGTCAAATCGCTGATTCCTAACAAGCGCCCCTCGGGGATCACCGGTTTTGTGATGAACACAAGGCGTGATCAGTTCAGGGACTGGCGCGTGCGCGAGGCCCTTATTCAGGCCTTCAACTTCGAGTTCATCAATCAAACCCTGAACGGCGGCGAACAGCCGCGCATCACCTCGTATTTCTCAAACTCGGTTCTGGGCATGAAACCGGGGCCTGCCACCGGCAAGGTTGCCGCGCTTCTGGCGCCCTATGCAGATCAGCTTCTGCCCGGCGCGATCGAAGGCTATACCCTGCCCGTCTCGGACGGCAGCGAGGCCAACCGCAAAGGCATCCGCAAGGCCAAGGCGCTGCTGCAAGAGGCCGGATATACCGTGCAGAACGGCGTGATGACCGGCCCCGGCGGCAAGCCCTTTACCTTTGACATCCTTCTCAGTCAGGGATCGTCGGAAAATCAGGCGGTGATCGACATCTATACCCAGTCGCTGGCGCGGCTGGGCATCACCCCGACGGTCACCACCGTGGACAGCGCACAATACAAGGAACGCACGCAGGTCTATGATTTCGACATGACCTATTACCGGCGCGGTCTGTCGCTGAGCCCGGGCAACGAACAGCGCCTTTACTGGGGCGCCGATGGCGTCACCCAGCCGGGCAGCCGCAACTGGATGGGCATGGATGTGCCCGCCGTCGGGGCGATGATCGACAAGATGGTGAACTCGCCCAGTCAGGACGATTATCGCGCCGCGGTGCGCGCGCTGGACCGGATCCTGATTTCCGGGCGCTATGTGATCCCGCTCTGGTTCTCTCCGATCTCACGGATCGCCCATAAGAAAGAGTTGAAATATCCCGAAAACTTGCCGATGTATGGCGACTGGATCGGCTTTCAGCCGGATGTTTGGTGGATAGAGAAAGACAAATGAAAAAACTTCTGATTATGACCGTCCTGCTGACGCTGACAGGCTGCGCCACGATCGAAGGGCTGGGCAAGGATGTCTCGGCCGGGGCGCGGGCGGTCAACGACGCGTTCTGATGCGGCTCAGGGGCGCGACGTAACCCATAGGATCGTCGCGTCCTCATCCGAGATCGTCACCACGTTGTGGCCCATCGAAGCGTCATAATAGGCGCTGTCGCCGCGGCGCATCTCGGCGGGCTCGTAAAACTCGGTGTAAAGCCGGATCACCCCGGTCAGAACATAAAGAAACTCTTCGCCGTCGTGGCGCACCCAGCCGTCAAACTCCTCCATCGAGCGGGCGCGGATGCGCGCACGGTAAGGCAGCATCGCCTTTTTGGTCAGCGACTGCGCCAGAAGCTCATGCTCATAAGTGCTGGTGGCAACCTCCTGCCCCTGGCCCAGCGGCGTGACCACCATCCGGCCATTGACCTGCGCGTTCGAGGGCGCGGTAAAAAGCTGCGGCACCGAAATATCCAGCCCCACCGCCAGTTTCTTGAGCGCCTCATAGGTCGGTGACATCTGACCGTTTTCGATCTTGGAGAGGGTCGAGCGCGCCAGACCGGCCTGTTTTGCCGCCTGCTCCAGCGTCCATTTGCGCGCCTTGCGCAGATCGCGCACGCGCTGGCCCAGATCCAGCGGCTCACCGCTGACCTCCGGGGTGCCCTGGCGTGCAAGGCGCAGGAGTTTTTCTTCTCCGCGTTCCGTCATTCGACCGGCATATGGCATTGCCGCCCCCCTTGCAAATCCCAAACCATGGGCCTAGCCACGTCTCATGCTTTCCGTCACCGACAACGGCCCGTTCCGGCCCTGCCCCAGCCCTTTCAACATGGCCGCCCATGTTCTGGCCCGTGCCGATCAGAAGGGCGGCAAACCCGCGCTTTGCGTTCTGGGCCTGAAAGGCGCCGAAATCTGGAGCTATGATCAGCTCAAAAGCGCCATTCTGGGCACCGCCAGCGGGTTTCTGGCCGCCGGGCTGACACCGGGCGACCGGGTGCTGATGCGGCTGGGCAATTCGGTCGAATTTCCCATCGCCTATCTTGGCGCCATCGCCGTCGGCCTGATCCCGGTGCCAACATCGGTGCAGCTGACCACGGCCGAGCTGAACCACCTGATGCCGGCGCTGGCGCCCGCCGCCACATTGGCCGGTCCCGGTATCGCGCTGCCCGATCAGACCGGGCAGTTGATCACGCAAGACGACCTGCGCCGCTTTCACAGCCTGCCGCCCGCCCCCTATCAGATGGGCGATCCCGAGCGCCCGGCTTATATCGTCTATACCTCGGGCACCTCGGGGCGCGCGCGCGGCGTGGTCCATGCCCATCGCGCGGTCTGGGCCCGGCAGATGATGTGGCAGGGCTGGTACGGGCTGACCGAGGATGACCGGCTGCTCCATGCCGGCGCCTTCAACTGGACCTATACGCTGGGCACCGGGCTGATCGACCCCCTGTCGATCGGGGCCACGGCGCTGATCCCTCAGCCGGGGCTTGAGGCGGGTGATCTGGCGCAACTTATGGCGCAGCATGAGGCAACGATCTTTGCCGCCGCGCCGGGCGTTTACCGCAGGCTGTTGCGGCAGGCGGACGATCTGCATCTGCCGCGCCTGCGCCACGGGCTGTCGGCGGGCGAAAAACTGGCGCAGGGGATCCGCGAGGAATGGCAGGCGCGCAGCGGCACCGGGGTGCATGAAGCTTATGGCATGTCGGAATGTTCGACCTTCATCTCGGGCTCGCCCGATCATCCGGCCACGCCCGGCACCTCGGGGCGGGCGCAGCCGGGGCGACGGATTGCGCTTCTGGGCCCCGATGCGCAGCCGGTTCCGCGCGGCGAAGAGGGCGAGATCGCCGTGTCGCGCGACGATCCAGGGCTGATGCTGGGTTATCTTGATGCCCCTGACGAGACGGCGGCGCGGATGCGCGGTGAGTGGTTTCTGACCGGAGACCGGGCGCGGATGGACGCCGATGGCGGCCTGACCTATCTGGGACGCAACGACGACATGATGAACGCCGGCGGCTTTCGCGTCTCACCGCTTGAGGTCGAGCGCGCCTTTGCCGATTGCCCCGGCCTTGGCGATTGCGCCGCCGCCGAACTGGCGGTCAAGGCCGACACGACCGTTATCGCGCTCTTTTACGAAGCCCCGGCGCCCCTTGACCCTCAAACGCTGGCGCTTCATGCTCAGGCACGGCTGGCGCATTACAAAACGCCGCGTATTTTCCGCCATATCGACACATTGCCACGGGCGGCAAATGGCAAAATCAGTCGCAAGACCCTGCGCGACATGGCCTGAGCTACGGGCCATGGCCGTATCAGGGCCGATGCCCGGTCCGCGCCCGCGGGCAGAGAAACAACCCAAGGTCCGCGAAAGGACAAGCCTATGATTACGCTCGATATCCTGTCTGATCCGATCTGCCCCTGGTGCTATATCGGCAAGGTTCAGCTGGACCGCGCGCTTGAGGCCCGCGCCGACCGGCCGGTAACCCTGGCCTGGCATCCTTTTCAGCTGAACCCCGATATGCCGCGCGAGGGGATGGACCGGCGCGAGTATCTGGAGACGAAATTCGGCGGCAAAAAACAGGCGGTCGAGGTTTACGCACGCATCGCCGAGGCGGCCGAGGCAGCCGGGCTTGAGATCGACTTTGGCGCGATCAAACGCACGCCCAACACGCTGGATGCGCACCGGCTTATTCAATGGGCCGGGATCGAAGGGGCGCAGACGCCCGTCGTCTCGGGCCTTTTCAAGGCCTATTTCAAGGAAGGGCGCGATATCGGAAGCCACGAGGTTCTGGCCGATATCGCCGATGCGGCGGGCATGGATGCCTCGCTGGTGCTGCGGCTTTTGCAGACCGATGAGGATGTCGAGGATATCCGCAAGCGCGACGCGCATTCGCGCCAGATGGGCGTGACCGGCGTGCCGACCTTCATCATCGCCAATCAACATGCCGTTCCGGGCGCCCAGCCGACCGAGCTTTGGACAAAGGTCCTTGATGAGCTGGCCGAGAAGCAGGCGCTGCAGGAGCAAGAGACGCAGGAGGGCCCCGAAGGCCAAACCGCATGAGCCGGCCTTTCGACAGCCTCGACCCCGCTTTGCAGGAGGTCGCCCCGGCCCCGGCCTCGGGCGCTGCGCCCCACGGCGGGCAGACCCGCCCGCCCCGCCACCCCGGCCGGGCCGAGTTCATCGGCCTGATGGCGATGCTTTTTGCCACCATTGCCTTTTCACTGGATGCGATGCTGCCGGCGCTGCCGTCGATTGCCAGCGATCTGAAGCTGACCGATCCCAACCGCGCGCAGCTGGTGCTGACCAGTTTTGTCTTTGGCATGGGGGCGGGCACACTGTTTACCGGCCCGCTGTCGGACCGTTTCGGCCGCCGCCCGGTGATCTTTGCCGGCATGGCGCTTTATATTCTGGCCGCATTGGTGGCCTGGGCGGCCCGCTCGCTTGAGCTGTTGCTGGCGGCGCGGGTGCTTCAGGGGATCGGCGCGGCGGGCCCGCGTATCGTGGCGCTGGCCATCATTCGCGACCTTTATCAGGGCCGCGGTATGGCCCGGCTGATGTCATTTGTGATGATGGTCTTTACCCTTGTGCCTGCCATCGCGCCCAGTTTCGGCGCGCTGATCATCCATCTTGCCGGCTGGCGCGCGATCTTTCCCGCCTTTGTCGTCTTTGCGGTGATTTCCACAAGCTGGCTGGCCCTGCGCCAGCCCGAGACGCTTTTGCCCGAAAACCGCAAAATGTTCCGCTGGTCCAGCTTTCGCGCCACGCTGGCCGAGATCCTGACAAACCGGCAGGTTACCCTGTCGATTGCGGTTCAGACCCTGTGCTTTGGCATTCTTTTCGGGCATCTGTCGGCGGTTCAGCCGATTTTCGATGTCACCTTTGGCCGCGCGGCCAGTTTTCCCATGTGGTTCGGCATCATCGCGGTTCTTGCCGGCAGCGCCAGTTTCCTGAACGCCGCGATTGTCGAGCGGGTGGGAATGCGGCGGATCATCAAAATCACGCTGATGTCGCAGATCGGTATTGCCGGGGCAATTGCGGTGATCTCGGCCACCGGCGCCCTGCCCCAACCGCTTTATTTCGCGGCCTATGTATTCTGGTCGGTGTCGATCTTTGCGCTGGCCGGGCTGACCATCGGCAATCTTAACGCGCTGGCGATGGAGCCTGTGGGCCATATCGCGGGCACCGCCGCCTCGGTCATCGGGTCGATCTCGACCATGCTGGCGGTGCTGATTGCCGCGCCGATCGGGCTGGCCTTCGACGGAACGCCCCTGCCTGTGGCACTGGGGCTGATGATTGCGGCAGCGCTGGGCGCTTATCTGATGCGTTTCATCACCCGTGAGGAGCAGGCTTAGCGCCCGGCCTTGGCGGCCTTACCCTCGGCGATAAGCTTTTCGGCCAGATCGCGGGCAATCGCATAGGCGCCCCTGATCTTGTCGGCCTCTTTTTTCCAGTCGCGGCGCAGCACGATCTTGTTGTCCTTGACCTTGGCCAGCCCGCGCTGGGCCTCGATGAATTCGACCAGCCCGCGGGGCGAGGCGAATTTGTCGTTGTGAAACTGGATCGTGGCGCCCTTGGGCCCGGCATCCAGACGCGCGATGCCTGCACGCCGGCACATTGCCTTGATGCGGATCACCAGCATCAGGGTGTTGACCTCTTTGGGCAGCGGGCCGAACCGGTCGATCAGCTCGGCGGCGAACCCCTCAAGCTCCACCTTGGTCGAAAGCGACGACAGGCGGCGATAAAGGCCCAGACGCACATCCAGATCCGGCACATAAGCCTCGGGTATCAGGACCGGAACGCCAAGGTTGATGGTCGGCGCCCATTGGTCGTCGACATCACTCAACCCCTCAAGCTGGCCCGATTTGATCCCCGCGATCGCCTCTTCCAACATCGACTGATAAAGCTCATAACCCACTTCGCGCACATGGCCCGACTGCTCTTCACCCACAAGGTTGCCGGCGCCGCGAATATCAAGGTCCTGACTGGCCAATGTGAACCCCGCGCCCAGCGTGTCCAGCGTGCCCAGAACCCGCAGCCGCTTTTGCGCCGCCGGGGTCAGGGGCGTGCGCGGCTTGGTCGTCAGATAGGCATAGGCCCGCGCCTTGGACCGTCCGACCCGGCCGCGGATCTGATAAAGCTGGGCCAGCCCGAACATATCGGCGCGGTGCACGATCATCGTGTTGGCGGTGGGAATATCCAGCCCGCTTTCCACGATGGTCGTGGCCAGAAGCACATCGAACTTGCCGTCGTAAAAGGCGTTCATCTTGTCATCAAGCTCACCCGCGGCCATCTGCCCATGGGCCACGACATAAGTAAGCTCGGGCAACTGTTCTGTCAGGAAAGCCTCGATCTCGGGCAGATCGGAAATGCGCGGCACGACATAGAAGGACTGCCCGCCGCGATAATGTTCGCGCAACAGCGCCTCGCGGATGGTGACGCTGTCAAATTCGCTGACATAGGTGCGGATGGCCAGACGGTCGACCGGCGGCGTGCCGATGATCGACAGATCGCGCACCCCCGTCAGCGACAGTTGCAGGGTGCGCGGGATCGGCGTCGCGGTCAGGGTCAGAACATGGATGTCGCTGCGCATCTCTTTCAGCCGCTCCTTATGGCCGACGCCGAAATGCTGTTCCTCGTCGATCACCAGAAGGCCCAGATCCCTAAAGCGCACCGATTTGGCCAAAAGCGCATGGGTGCCGATCACGATATCCACCGTTCCGCGCGACAGACCATCGCGGGTCTGGGCGGCCTCTTTGGCGGTCACAAAGCGCGACAATTGCCGCACGTTCACCGGAAAGCCGCGAAAGCGCTCGGCAAAAGACTGATAATGCTGGCGCGCCAAAAGCGTCGTGGGCGCGATCACCGCCACCTGCTTGCCCGCCATCGCCGCGACAAAGGCGGCGCGGATCGCCACCTCGGTCTTGCCAAAGCCGACATCGCCGCAAATCAGCCGGTCCATCGGCACGCCAGCGGCCAGATCGGCCAATGTCTCTTCTATCGCGCTTAGCTGATCATCGGTTTCCTGATAGGGAAAGCGGGCCGAAAATGCCTCCCACATCGCCTGCGGTGGCTCCAGCACCGGGGCCGAGCGCAGGGCGCGTTCGGCGGCAATGCGGATCAGCTTGTCAGCGATCTTGCGAATACGCTCTTTCAGCCTGGCCTTCTTGGCCTGCCATGCGCCGCCGCCCAGCCGGTCAAGCAGCCCCTCTTCATGGCCAAAGCGCGACAAGAGCTCGATATTTTCGACCGGCAGGTAAAGCCGCGCCTTATCGGCGTATTCAAGGCTCAGGCATTCATGCGCCGCACCGGCGGCCGTGATGATCTCAAGCCCGTGATAGCGCCCGACGCCGTGATCGACATGCACCACCAGATCGCCCGGTGACAGGCTTTGCGCCTCGGTCAGGAAATTGTCGGCGCGGCGTTTCTTGCGCGGCGCCCGGATCAGGCGGTCGCCCAGAATATCCTGTTCGGATATCACCGTCAGCCCGCCACCTTCGAACCCGTGTTCAAGCGCCCAGACTGCCAGATGCAACCCCCCCGGCACAATATCATCGGCGCGTTCGATCAGCCGGGCCTTGCCGATATCCTCATCCTCGATCAACCCCTCAAGCCGCGCCCGCGCGCCTTGCGAATAGCTGGCGATCACCACCGGGCCTTCGGCCTGCCGCACCCTGATGTGATCGGCCAGCGCGGCAAAAAGGCTGATCTCTTCGCGCTGGCGTTCGGGCGCGAAATTGCGCCCGATCCGCCCGCCGGCATCCAGAACCCCAAGGCCCGTGGGCTGAGACAGAACCGACAGCTGCACAACCCGCGTTGCCGCCAGCGCCCCGTTCCATGCCGCATCATTCAGATAAAGCGACAGCGGCGGCGCGGGTTTATATACCGTATCGAGCCGCCCCTTATGGGTCATCGCCTCGCGCCTTGTGTCATATTGATCGGCAATCGAGGTCCAGCGCGCCAAACGCGCCGGCGTCAACTGATCGTCCAGAACCACAGGCGCGCCCGGCAGATAATCAAACAATGTTTCCAGATGATCGTGGAAAAAGCCCAGCCAATGCTCGGCGCCTGCATGTTTGCGCCCCGCGCTGATCGCCTCATAAAGCGGATCGTCACTTCCCGCGGCCCCGAACTCAAGCCGGTAATTCTGGCGAAACCTTGTGATCGCGGCCTCGTCGAGGATCACCTCACTGACCGGGGCAAGCTCCACCGAGGTCAGCTTTTCGGTGGTGCGCTGGCTGGCCGGATCGAACCGCCGCGCCCCGTCCAGAACATCGCCGAAAAGATCCAGCCGCACCGGCCCGCTGTCGCCCGGCGGATAGATGTCGATGATCCCGCCGCGCACCGCATAATCACCCGGCTCGCTGACCGTGGGGGCCATGGTGAAGCCCATGCGGATCAAAAAGGCCTTCAGCGCCGCCTCATCGATCCGCCGCCCGACCGTGGCGGTAAATGACGCCTCTTTGAGAAGCGCGCGCGCCGGCACCCTTTGCGTGGCCGCCGCCAGCGTCGTCAGAACGATAAAGCCCCCGGTCAGCGCCGCCGCCCCCTGCGCCAGCGTTGCCAGAACCGCCATCCGCGCGGCCGAGATATTGGTGTTCGGCGACACCCGGTCATAGGGCAGACAATCCCATGCCGGAAAGGTCAGCACCGGCACCTGCGGCGCATAAAAGGCCAGCGCCGCGCGCATCGCCGCCAGCCGTTTGTCATCGCGCGCGACATGCATGACCGGCCCTGCGGCCTTGTCCAGCTCCTCCAGCAGCAGCTTGGCGTCAAAGCCTTCGGGCGCGCCGGACAACAGGATATGCAAAGGCGAAGAACTCATGGATGGGGGAGCTAGATGACCCAGCGGCGGTGTCAACCGTCAAAAACCGGCGCCAAGCGCCCCGGTGCCGATATTCTGATACATCCCCCAGATCGAGGTCACAAAGATCGAGGCCATGCCGATTACCTGAGTCGCCTGCCGGTGCCGCCGCATTCTGGTATAAAGCGCCTCGCCCGGCTCGCCATGCTCGATGATTTTATGGGCGGTGCGGATGCTCAGAATACCCACAAGGGTCATCGGAAAGGCCAGCAGAAACACCGCCTGCGCAAATTCGATCCAATACCAGAAGGCCAAAAGCCCCAGCATCGTCAAAAGCCCGCAAACCAGCGCCAGAAGCCAGACCCCCGAAACCCGCACGATATAGGTGATCCGGTTGATATTGACGCGCAGCAGATCGTGAAAATCTTCCTCCGCCTGCCCGCCGTCGCGCCGCGCGCGCAAGACCACGTCATAAGGCACACCCAGAACCCAGTGGCTGACCGTCGACCAGGCCACGGCAAGCGCGATCCAATACCACAGGTTCGAGAAGGATCGCATGTCGATCAGCTCAAAAACCGTCTGATACCAATTCACGCCCTGTCACCCCTTGCCCGTTTCGCGCACCCTACCTTCTGCTTTTACCAACCACCAGACTTGAGATACACCACGATCCATGGTTTCAGACAACATTCGCCAGAAAGAGAGCCAAAGATGCGCCCAACCGTCGCCCCCTTCCCCGCCGCCCGCCTGCGCCGCACCCGTCAAAGCCCTGCCCTGCGCCGGCTGGTGCGGGAAAACAGCCTTTCGGTCAGCGATCTGATCTGGCCGATCTTCGTCTGTGACGGCAACAACCTTGAAGAGCCTGTCACCTCGATGCCGGGCGTCTCGCGCCTGTCGGTCGATCGCGCCGTGGGCGCGGCGAAAGAGGCCGCCGCGCTGGGCATTCCGGCGATCTGCATCTTTCCCAACACCGACCCGGGCCTGAAAACCGAAACCTGCGAAGAGGCATGGAACCCCGACAACCTTGCCAACCGCGCGATCCGCGCGATCAAGGACGCCGTGCCCCAGATCGCCGTGATGAGCGATGTGGCGCTTGATCCCTATAACGCCAATGGTCATGACGGGATCGTGCGCGGCGGCGTCATCGTCAATGACGAAAGCGTCGAGGC
>JASBSV010000113.1 GCA_030148745.1 Paracoccaceae bacterium
GGCCTCTGCCTGTCTGTCGCTTCAACTGAACCCGCTGATGACGCAAGGCCAGATCGAAGCGCTGGAGCATCACGCGTCAGACGAGCTTAAGGCGGTCTATCTGCCCAAGCTGATTTCCGGGCAATGGTCCGGCACCATGAATCTGACCGAGCCGCAGGCAGGCTCGGACGTGGGCGCGCTGCGCAGCCGGGCCGAGCCCAATGCGGACGGCACCTATTCCGTCACCGGCCAGAAGATATTCATCAGCTGGGGCGACAATGATTTTACCGAAAATGTGTGCCATCTGGTTCTGGCACGCTTGCCGGGGGGTGCGCCGGGAACCAAGGGGATCAGCCTTTTCATGGTTCCCAAACGTATCCCGGATGCCGATGGCAACCCTGGTGTCGCCAACAGCCTGAAAGTCGTCAGTCTTGAGCACAAGATGGGGCTGCATGGATCGCCTACCGCTGTGATGCAGTTCGATGGCGCCACCGGCTGGCTTGTGGGCAAGCCGCATCAGGGTATGAAGGCAATGTTCACGATGATGAACAACGCCCGTCTTGGTGTGGGCGTTCAGGGCATCGGCGTGGCCGAGGGCGCTTTTCAACACGCTTTGGGCTATGCGATGGAGCGCAAGCAGGGCAAGGCGCCGGGGCTGGGAACCATCGTTGAGCATGCCGATGTGCGCCGGATGCTGACGACCATGAAGGCGGATATTTTTGCCGCCCGCGCGATTGCGCTGGCCAATGCGGTGGCCATCGATATGGCTGCGGCGACGGGCGATGAAAACTGGCAGGCGCGGGCGGCTTTTCTGACGCCGATCTGCAAGGCTTTTGGCACTGATACCGGCGTTGATGTTTCATCGCTTGGCGTGCAGGTCCACGGCGGCATGGGCTATATCGAGGAAACCGGCGCGGCGCAGTATTCGCGCGACGTTCGCGTCACCGCGATTTACGAGGGCACGAACGGCATTCAGGCCATGGATCTGGTGGCGCGCAAGCTGATGGACGGGGGCGAGGCGGCCTATCGCATCCTTGAAGAGATCGAAACCGGGGCCGAGGCGGCGCGCGGCTCCCTGCCCGAGCTTGCCGGGCCGCTCTGGGAGGCGGCCGAGACCCTGCGCGAGACGACCGAATGGCTGGTCTCGCAGGAAGATCTGCAAAACCGGTTCGCAGGCGCTGTGCCCTATCTGCGGGCCTTTGCGCGGGTGCTGGGCGGATATTATCATCTCAGGGCGGCGCAGGCGGGCGCTGACCGACACAAGGCGCTCGCGTCCTTCTATATCAATCGCCTGTTGCCCGAGCACAGCGCGCTTGCCGCGCATGTCCGCGAGGGCGCTGCGGGCCTTTATGCTTTGTCGCCTCAGGATCTGGCGTCGGAATAGTGCCGGATATGGAAGGAATACGCACCCCTTGGGAAACGCCACCGGACCACGGTCAGGCCATCGAAGTGGCCGAGGGCGTGTTGTGGATACGCCTGCCGCTTGGCATGGCTCTGGATCATGTGAATGTCTACGCGCTGGATGATGGCGACGGCTGGACGATTATCGACACAGGCCTGAACACCTCGAAAACCCGCGCGATCTGGACCGCGCTTCTGAACGGTGTTCTGAAGGGCCGGCCTGTCCGGCGGGTGGTGATGACCCATCATCATCCCGATCACGTCGGGCTGGTTGGATGGTTCATGCGCGAACATGGCGCGGAACTGACCTCGACCCGGGTGGCATGGCTTCTGGCGCGGATGCTGACGCTTGATGTCGAGGACAGACCGACGCCCGAGGCACTTGCCTTTCGCCGCTCTGCCGGGGTGCCTTCGGATTTATATGAAAAATATGCCTCTGAACGGCCATTCAATTTCTCCGATATGGTGGCCCCGATCCCGGTGGGGTTCGAGCGCATCAGGGAAGGCAGCATCATATCCATGGGCGGCCGGCAGTGGGATGTTCGTCTGGGAAACGGCCATGCGCCCGAACATGCGACTTTCTGGAGCAGGGACGACAATCTGGTCATAGCGGGCGATCAGATCATCGCCTCAATCTCGCCCAATGTCGGCGTCTACCCCCAGCAGCCCAATGAGGACCCTTTGAGCGACTGGCTTGAGGCCAGCCGCCGTCTGGCGCAAGTGGCGCGCGAGGATCACCTTGTCCTGTCGGGTCACAAGCTGGCCTTTACCGGTTTGCCGCTGCGGATGACGCAGATGATCGAAAACCACCTGAGCGCTCTGGAGCGGTTAAAGGAATGGCTGCGGATACCGCGAACAGCGCATGAATGCTTTGTCCCGCTGTTCAAAAGAGAGATCGATCAGGGCGCCTATGGCCTTGCTCTGGTCGAGACGATTGCCCATCTCAACCACCTTTATCACAGGGGCGAGATTTCGCGGCATCGCCGCGCCGATGAGGCATGGGTTTATCAATATCATGGCTAGGGCGTCAAAAAACGTGGGAGCAAAATCACACTGCGCCGATTTGTGCCATTTGCCCCCCGTGACAGCGCCGCCTGAATCGCGTAACCGATGGTGTGAATTCGAGTTTGAAAAGGACTAAACAATGGCCGCTCATAAGCACGGCGAGATGGACATCTCGGCACAGGAACAGACTTTTGCGTCATTCGTGCGTTTTGTAACGCGCTCGGTGATCGTGATCCTCGTGTCGCTGGTTCTGCTTTACCTGATCAACGGCTAAGGCCGGTATGATTTTACGTACCCTTTTGGGGCTTGTATTGCTCTTTGGGCTGGGCGCCTGTGGCGCCGAGCCTGTGTGGGCGCCTAATGAGGCGATCGCGGCGGTAAAATATCGTGACGATGCCCCCCCTTCGATAAGCCTGGTGACGGTGGTGAACAACCGCACAGGTTCTGGCGCGCACTCCGCTTTGGTGATCAACGCCAGCCAGCGGGTGATTTTTGATCCCGCGGGCACGTTCAAACACCCGACAATCCCTGAACGTAACGATGTGATATACGGTATCAATCCACGGGTATACGGGGCCTATATCAACTATCACACGCGCAAGAGCTATGACACCTATGTGCAAAAGATAGAGGTCACGCCGGAAGTGGCCGAGATGGCCCTGAGGGCGGCTCAGGAATACGGTGCGGTACCAAAAGCGCATTGCGCCCGGGCGGTGACCAAGATCTTGTCCGAATTGCCGGGTTTTGAAGGGTTTCCGCGAACGTGGTTCCCCAACAAGCTGCGGCGGGATTTTGCGAAATACCCCGGTGTGACCGAACAGTATTTCGTCGACGATGACAGCGACGACAACAGCTATGTCCTGAAGGCGCTCTGACCGCTGTCAATAAATGGCCTCTGCCACGCGCATGCGCCGGTGGCAGAGGTTTTGACCGGGATCAACCGGTTTCAGAGCAGCCACATTGCCAGCGCCAGCGTTGCGGCCCCGCCAAGGACAGCGGCAATGACATTGCGGGTGGCCCAGCCGATCAGCACCGTCGCCGCCGCCGCCGAAAGGCGCGCCGGATCGGGGGTGCCGCCGGTTGCCTCGGGCCACAGGACCAGCGGTGCCACCAGCCCGGGAATAAGCGCAACGGGCGTATAGCGCAGGTGGCGCAGCACCCAGTCGGGCATCCGCCGGTTGCCGATAATCCCCAGAAAAGAAAACCGGATCAGAAAGGTGCCGATCCCCAGAGCGATGATGATGAACCAGATTTCGGCGGCTGAGAATGTCATGTCATACGCCTTTCCGTTTCCGCGCCGACCACCATCGCTGCCAGCCCGGCAATCAGCAACCCGGCCCCATAGGGCAGCCCGCCCAGTGCCAGCGCGACAATGACCGAGGTGAGCGCTGCAGCCAGATGCGCCACCGATTTAAGCATCGGGCCAATTAGCGCCAGAAAGGTGATTGGCAAAGCAAAATCCAGCCCGATGTCGGTTGGTATGCTCTCTCCCAGCACCGCGCCGATCAGGCTGAAGGCGTACCAGGCCCCGGCTACGGGGGTGACGACCCCGAGGAAATAAAAAAACTTCTCGGTCACCGGGCGCTCGGGGTTTCTTTCATATTCGATTATGGCCATCGCATAGCTTTGGTCGAAGTTGAAATAGGCGACAAGCGCGCGCCTGCGCAGGCTGGCCTGTCCCAGATGCGGCACGAGCGAGGCCGAATACATCGCCATGCGCAAATTCACCGCCAGCGAGGTGGCCAGAATGACGAGCGTCGGCGCGTCCTGAATCATCAGATGCAGTGCCGCAAATTGCGCTGCACCCGCGATGACGAGCACCGAAAAGCCCATGATCTCGGCTATATTCAGGCCCGCTTCGGTTCCGACGACACCGAAAAGCAGTGAAAACGGGGCGGCAACAAGGATAAAGGGGGCGCCGTCCCGGCAGCCCTTCCAGAATACCGATTTGATGGTGGAGGTGGACATCGTAAGCCTTTAGAATGACAGCGATACCGTTATGCAACCTGAAAGGCAGATGCAAATGGCAACCCTTGATGAGGGTCATCATTATTTGATCGCGCCTGATCCCGCGAAGCGTGGACTGACGCGGCGGGTGACCGGCCGGGATCAAAACGGGGATCTGTCGGAGATATCGGTCGTCGAGGAAAAGCCGCTGACGATTTTCCTGAACTCTCAGGAGATCGTCACAGCCATGACAATCGGCGATTACCCCGAGTATCTGGCACTGGGATTTCTGCGCAATCAGGGCATGCTTTCGGAAGAGGACAGCGTCACCGGCGTCGATTTCGACGCCGAGCTGGAAACGGTCGTGGTGCGCACCGCAAAAATCACCGATCACGAAGAGAAGCTGAAGAAAAAAACCCGCACCAGCGGCTGCGCG
This sequence comes from Paracoccaceae bacterium, assembly GCA_030148745.1. Taxonomy (GTDB): domain Bacteria; phylum Pseudomonadota; class Alphaproteobacteria; order Rhodobacterales; family Rhodobacteraceae; genus JASBSV01. The sequence goes on from JASBSV010000113.1 coordinate 4,769, forward strand.
GTGGGCACGGTCTTCGGCGATATGATGGAGGGGCTTTCGGGGCTAAAGCTGCCGCAGGCCGAGGTTCGCACATCGTGGCTTTACTCGTTGTCGGCCACGATTAACCGCACGCCCAGCCTTTATCTTGAGGCCGGCGCGATCCACGGAACGGTTCTGTGTCAGCAAGATCGGCCGCTGGTCTATATGGAAGATGTCGGGCGGCATAATGCGGTCGACAAGATCGCCGGCTGGATGCTGTCTGAAAGGGTCGGCGCACAGGACAAAATCCTTTACACGACAGGGCGGCTGACCTCCGAGATGGTGATCAAGACAGCGCTGATGGGGATCCCGGTTCTGGCCTCGCGGTCGGGATTTACGGCTTGGGGCGTGGAGATTGCACGCGAGGTTGGCCTGACGCTGATCGGAAGGATGCGGGGGCAGCGGTTTATCTGTCTGTCAGGTGAAGATCGGCTGGTGCGGGATGCAGACCCGGCGCAGATCGGGGATGAAAGCGCGCGCCATGGCCGCAAGGGTGCGCGGCGGTGAAGGCCCCCTTGGGCGTCATTCTGGCAGGCGGCGCAGCCACGCGCATGGGCGGCGGTGACAAAGGGCTTCTGATGCTGGGCGGCCAGCGGATTATTGACCGCGTTATCGAACGGCTTGAGCCGCAGGTTGCGAAGCTGGGGCTGAACGCAAACGGCGATCCACAGCGGTTTGCCGATCTGGGGCTGCCCGTTTTCGGCGACAGTATCCCGGGCCTTGCCGGACCGCTTGCCGGCGTTCTGGCGGGAATGGACTGGGCCGCTGAACAGGGCGCCGACCATATCGTGACCGCTGCCGCCGACACGCCGTTTTTTCCCTGCGATCTGGCGCCGCGCCTGTTGTTGGCCGCCGAGCAGGAGAGCGTTCCGATCGCCCTTGCCGCAACGCCCGATCCCAAACGCGGTATCCTGCGGCACCCAACCTTCGGGCTTTGGCCCGTTGCCTTGCGCGATGATTTGCGCGCGGCCCTGCAGGGCGGATTGCGAAAGGTCGTTTTGTGGACCGACAGGCATGGTGCGGCCAGCGCTGTCTTTGAGAGCGCGGGTGATGCCGATCCGTTTTTTAATGTCAACGCGCCCGATGACCTGCAACAGGCTGAGAAAATGCTATGAGAATATTTGGTGTCGTCGGCTGGAAAAACGCCGGTAAAACCGGTTTGATGGAACGCCTGATCGCCGAGATTACGGCGCGGGGTTTTTCGGTATCCTCTGTCAAACATGCCCATCACAGCGTTGATGTTGACCAGCCGGGGCGCGACAGCCACCGCCACCGTCAGGCGGGCGCAACAGAGGTGCTTTTGGCCTCGGCTAACCGCTGGGCCCTGATGGCCGAACTGCGCGGCGCAGAGGAGCCTCGGCTGGCCGATCATCTGGCCCGCCTGTCCCCTGTCGATCTGGTTCTGGTCGAAGGTTACAAGCGCGACGATCACCCCAAGATCGAAGCCTATCGCGCCAGTGCGGCCAACCCTCTGATCGCCTCGCAGGATGAGACAATTCTAGCGGTTGCAAGTGACAGCGAACTGGTGCTTGATCGCCCTGTATTCGAGTTGGACGATACGAAATCCATTGCCGATTTCATTCTGAAAGAGGTGGGGTTGTGAAGTTTGACAGTTTTGCGATCGTAGACTGGTCAGCGGCCAATGACACAGGGCCTAGTCAGAGGGCGGATGCCATATGGGCGGCGGTGGTGCGCGACGGGCGCGGTTCGGCCCCCGTTTACATGCGCAACCGGACACTTTGTGAAAAATGGCTGATTGATCTGGTCGAGACCGAGCTTGCCGCCGGGCGGCGGCTTTGTATCGGGTTCGATTTCCCCTTTGGCTATCCAAAGGGTTTTGCCCGCGTTCTGACCCGGGCCCCCGATCCTTTCGCCGTCTGGAGATGGATCGAAGAGCGGATCGAGGATTCGCCGCAAAGCAACAATCGTTTCGATGTCGCTGCGGATATGAATGCGGTGTTCCGTGGTATCGGCCCGTTCTGGGGTAACGCCCTTAGCCGGGATATTGATGGGCTGCCCCGCAAGGCGGGTGAGCGCCGGTTTGAGGGCCTTCCCGAACGGCGCGAGGTCGAAGAGCTTTTGACCGGTTGTTTCACCACATGGCAGCTTGCTGGACGCGGGGCGGTTGGCTCTCAGATGCTGACCGGGGTTCCGGTTCTTGAACGGCTCCGCCGCAGGTTCGACAAAGAGATCGCGGTCTGGCCGTTTCAGGCCCCCGACCGGCCGGTGGTTTTCGCCGAAGTCTGGCCCTCGCTTTTGTCGGATGTGGTTGACGAGCGGCTGTCGCGCGGCGGGATCAAGGACGCCCATCAGGTCGCGGTTCTGGCTCAGGCGCTGGCGCGGCTGACGCCGGATGAACTGGCCGCGATGATGGATGTGGATACGCCCGAGGAAGGCTGGACCCTCGGCGCTGGTCATCAGGATGCGCTGATGCGCGCGGCGCGGATGCTTCAGCCGCCGCCGCTTAAAAACGATTGTTTTTCGATGCCGCCGGGTGTCGACTGGACCCCGGTTGATACAGCCCTTGAACGGCTGCGCGGCGCGATGGCGCCGGTCACAGCGCCCGAGGTGATCCCGCTGGCGCAGGGTCTGGGGCGGGTTCTGGCGCGCGATCATCTGGCGCTGCGCTCCAACCCGCCGGCTGCCAATTCAGCGGTGGACGGCTATGGGTTTGCTCAGGCCGCGACCGGCCCGGGCGCTCAGATCCTGCCGCTGGTTCAGGGCCGGGCGGCGGCGGGCGCGCCTTTTGACGGGCAGGTCGCCCCGGGCCATGCCATCCGTATTCTGACCGGCGCGCTTTTACCCCAAGGCGTCGATACCGTGGTGCTGGAAGAGGACACCGACCAGAACCCGCAACAGATTGCGTTCAACGGGCCGGTCAAGCCGGGCGCAAATACCCGCCCCGCGGGCGAGGATGTCGCCCGCGGGGCAACCGCGCTGCCCGGCGGCCGGGTTCTGCGGCCCGAGGATCTGGCGCTGGCTGCGGCGCTGGGAATTGGAGAGCTTGAGGTGCGCGGCCAGCTGCGGGTCGGTGTGCTTTCGACCGGCGACGAAGTTGTCGCGCCCGGCTCAACCATGGATCCGGCGCGCACCTATGACGCGAACCGGCCCATGCTTTTGGCGCTGGCCGAACGCTGGGGCTATGTTCCTGTCGATCTGGGGCATGTCGGCGACCGGCGCGAGGCGCTGCGCGCGCGCATGGATCAGGCCGCCGAAAAGGCGGATGTCATCCTGACATCCGGCGGCGCGTCGGCGGGTGACGAAGATCACATGTCCGCCCTTCTGGCCGAGGCGGGGACGGTTCAGTCATGGCGCATCGCGATCAAGCCCGGCCGGCCGCTTGTGCTGGCGCTCTGGCGCGGGGTGCCGGTTTTCGGCCTGCCGGGAAATCCCGTCGCCGCCTTCGTTTGTTCGCTGATTTTCGCGCGCCCGGCACTGGGCGTTCTGGCGGGATCGCATTGGACCAGCCCCCGGGGCTTTACCGTTCCCGCCGCGTTTTCGAAAAAGAAAAAGGCTGGCCGGCGCGAGTTTCTGCGCGCGCGCCTTGACGACAACGGCCATGCCGAGGTTTTCAAATCCGAAGGTTCGGGGCGAATCTCGGGGTTAAGCTGGGCCGACGGTCTGGTGGAAATCGGCGACGGCGCGCGCGATATCGCGGCGGGCGATCCGGTTACCTATTATCCTTACGGAAGTTTCGGGCTTTAGCGGCCGGCAAGGCCCTGTGGCTTAATCGAAGGTGCCTGTCACCCGGCCCAGCAGCATGAAGGCGCGGGCGGTTCTGGTATCGCTCAGCTTGGCGATCTCGGCGTCCGAGGCCGAGGCTTCAAACTCTACGAATGTCTTGTCGAATTGGCGCAGGAAATGATGCACCGCATCGCGAAACACCGAATCCTGCCGCATGCGCCCTGCCGTCAGCGCCAGGCTTGAGCGGTCGCGGATACCGCCAAGCGCCGCAACCTCGCGGCCGCGTTCCCCTTTGGAGAATTTACGCCAGATCTCAGGACGGGCGCGGTCGGGGCTCAGGTCGTCCATGTAAATCCCGTCCTGCGCCAGCAGGGTCAGCACATCCTGACTTGCCTGAACCAGCCGCGCGGTATTGCGGTCACGCAGGGCACGACGCAGCGCACGAAAGCCTTCCTCATCGTCGGCGGTTTCGGGAAAATGCAGGGCACGAATGAAATCGGCCATCGAAACCGGCGGAGCGGTCTCATCGGCCTGAGTGCCAAGCGCAAGCGAGGTCTGATCCTCGGCGTCACGGGGGGCTGCGCTTATCGCCGGCTTGTCGGCGTTCGGCGCATGATCGCGCGAGCTGGTAAAGGTCGCAATGGTGTTTTCGGTGTTCTTCTGCGCCGCCACGATCTGATCCAGCTTACGCTCCATCGCTGGCTGGACGAACATTTTTCCGCTTTGCGCCTGCGTAATATAAGTGTGGCGCATGGCGTCGATCGCGGCCTGCAGGCGCGCCGATTCCTCGCGCATGATACGCGCACTTCGCGCCGCAGCGGTTCCAACCCATATCAGTGCGACAGGCATGAAAACCGCCAGAAAGACCATGATGAAATTCAGCGGATCAAAGCTCAACCCGGTGCCTGTGGCCCTTGCGAAAAAGTAAACCGCTCCGACCGCCAGAAACCAAAGGATGCTGAGCGCCAGAGCGATATATTCAGCGGCCGAAAAAGGCCGGCTTCTGCCCCGCTTGGAATAAATGCCAAGGTCAATCGGCGGGGTTTTCTCGGGTTCGGCCATAAAGCCC
>JASBSV010000122.1 GCA_030148745.1 Paracoccaceae bacterium
CTGCGCCCGGGCCGTTTTGACCGTCAGGTCACCGTCCCCAACCCCGACATCAAGGGGCGCGAGAAAATTCTTGCCGTTCACGCCCGCAAGACACCGCTTGGCCCGGACGTCGATCTGCGCATCATCGCCCGCGGCTCGCCCGGCTTTTCGGGCGCCGACCTGGCCAACCTTGTGAACGAGGCGGCGCTGATGGCTGCCCGTGTCGGCCGCCGCTTTGTCACCATGGTCGATTTCGAGAACGCCAAGGATAAGGTGATGATGGGCGCCGAACGCCGTTCGATGGTGATGACGCCCGCGCAAAAGGAAATGACCGCCTATCACGAGGCAGGCCATGCCATTGTCGGCATCACCCTGCCCAAATGCGACCCGGTCTATAAGGCCACGATCATCCCGCGCGGTCAGGCCCTTGGCATGGTGATGAGCCTGCCGGAAATGGATCAGTTGAACTATTTCAAGGCCGAGATCGAACAGAAGATCGCGATGACCATGGCGGGCAAGGCGGCCGAGATCCTCAAATATGGCGAGGAAGAGGTTTCCAACGGCCCCTCCAGCGATATTCAGCAGGCCTCGGCACTTGCGCGCGCCATGGTGATGCGCTGGGGCATGTCCGAAAAGGTCGGCAATATCGACTATCAGGAAGCCGCCGAGGGCTATCGCGGCGGCGGCGGGGCCGGGGGCTTTTCCATCTCGGCAGCCACCAAGGAGCTGATCGAGGAAGAGGTGAAATCGCTCATCGACGAAGGCTATGCCCGCGCGGTGCGCATCCTGACCGAACGCAAGGAAGAATGGGAACGTCTGGCGCAGGGCCTGTTGGAATATGAAACCCTGACCGGCGAAGAAATTCAGCGTGTTATCCGGGGAGAGCCGCCTATGGCCGGCCCCGATGCCGACAGCGGCGCGGGCGACGCTGGCGCCTCGGTCACGGCGATCCCGAAAACCAAGCCCAAGCCGAAACCCTCGGGCGGCGGGATGGAGCCTGAACCCTCGGCTTGAGCCGAAACAAAGCTTTGAGTACAAAACCGCCGTGGCCCGCCGCGGCGGTTTTTCATTGGCAAAGGGCAAAGAGGGATTGAATGCCCCCGCCCGCCGGACGATCCTGCCGCGAACCCATATCGCGACCCCCTAAAAGGAACCCGTAATGCCCGCACTTGCCCCGACCGAATATTCCTGCACTGTGGCCTGGCTTGGTCACGTCAGAAGCCGGGCCGCTTCGCTGCGGGCCAAGCCCCTTGCCTCCATGCCGCTCAGCTTTGCGGGCTACGATGACGAAGACCACGCCGGGCTGACGCGCCCCTCGTGCAGCAGGGTCCTGTCGCTTTACCCGCGCGACACCCCGATCCGCAACACCCGCCAGATCAGCATCGTATCCGCCGAAGAGCTTGACCAGATCGGCGCCGAGATCGGGCTTGAGCGGATCGAGCCGGAATGGCTGGGCGCTTCGGTGGTGGTGCGCGGTCTGCCCGATTTCACCCATATCCCGCCCTCTGCCCGGCTTCAGGCGGAAAACGGCACCACCCTTTGTGTCGATATGGAAAACCAGCCCTGCGTCTGGCCCGGCAAAGAGATCGAGATCGAGGCGCCGGGCAAGGGCAAACTGTTCAAGACCGCCGCGCAGGACCGTCGCGGCGTCACCGCCTGGGTCGAGCGTGAGGGCACGCTGGCCGTGGGCGACCGGCTGAACCTTTTTATCCCCTCGCAACGCGCCTGGACCCCTTAGGCCTGATCGGCTGCGCGCGGTTCGCACCGGCAACATGTGTTTCCGATAGGAAACCTGCCTGACGATTCCCGATGTTCAAGGGTCGGAAACGCGCTGTGGTGCGCGGCAAGCCCCGGCTATAGCGGCCTAGGGGCAGGGCGCCATTGGCGGATCGCCATCACCAGTCAGGAGGGATTTGATGTCGTATTTGAGTGATCTTGAGATTGCGCGCGGGGCTTCCAAGCTGCCGATTACGCAAGTGGGCGAAAAGCTTGGCATAAAAGCACAGGATCTCTTTGCCTATGGCCATGACAAGGCCAAGGTCAGCCAGTCGTTCATCAACAGCGTACAGGATCGCCCCAATGGCAAGCTGATCCTTGTCACCGCGATCAACCCCACCCCCGCGGGCGAGGGCAAGACCACGACAACCGTGGGTCTGGGCGACGGCCTGAACCGGATCGGCAAGAAGGCCGCGATCTGTATTCGAGAAGCTTCGCTTGGTCCCTGTTTCGGGATGAAAGGCGGCGCTGCCGGCGGCGGCAAGGCTCAGGTCGTGCCGATGGAGGATATGAACCTGCATTTCACCGGCGATTTTCACGCTATCACCAGCGCCCACAACCTGCTCAGTGCGATGATCGACAACCACATCTACTGGGGTAATGAGCTTGAGATCGACGAGCGGCGGGTGACATGGAAGCGCGTTCTTGACATGAACGACCGCGCGCTGCGCGATATCGTCACCTCGCTTGGCGGTGTGGCCAACGGCTTCCCGCGGCAGACGGGTTTCGATATCACCGTGGCCTCCGAAGTGATGGCGATCCTCTGCCTTGCGACTTCGCTTGAGGACCTGCAAAAGCGGCTGGGCGATATCATCGTGGCCTACCGCCGCGACCGCTCGCCGATCTATGCGCGCGACATCAAGGCCGATGGCGCCATGACGGTTCTTCTGAAGGACGCGGTTCAGCCCAATCTGGTGCAGACGCTGGAAAACAACCCCGCCTTTGTCCACGGCGGCCCCTTTGCCAATATCGCCCATGGCTGCAACTCGGTCACCGCGACGACCACGGCGCTGAAGATCGCCGATTATGTCGTGACCGAAGCGGGCTTTGGCGCCGATCTGGGGGCCGAGAAATTCATGAACATCAAATGCCGCAAAGCCGGCCTTGCGCCCGACTTCGTGGTGCTGGTCGCCACGGTGCGCGCGATGAAGATGAACGGCGGCGTCGCCAAGGCCGATCTTGGGGCCGAGAATGTCGATGCCGTGCGCGACGGATGCGCCAACCTTGGCCGCCATATCGAGAACCTCAAAAGCTTTGGCGTGCCGGTGGTGGTCGCGATCAACCATTTCGTCACCGACACCGATGCCGAGGTTCAGGCGGTCAAGGATTACGTCGCCAGTCAGGGCTCCGAGGCGATCCTGTGCCGCCATTGGGAACTGGGCAGCGAAGGCACCGTCGATCTGGCGACCCGTGTTGCCGAGATCGCCGAAAGCGGCACCAGCCAGTTCGCCCCGCTTTACCCAGACGAAATGGGGCTGATGGAAAAGATCGAAACCATCGCCAAACGGATCTATCGCGCCGATGAGGTGCTGGCCGACAAGAAAATCCGCGATCAGCTGCGCCAGTGGGAAGAGGCCGGATACGGCCACCTGCCGGTCTGCATGGCCAAGACGCAATATTCCTTCTCGACCGATCCCAACCTGCGCGGAGCGCCGGTGGGCCATTCCCTGCCGGTGCGCGAAGTGCGCCTGTCGGCCGGGGCGGGGTTTGTCGTCGTGGTCTGCGGCGAGATCATGACCATGCCGGGCCTGCCGCGCGTGCCCTCGGCCGAGGCGATCATGCTGAATGACGAAGGCCAGATCGAAGGGCTGTTCTGAGGCGGGTTTTGCACGCGCCTGAAAATGTGCTTATTCGGGGTACAAAATGTACCTATAGCAACAAACCGGCACCCTTACGGGTGCCCGCAAGAGGAGATTGAGGTGAGCGCTGAGATCATTGACGGCAAGGAATTTGCCGCCGGGCTGCGGGCCCGTGTGGCGGCGCATGTCGCCCGGCTCAAGGCCGACCACGGGATCACGCCGGGTCTTGCGGTGGTGCTGGTGGGCGAAGATCCCGCCTCGCAGGTCTATGTCCGTTCAAAAGGCAAGATGACCGTCGAGGCGGGGATGAAATCGGCTGAACACCGCCTCTCGCCCGAGACAAGTCAGGAAGATTTACTAAATCTTATCAATGAGTTGAATGCAGATCCCACAATCCATGGCATTCTGGTGCAACTGCCGCTTCCGGCGCATCTGGACGAGGATCTGGTGATCAATGCAATCGATCCGGCCAAGGATGTCGACGGCTTTCATATCCTCAATGTGGGGCTTTTGGGAACCGGGCAGAAATCCATGGTTCCCTGCACGCCGCTGGGCTGCCTGATGCTGCTGCGCGAGCGGTTGGGCTCCCTTGCCGGTCTTGACGCGGTGGTGATCGGGCGCAGTAATATCGTCGGCAAACCCATGGCCCAGTTGCTTTTGGGCGATAGCTGCACGGTGACGATTTGTCATAGCAAAACCAAAGACTTACCTCAGGTCGTCGGGCGCGCCGATATCGTCGTGGCGGCGGTGGGGCGGCCGCAAATGGTGACCGGCGACTGGATCAAACCCGGCGCCACGGTGATCGATGTTGGCATCAACCGGATCGACGATAACGGCAAGTCGCGACTGGTCGGTGATGTCGATTTCGCCTCAGCCGCGGAAGTCGCCGGCGCTATCACCCCGGTTCCCGGCGGGGTCGGCCCGATGACCATCGCCTGCCTGCTGGCCAATACCCTGACCGCCTGCACCCGTGCCAATAACCTGCCCGAGCCGGATAATCTAACTCCTTGAAAAAGAACTGGTTTGCGGGCTGTTCGATATCTCAGCCCGCAACCGGCACGGGGATCATACTACCCTGCAAAAGGGCCACATGGGTCCGCTGGCCGGCGTTTTCGGCATAGACATCCGCGGTGACCACAAACAGCCGCCGGCCCGGCCTGATCACCCGCCCCTCGGCGATTAGCCGCTCGCCAATGGCCGGCGCGATAAGGTTTATCTTCATCTCAGCCGTCACAACCTCATGATCCTCCGCCATCAGACTGAGCGCCGAATACCCCGCCGCGCTATCGCCCAGACTGAACGTCAGCCCGGCATGGGCAAACCCCTGTTGCTGGCTCGTCTCAGGCCGGATCGGCGCCGCAATCCTGCAGGAGCCGGGTACGAGGCTGACAATTTCCGCCTGAAAACTCTGCATCAAGCCCTGCGCGGCAAAGCTTTGGCGGACCTTATGATCAAAAATTTCGGTTTTGGGGGCAAACTGGGTCATCTCAAGGCCTTAAAGTTTACGTAGGGTCATGTTGTTCTGGTGGTGCGCTTGCTGTTGTCATAAGACAAAACCAGCGCTACCCAAAAGGATAGGTTCGAAAAGTTAACGGGCAGACGGATTTTGCGAACATTCTTTAAGGCTCTGTATTTGCGCATTTTTGCGCCGCTCACCTTGGGTAGTTGGGCGGTATCGGCAGGGCTGGCCGCGCTTGGCGAGCCCTTCATGAAGTCGGGCATTATTCCACTGTATTGGCGGTTCGTTCTTTGGGCTGTGATGCTGGGGCTGGCCATCGTACTGGCTTTCGTTATCTGCGAAGGTATCAAACTGGTCACTCATGAGGCGCGCACCCTTGCTCGTGATCTGAAGGTGGCCGTTATCTTTGCGGTAATCTATGGCCCTCTATTCTGGCTTTTTCTTCACGTCTTTGCCAACAGCGGGGGCGATCCCAATCTGCCATTGTGGCTGACGACCTTGTATATTTTCGTGGTGATGGAAGCTATTCTTTATCTTCGCCGGCTGCTGGAGGTCGGTGATGAACCGATCCAGACCGCCCCGCGCCTGACGCGCCGTATCAAGGGGCTGAAGGCGGCTGAGATCGCCCGGATCAGCGGGCGCGACCATTATGTCGACGTTCATCTGACCAATGGCGCCCGTCGGTCGGTGCTGATGCGATTTTCCGATGCTCTGGCGGAACTGAACGGGATCGACGGGGTGCGCGTTCACCGCTCGCATTGGGTCGCCAAGCGGGCGGTCGTCGGTGTCGAACGTGATGGCAGGCGGATCTATGTCGTGACCGCCGATCATACCAAAGTGCCGGTCAGCCGGGGATTTCGGGAGAATGCGATAGCGGCGGGGCTGATCTGACGCCTGATAAACTCAAATAGTTAAGTGTATGAAAAATATTATTTTTACTCAGATAAAACAGCAATTTCTATCTTCGGTAAGGCTCACGATATGGCTCGGATCGTCGCTTATCGTTGGCCTTGCCGGTCCGTTCGGCACGTTTACCTCATTGCCGCTGCTGCCCCGGCTGATCTATTGGACGGTCCTGATCGGGGTGTCGATCCTCTTTGCCGTGGCGCTGCGCGAGATGCTGCAGACGGCGGGGCTTCGGCCCGGCAGCAGCAGGTTCATGGCCGCGATGTCGCTGACATTCGCGGCAATCTATTCGCCCTTTGTCCTGACCATGACATTGCTTTTCGACGGGGATAACCCGACGCAGCCGGGATTGGGCTGGCTGTTTCTGATTACCCTTCTGGTCATGGTCTCGGTTCTGGGTCTGCGCCGGATGCTTGGCTTTGATGAGCGGCGGGTCGAGGTGCGGCTGCTGCGGCGGATACCGCAGAAACAGGGGCAGGCGATTGCCCGTCTGGCGGGCGAGGATCACTATGTGGTGATACATTTCCGCGATGGCTCGCACGAGCGTATTTTGATGCGCCTGTCTGACGCGATCGCCGAGACCGAGCCCTTGCGCGGGGTATCGGTGCACCGGTCCCATTGGGTGGCCGAAACGATGATCGAAGGATCTGAACGCGACCGCGGGCGCGAGTTTCTGTGCCTGACCGATGGCACCCGGATCCCCGTCGGCAAGAAGTTCAGGCCGGATCTTGAAAAGGCGGGTTATCTGTAAGCTAGCCCTGCCGCGGCATTGGCAGGGGGATCGGCTTGGCGCCGGTGCGATCCTCGACCCGGATATCGAGGCCGATCTGCTGCGCCGGGCGGCGCAGGTTGCGCTTGATATCGGCCGCCAGCGCCTTGAGCGGAGAGATATAGAGCGTGTGCAGCCCCGGGCGATTGTTCTGGCAATGCTCGTTCAGCGTCGGAAGAAAGCCGGCCAGCGTCTTACCCCCGCCGGTGGGCGCGATCAACAAAAGCGAAGGCGCGCCGGCGCGCTGAAGCATTGCCGTTTGATGGGGGTGAAGCTGCCAGCCGTTTTGTGAAATCCAGTTGTCAATTTCGGGGGCAAGCAGCGTCATGGCGCCAGTGTCGCGCATTTAAGCCGCGCCGCCAATGGCCCGGAGGACAGGACGCCTCCGGCGGGAGTATTTTTGCAAAGAAGAAGGGGGCGCGCCGGCCTTTGGTCAGCGCGCGATCGCCTCTTCCTTCACGAACATATTGGCCCAGGCGCGATCGACGAGATCGGGGCTCATCTGATGCGGGATGCCTTCGAAATCGCAGATCGCGATCATCTGGTCGATCAGGAAAATCGGCTGATAATTGGCGTATTTGTTGTCGATGGTGGGATATTTCTTTTTCAGAAGATGGATCAGCGTCGCCTCGTCCAGCGCAATGTTGCGTTTGCGCGCGACCATCGCGAAGATTTTCAGGAAATCCTCCTGACAGGGGCCGTCGATCTTGATCTTGAAGAAGATCCGGCGCAGCGCGGCGCCGTCGAAGATTTCATTGGGGTGGAAGTTGGTGGAAAAGACCACCAGCGTATCGAAGGGCACCTCGAATTTTTCGCCCGACTGCAGGGCGAGGATGTCCTTGCCCTCTTCCAGTGGGACGATCCAGCGGTTCACGAGCGCCTGAGGCGGCTCCTCCTGACGGCCGAGGTCGTCGACGATGAAGATGCCGCCTGATGATTTCAGCTGTAGCGGGGCCTGATAAGTGCGGGCCGTGGGGTTGTAGACCAGATCGAGCATCGACAGCGACAACTCGCCCCCGGTGACGACCGAGGGGCGTTCGGAATAGACATAGCGGCGATCATAGCGCCGGCCGGTGCGGCGCAGGGCGGTTGGGTCTTCTTCGGCATCGGGGACCTGATTGTGGACGATGGGGTCGAAAACGGTGATGACCTGACCGGAATATTCGATTGCGCGCGGGATATAGATGCAATCGCCAAGGGCGTCGCGGATGCCGTTGGAGATTGAGGATTTACCATTGCCGGGGGGGCCGTACATGAGGATCGACCGGCCCGAGCCGACCGCCGGGCCCAGATGATCGAGAAGCGCGTTCGGCAGGATCAGGTGACCCATGGCGCCAAGCAGCTGGTCCCGATTGAGGTGGATGTTCTTGATCGACTGGCGTTCGACCTGTTTCTGGTAATCGGCCAGCGGCACGGGCAGGGCGCCGTAATATTCCGATTGGCTGAGGGCATCGAGGGCGCGCGCCTTGCCCGCATCGCTGAGCTGGTAGCCCATTTCGGAGGAGGAGGTCGCGCTCATCGTGCCCATGGCCTGAACCAGTTTCTGGGTGCGCGCCAGATCCATAAGCTCCTGCGTGAGGGGAACCGGCAGGGCCATCACTTTGGCCAGTTCGCTGACGATTTCGAGGTTCATGCGGAACATGGTCTTGAGAAGAATGTCGCGCATCATCACCATGCTCAACCCGACCTCCTGCAGGGTGCTGGGCTGGGGGGGCGGTGTGACGCCGGTTGGGCTGCTGTGCATATTCATCTCGAAACCTGTTTTTCTGTCACTGTTCTCATACTGCGCCGGCCCTTTGTTTTGCGGCAAAGGGCCGATCACCCGAAACGGGCTTTTGCATCGGCGAGTTTGCACGGCTATCATGGCAAAAAAAGGGCGGGGAGACGGGTATGAGCAGGCCAAACCCTTGGGTTTTGATCGTATTTTTACTGGGCATTGTGGCCGCGATGGGTGGGGCTGCGGTGCTGAAGGGTGGGGTTTATATCGCCAAGCATGAGGGCGATACGCTGCATCTGGTGGATATTGTCATGCGCATGGCGCGCGGCGAGCTTCCGCATCTCGATTTTTTGACGCCGATCGGGATATTGGCCTTTGCTCCCATTGCCGCGCTTGCGGGGGCGGGGATGGGATTTGGCATGGCCTTTATCTGGGCGCAGATCCTGTTTGCGCTGGCGCTGGTGCCGGCGGTGGTCTGGGTCGCGGTCAGCCGGCTGAGCGCGCCGGTTGCCTATCTTTTCGGGCTTTTCATTATGGTGCTGGCGCTGGCGCTGGTTCATGGCGAGGCGCAGCAGTCAATCTCACTTTCGATGCATTACAACCGCATGGCATGGGCGCTGGCTTTTCTGGCGATCACGCTGGCGGTTCTACCCGCGCGCGGGCCCAGAAATCAGAGCGTGGACGGGCTTGTCATCGGGCTTTGCATGGCGGCGCTGGCCTTGTTGAAAGTGACCTATTTCGTGGTCTTTGCGCCGCCGGTCGTTATCGCCATGCTGCTGCGGGGCCAATTGCGGGCCCTGGTGGCGGCGGTTCTGGCGGGGCTTGCGGTTGTGGCGGCGATGACCGCCTATGCCGGCGCCGGGTTCTGGGGCGCTTATCTGAGCGATCTGATGACGGTGGCAACCTCGGGGGTGCGTACGGCGCCCTCGGGCTCGCTTGAGGACGTGCTCGGGGCGCCGGCCTATGTCGGGGCGACATTGCTGGTGTTTTTCAGTGTTATTCTGCTGCGGCAGTCTCGCGAAAGGGTGGGGGGGCTGGTCCTGTTGCTGCTGATCCCCGGCTTTATTTATGTCACCTATCAGAATTACGGCAATGATCCGCAATGGCTCTGGCTTTTGGCGGTTCTGATGCTGGCGATGCGGCCCGGTTCCGAGGTGCTGAACGGTCTTGGGTGGAACATGCGCGGGGTGATCAATTTCACTGTCGTGGCGGTTCTGACGGCCGGGGCGCCATCGTTTTTCAATCTGCTCTACAGTCCGTTTCGCAACCTTGCCGAAGACACCAGCGGTTTCACGCCCTTGCTGAGCCGTTTTGAAAACAACAGCGATCTGCAGCTTTACCGCAAGCGGGCGCTGCGGGTGGATATCGCGCTGGCCGACGACCGCCCGGGAGAGCCTTTTGCCGCCTATCGCGACCGCGCCGAGCGCGAGCCGCTGGCAAGTATCAAGGGCGAGCAGTTGCGCTATTGTTCGCTGGATCTGGGCACGGTGGCATGGATGGAGACCATCGCCCGCGATCTGGAGGCGCGTGGATTTGCCGATGATACGCGTTTTTTCATGGCCGATCTTCTGTCGGGCCTCTGGCTTTACAGTGATCGGATCAGGCCCACGCCAAAGGCCGCGCCGTGGTATTACGGCGGTCTGGCGGGGCTGGAGCAGTCGGATTATGTGCTGGTGCCGCTTTGCCCGATATCGAACCCCTCACGCAAAAAGATCCTTGATGCCTTGGACAAGCGCGGGACCGGCGACCTGACCGAGGTGTTTCGCAACGATCTTTATATTCTGTATAAAAAGGGCGGTTAGGGTCGGCCTGAGCGCCCCCCCCGCGCTGCCGGGCACAGGCCGAAACGCTTTAGCCCAGCAAGATACCTGCAATCAGATAGAAGATCAGCGTCGGGCCCAGGGCCAGGCCCATGGGGAATTTAGACGAGCTCCATGAGGCCCAGTCACCGGTTGCGCGCCGCATCGGCGCGATGGCGCGAAACAGGCGGTGGGTGGCGAAAGCTGCCAGCAGGACGGCGGCGAAAAAATACATAAAGATCACCCAGTCGCCCAATGCGATGAAAGGTGCCATGGCTGCCGCGAATTTCGCGTCCCCCGCGCCCAAAAGCCCCGCCATATTGGCAACAAACCCGATCACCAGAATGACGACGATATGCACAAAGCGCCATTTATAGACGTCAAAGGGCAGGGCGATCAGCCCGATCACCACAAAGACCGCCAACAGGGCCAGAACGGCCTTGTTGGGGATTTTCATGAATTTCATATCGCTCCAGGCCACCCAAAGACAGATGGGAAGGACAAAGGGCAGAAACCAGAGCGCGGCTGAGGCGGAAACGGCCATCTAGTTTGTAACGTTGTTGTCCAGCGTCCGCAGGCTGCGAACCGCGGCCTCGAAATACTGCGGGTGGGTGTCGATCGCCTCTTTCAACAGGCCACGCCCGGTAGCGACATCGCCGCGTTTGATCGCCGACAGGGCCATTGTGTAAAGAAGCTGCGCCCGCTCGACCTGAGACATGGGCACCAGCGGCAGATCGTATTTGCCCTGTGCGCCAAGGGCCAGAACCAGATTGTTCTTGGCGGTGAAGAGTTTGCTGTCGTAACGGATCGCCCGGCCGAACAGCGCTTCGGCATCGGTGAAATCGCCCCGGCTCAACTTGGAATAGCCCCAGTTGTTCAAAACCCCTGCCGGTTTGGTCGTCAGACCCGCGGCGGTTTCATAAAAACTGTCAGCCCTTTTCCAATCCTTCTTGGAATCGGCCACCATCGCCTCAAGCCGGTAGCGATCATAGGTTTCAAAGGTCGGCGGGATCTTGTTAAGCTCCTCGCCCGCCTGTTTCCATGCCCCGGTGCGGATCAGAGCGTCGGCAAGGCCGATGTGGTCCTGATTGTCCGCCTGACTACCCCCGATGATGCCCTGCCAGACGACAATCGCCTCTTCTGGCCGCTTGGCGCGCACCAGCGATTTGGCCAACCCGCGCTGAAGATCGACGCGATCCGGTTTGGCCTTGCTGGCGCGTTCGAAATAGGTCACCGCCTCATTCGGGTCGGCAACGGTCAGCATGATGTCACTGAGGTTTGAATCGTCGATGACATTGATGTCGTCGAGCGCCCGCTGAACATCGGCTTTGCGGGATTTTTCACATGCCGAAAGGGCAAAAGCGCCTGCAAGGCACAATACAAGAAATATGGGTCGGCGCATTTTAGCGTCCTTCACTGCTCGTCTCAGATCCGCTTTATGGCTTTTTACGTAGGCGGTAAGCGCCGCCGCCGTATCTTACCAAAGCAAATTCACTCTGTTTATTAGCAACAGGATACGCGGTTTTTTCAAATTTTGCGAGGGCCAAGCGCAAATTATCGCGGATTTCGTCACTTGCGCCACTATCCTGCGCATAGGCTTTGCGGAAATAGGCGATTGCCTCGGCGGTTTCGCCTTTTTCCATCAGCACTACGCCAAGATTATTGAGGGTCGGGGCGAAGTCAGGTTCAAGCGCGACGGCCTGCCGCAACACGGTTTCGGCTTGGGTCAGGCGACCCATCTTGAGATTGGCCGAACCCAGCGCGGCAAGGATATCAACGGTCAGCCCGTCCTGCGCAGCGGCGCGGTAATAGGCCTTGAGCGCGGCATCATACCGGCCTTCGTCCATCAGTTGATTGCCAATTTCAAAGTTTGCGCGCGCCGTCGCCCCATAGGGGATATCGCCTGATTTGACGGGTTGCGACAAGCGGTTGCCGCCGGCCATCTGGCAGCCGGCGAGCAGAAGTAGCAGGATCCCAAGGGCGGCTAGCCGCATTGCTTAGAAATTGACATTCTGAAGCGTCTCGTAAATCGAATAAACCGAAGGCCCGATCAGGATAATCAACAAGGGCGGCACAGTCATCATCATTGTGGCCAGTGTCATCTTGGTAGGCAGCTTGTTGGCCGCCTCTTCGGCTTTCATCACCCGTTTGTCACGCATCTCAGCGGCATAAACACGCAGGGCTTCGGCTATCGAGGTGCCGAAAGTCGTCGACTGGATCAGCACGGTAACGAACGAGGCGACATCCTGCACCCCGGCCCTTTCGGCCATATCGCGCAGCACGTTGACCTTATCCTTACCGGCCTTGGCTTCGTGAGCGACGATTTCAAACTCTTCGGCAAGGGCGGGGAAACCGGCCTTAAGCTCTGCCGCGACGCGTATGATCGCCTGATCCAGAGACTGGCCGGCCTCGACACAGACCAGCATCATGTCCAGCGCATCGGGAAATCCGTTTTCGATGGATGCCTTACGCTCCTGCACCCGGCGATTGACCCAGTATTTGGGCGCCATATAGCCAACGACACCGGGCAAAAGAATGCTGAGCATCATGCTTTGGGTGCTCGTCTCCTGACCGGCTTTGAGAACAAGCGTATACATCAGACCCAGCGCCAGCAGCCCCAGACCCAATGCGAATTGGGCAAAGTGATAGGTGCGCACGGCGGTCTTGGATTTATAGCCTGCCTGCAAAAGCTTCAGGCGAACGGCCGTGTATTCCTCTTCATCCTGCGGCTCGAGGAAATTGGAGTATTTTTCCAGCTTGTCGGATTTGGATTCAAAGCGAAGCCTTTCGCCCGTGTCGGACTTGGCCGCCGCCGCGCGGTTCGACCGCTTGAGCTTTTCAAGAGGGTCGGCCTTTTGCTTAAGCATAAGCGGGATCGTGACCCCGATCAGCATGACCCCAAGAACGCCGACGATGATCAGCGGGCCGAAGGGGCCCATGCTGTCGGTTACGATGGTGTTGATCGTGCTGAGAAACTCCATCTTCCTGCCCTCACACCTTGATGTTCACAAGTGACCGCATGACAAAGATATTGGCCACAAGAAAGGCTGCCACGACCAATGCTGCGGGGATGAAGACCGGGGTATCCATCACCTGATCGTAATAGTTCGGCTGAATAACGTTGATCATGACCAATGCACCAAGCGGGAAGATCGACAGGAACATGCCTGACCATTTCGCTTCGGCCGTGATCGCCTTGACGCGTCGGAACAGCTTGAACCGGGCGCGGATCACCTTGGCCAGACCGTCCAGAATTTCCGCCAGATTTCCGCCCGAGGTCTGTTGAATGGTCACCGCGACCGCCAGAAACCGCAGGTCCTGCATGTCCATCCGTTCGGCCATCGCTTTGAGCGATTCACCCACATCGCGACCGTAGGCGCTTTCGTCGGCGATCACGCCCATCTCGGAGGCGAGCGGATCGGGAACTTCCTTGGCGACAATCGACACGGCCGAAGAAAACGGATGCCCCACCCGAAGCGAGCGCACCATAAGCTCAACCGCGTCGGGCAGTTGCTCTTCAATCATCGCCATGCGTTTCTTGGCCTTGTTATTGACCCAGATGTATACCGCGCCCACGCCCATGATGGCCGATACCAGCAGGCGCACCGGGGCCGACGCGGCGGTGCCGACGCTGAGCCCGACAAAGGCCACGACGGCGAGAACCCCCATGATCATGATAAGCTGTGAGGGGGAAAAGGCGATATTGGCCTTTTGCGCCTTGGTCGCCAGAAGCGAATAGATCGGGATCTGGCGCGCCTTGAGGTGCTGGCTCATCTCCTTGCGGAGCTGTTCAAGTACCTCTTCGCGACCCGCGCCTTTTTCCAAAAGTTCAAGCCGGCGGTTGACCTTGCTGTTTAGGCTGATCGATTTTCCGAAAACCGTCAGATAAAGACCTTCGACAAGGGCGAGCACGGCCAGAAATATCAGGCCATAGATGATCGGTTCCGCGCTGATTGACATGATCTTTTACTCCGCCGCCATGGGTTCAAAGATGGTCGCAGGCAGGTCATAGCCCCACATCCTGAACCGGTCCGAGAAATGCGAGCGCACGCCGGTGGCCGTGAAATGGCCGATGATCTTGTTGTCCGGTGTCAGCCCGGTGCGTTGAAAGCGAAAGATCTCCTGCATGGTGATGACATCGCCTTCCATGCCGGTAATCTCGGTGATCGACGTCATCCGGCGCGAGCCGTCCTGAAGACGGCTGGCCTGTACGATCAGGTTGACGGCGCTGGCGATCTGACTGCGCACCGCCTTGATTGGCATTTCGATCCCGGCCATGGCGATCATGTTTTCCAGACGGCTGACACCATCGCGGGCGCTGTTGGCGTGGATTGTGGTCATCGATCCGTCGTGGCCGGTGTTCATGGCCTGCAACATGTCGATCACTTCCTCGCCCCGCGTCTCACCCACGATGATGCGGTCGGGCCGCATCCGCAGGGCGTTTTTCAGGCAGTCGCGCTGACTGACCGCGCCCTTGCCTTCAACGTTGGGCGGGCGGCTTTCCATCCGTCCGACGTGGATCTGCTGAAGCTGAAGTTCGGCCGTATCCTCAATCGTCAGGATCCGCTCGGAATTGTCGATAAAAGAGGACAGCGCGTTCAGCGTTGTGGTTTTACCCGAACCGGTACCGCCTGAAACGATGACGTTCAGCCGGGTCGAAACCGCCGCCTGAAGATAGGCGGCCATCTCTTCGGTAAAGGCGCCGAATTTGACCAGATCGTCAATCGCCAGCTTTTCTTTCTTGAATTTCCGGATCGACACCAGCGACCCGTCAACCGCAATGGGCGGGACCATCGCGTTAAAACGCGAGCCGTCGGCAAGGCGGGCGTCGACATAGGGATTGGATTCATCAACCCGCCGGCCAACGGCCGAGACGATCTTGTCGATGATCCGCAGAAGATGTCTTTCATCCTTGAAGGTGATATTGCTGAGTTCCAGCTTGCCGTCGCGTTCGATGAATATCTGTTGCGGGCCGTTGACCAGAATATCGTTGACGGTGTCGTCTTTCAAAAGCGGCTCGAGCGGGCCAAGGCCCGTTACCTCGTCAAAAAGCTCCTGATTGAGCATCGCGCGTTCTTCGCGGGTCAGAACGATGCTCATATCTTCCAGCGCTTCGGCCGAAATGGCCACGATTTCCTGCCGCAGATCCTTTTCGGCGGCATGTTCAAGCGCGGCGAGGTTGAGGTTGTCCAAAAGCCTCTTGTGCAGCTCGACCTTGATCTCGGCCAAACGCTCTTTGCGTTTTTTGTCTTTGTCCTGGCTTACAGCCTGCGCGCTGGCAACCGGCGAGGGGCGGCGCAGAACCTTGGGAACCTCCTGCGGCTCTGCGGCCGGCGCGGCGCTTTGCGCGGGCTGGGTGGTGTTTTTTGCCGGCGGCGTGCCTTTGTCCGGTTTTTTATAACGTGAAAACATTGGCTTATCCTATACTCGTCAAGATGCCTCGGCCGCCTGAACGTTCGTTTCGTGGACGGATTGGGCCAGCTTTTGAATTTCCTTGCGAAGCGCGTTTTTCGGGGCGGTCTCAGCCAGCGGAAGGCCATGATCGCCGGCCTGCACAACGGCCCTTGCGCCATCGGGCAGCTGAACCTCGACCTTGATGTCCAGGCTTTCGGCAAGGCGCTTTACGCGGGTCTTTCCGTTCAGATCGGTGAACTTGGGGGCCCGGTTCAGAACAAAACGAAGCTTTTTATAAGGCAGCTCCTCGGATTTCAGGCCGCGAAGCACGCGCAGCGTGTTCTGGGCCGACCGCATGTCCAGCTCGAGCGTTGCGAAATACACATGCGCCTCGTTGAGAATGGTTTCCGTCCAGCTCACCAGGGTCGAGGGCATGTCGATGACCACATAGTCAAAATTAGTTCTGGCTATCTCTATTATGTGGGCGATCTCTTCGGGGCCCACAATATCCAGTGGCAAAAGCTCCGCCGGGGCGGTGAGCACATGCAGCTTTTCGTTGAAGGTCAACAGCGTCTGCATGAAGCTGTCGCTGTCCATGGAATTGGCTTCCGAAAGCAGCTCGTAAACCGCTTCGCGGCGCGGCAGATCAAGATAGGTCGAGGCCGATCCAAACTGTAGATCGAGATCCAGAAGACAGACGCGGGGCGCCTTGTCGCCGCTCAGATTAGCCAGCTCCCAGGCAAGGTTCACCGCAAAGGTCGATGCGCCGGTGCCGCCGGCCAGACCGTGAACCGGCAGAACCACGGCGCTGCGATCGCCGGTTGCACGAAGCTTGGTGTGCATCTCTTCGGGCAGGTCGGGTTCGGCTTCATCCGCCGGCGGCGCCTGGCGCAGGCGTTCAACGGCCTGATGCAGTTCATTTTCCGGAAGCGGGTAGGGGACAAAATCATCGGCCCCAAAGCGCAACAGCTGATGCAGGGCGATCGGGCTGACCTCTTCCGCGATCAAAATGACCTTGATACCCTTGGCCTTGGCCGTGGTGATCAGATCACCGATCATCGCCAGATTAGCCTCTTCATCGTCGTCGACCGCGATCGCTACGAATTCCAGGTTCTCGGCGTCCGGCTGGGTCAGGAATTGCGCGGCGTCCGAAAAATTGAGATCACCCCAGCTTTCGCCGAGTTCGGCCTCCATATCTTCGATAAGGAGATCGAAATTCTCCAGATCCCGTGAAATCGTACACGCGACGATCACGGCTGGTTCCGGTTGCATTACTGCAGTACTCGTCATGCCTCATGTCCTTCCAACACAGACGCCATGGAAGTAATCCCGAACCCCGGCAATTGCGGGGGTCAATGCCATGATCGTCTGCAAGCGATTCGTTGAATCACAAAACTGCTTCTTTAGGGGACCTTGGCGGACAATCTTGGCAACAATTAGGCTAAAAAAGCGTAACCGTTTATATTTGCCAACTTATTTGCCCGGCGTGAAGCCCGAACCGGCCAATCCCGACAAGGTGCCCTTTTCCTGCGCACTGGCGACATATTCGCGGAAGATCACCTCGGCATATTTGCCGTTCAGCACGCCGGGATGATTTTTCACGAAACCGGTAACCTGCGTGACCGTGCGCCTGTTGCGCCGTTCGGGCGCCTGTGTCAGCACAAGCGGCCGGGTTTCGCCGAAGGAGGCGACGGCCTCAAGCCGCGAGCGGCTTATGCCCTGGCTGGCGAAAAAGGCCACAACGGCCTGTGCCCGGCGCAGGCCAAGACGCTTGTTATAAGCGTTCGATCCGACCAGATCGGTGTGGCCATAGACGCGAAAGCGGACTTCGGGAAATTGCCGGATCCAATTGGCCTGTTCGGTCAGGATCGTGCGTGCAGTGGCATCAAGGACCGCACTGTTGAAGGCGAAATTGACCGTGGTCGGCACCTCGGCTTCAAATCTTTTGGCCAGGCCGATGGTATATCCCTTCTGGCCGGTCTGAATTTGCATATTGCTCATCGTGGCCGCGCCAAATCCGGCGTCCTGAACCTCACCAAAGCTGCCCGCCTCACGGTTCCAGCTGGCGAAGGCGGGGTTAGCGCCCGTGGCTTGTTCAGAACAGGCCGAAAGCGTCAAAAGTCCGGCGATAGCGATGAATTTATACATACCCAATTGCCTCGTCAGTCCAGAACATAGCCGTAAGAGCCGCTGAAGTCTTGTTTGGCAACTTCTGCCGCTGCACCGCGCGGGCGCTTTTTCTTTCCGGCGACATTGCCGCGTAAAAACAGCTCGTTTTCTGTCGGCGGGCGCACCCGGTCGGTCGGAAGCGCCAGCGCCTCGCCCCGCGTGGGGCTGACCAGATAGGGCGTGATGATGATAACCAGTTCCGATTGGTTGCGCTCATATTCGGCGCTGCGGAACAGCGCGCCCAGAACCGGAATGTCGCCAAGCCATGGCACCTGACCGTTCACGTCCTTGAAATCATCCTGCAACAGGCCGGCGATGGCAAAGCTCTGACCATCGCGCATTTCGACGGTTGTTTCCGTCTCGCGCCGCTTGAAGGCGCCGATGGTAAAGCCGTTGCCGGTGAACCCGCTGCTCAAATCGATCGAACTGACCGAAGCGTTGAGCGTGAGGTTTATGATATCGCCATCCACGACACGAGGCGTGAAATTGAGGGTGATGCCGAAGGGTTTATATTCAACCGATACCGCGCCATTGGTCTGGCTGACCGGAACGGGATATTCGCCACCGGCCAGAAATTTTGCCTCCTGACCGGAGAGGGCAGTCAGGTTAGGTTCGGCCAGCGTGCGAACAATTCCTTTGCTTTCAAGGGCTTCAAGAAGAACGCCTAGTCTGACGGCGCCTGCGTTCAGGCCCAGCAGCAGCGCGCCGCTGTTCAGGTTCGTCGCCGGGGTCGAGCCGCCAAGCGCCGTTGTCAGCGCGGTGTTGCCGGCAAGCGTCTGAGTGCCGCCGCGTACGCCCACGTCGCCATTGGCGACCGAGCCGCTGATACCAAGGCTGCCCGAAAGTTTCTTGCGCACGCTTCGTTGCATTTCCGCAAAACGGACTTTCAGCATCACTTGCTGGTTGCCGCCAACCGTCATCAGGTTCGACACCCGGTCCGGCGCATAACGCCGGGCAAGGTCCAATGCCCGGTCAAGCCGCGCGGTGCTGGAGACGGTGCCAGAAAGAACCACGCCATCATTGGCGGTGCGCACTTCGATCTTTTCGCCCGGCAGGATCTGCCGCAAACGCTCTTTGAACTCGGCGATATCGGGGGTGACCTGAACCTCGACATTGGTGATAAGCCGGCCATCGGGGCCCAGAAGCGTCAGCGATGTGCGCCCCGGCGCCTTGCCCAGAACATAGATCGTGCGATCAGAGAGGGTTGAGATATCGGCAATGGCGGGATTGGCGACCGAAAGTTCGGCAAACGGCGTGTCGCTTTCGACGACCACGGCGCGGTTCATCGGAACCTTAAGCGCCCCTGACGACGTGCCGCGCATGACACGAAGAGTTTCGGAAAACGCCGGGGCGGTGCCGGCTGCGGCGATGGCCGCGCCCAAACAGGCCGCCGTAATAAATGCCTTCAATTTCATTGTGATCCTGCCTCTCTGACCACGTCTGCTGTGAGGATCATATCGCCCTCTTTGATGCAAACATGCGCGAACCGCGACTTTTAATCAAGAATCATACGGTTAGATATGTAAATTCATGTGGATAAGTCGCAACACAACGCTTTCCCTAGTTATAAAGAATGGCGCGCGCCCCATATCCGGTTGCGCGCGCCATGATTTCAACTGCCCGATTTATCAGTTGGTGCAGGGGATCGGTATCTCAAGAACCTCTGCGCCGCGTCTGGTTTTGATCGTGCAGACCTTTTTGGCCTTCTGCTCGACCACCTTTTCTTCCTTGATGCCAAGCAGGCTGTTCTGGTCGACCTGAACGGCGTCGGCCACCGTATTGTCGCCCGCGCCCACCAGTGACAGGCTTAGCCGTCCGGTGGCCTGAGCCTGCGCAAGCGATGCAACATGCGCGGGCGAGATTTCCACCGTCACCGTCCGTGCGATTGCCGCTGTCTTGCGCTCGACATCCGCGGTCTGGTCAATCGCGATGATCTTGACGCCCGCGAGGATCAGCTTGGTAAAGTTGCGGTTATTGGCATTGCCGGACCAGTAAACGTCCACCTTGTCGTCGGGGCGTAGAAAGCCCGATACGCCCGAGCTTACGTCGACCTTGATCGTAAAGGCCCGCATGCCTTTCTTGAGGCGCGATGTCAGCCCGGCGTCCTGACCCGGCTCACTGACCTTGACGGCCAGGACGGCTTCGTCCTTTTCCATCTGGCGCAGAACGGTCCGAAGATCCTCGGGGCGTGTGCCAAAGAGTTTTACCGGGTCACGAAACGCGCCCTGAGGGATGGCGTTCTCGGGCCATTTGACCAGACGCACATCCTTTTTGGTGAGTGTTTCACCATAGGTTAACTTCTTGTTGACGACGAAAACATCGACAAGCGGCACCTGTGCCGCCCGCGCCGCGCGCTCTCGCTCAAGTTCTGCCCGCTGTGCACCTACATAACCCTGGGCCATGTAAACAGCACCCCCGGCAAGACCTATACCCAAAAGCAAGACAAAGCCGAAAACGATACGCATTGCTTTTCCTTTCACCCATTTGCGTGGCCGAAAGGGCCACATGCCCATTTATATCCGTAAGGTTAGATGCCGATTGCGGCAGAACCTAGATTGCGATGGGGCTTTCCTGTGACACCCGGCGCTGCCGTTCCGCGCCCCTCAGAAGGTTCCAGAGACCGAGCGTCCGGCAACCTCGCTGCTGATATTTTCAGTCAGCCCCTTGGTGCCGCTCGTGATGACGGAAAGCCCCGCCAGCGCGATACCGATAACCCCGGCGGTCAGCACGACCCAGTCGACCGTGATCGCCCCATCCTCATCTTTCGCAAAACTTTTTACGCCACGCATTTTGTCCTCCAGCAGGGCAGCATCGGCCCTATTCGTCCTCATTTGACAACCCATACGTGTGCAATGTGGCCGAAAAACGAAAACGCAAAGTTCGTTTTGTGTTTTTCATCGCCCGGCAGAAATGGCTGTGCGGTGACTGCCCCGGGCCGGAACGAAAAAAAGCCGCACCCGATGGGCGCGGCCTTCTGTTTTGACTGTGTAGCGACGATCAGAACGTGGTCTTGATCGTTTGGCCGGACAGCTGGTTCGAGACTTTCTCGGTCAGCGTCTTGGTGCCGCTGGTGACCGAAGTCAGAACGGCAATGCCCAGGCCGACGATTGCGGCTGTCAGAACAACCCAGTCAACGGTGACTGCACCGTCTTCGTCGTTACGGAAATTCTTGGCAAGTTTGAACAGTTTCATGTGTTATCTCCAAAGGGTTCGTTACGCTCATTTCCACTATCACCCCGGCGGATCAACTCGGGCCGGCCTCTTTATTGGCCCGATCCCCGTCGCGGTATGTCGTCATATAGCTGGTCGAATGGGGCAAGAGTTTGACGCGGATCGTACAATTTTAGGCGGCATGATTTTTTTGCGGGAAATTTTGCTAAATTACTGTTTATAAATATAATATTAACCAAAATTAATTTCCACAGAGCGGATTCTGAGCATCAAAACCCCCAAAAAATGACCGGAATGCCACAGGTTTTCGGTGGAAAAGCTGGCGCGGGCGGCGATTTTTTGGGACAACAGCACCAACAAAAACAACGAGGCAGGGCGGTAACCGCAAAATGCGGAGCGTCGTAACAGGATCTCTGATTTCGCTGGCATTGGCCGGTACGGTTTTGGCGCAGGAGCCAAAGCCCTTTCCTGACTTTACCTTCAAACGCGTGGGGCTGCCCGAGCCCGGCGCGCGCAAGCGCATCACCGTTCAGATCGATCCGGCCGCCACGCCCCCCGCCCCGATCGCCGATCCGGAGCCGCAAAAGGACCAGCCGCAGGCAGGCGCCTATGACTGGTACTGGCAGAACCTCTCGCCGGATCTGGGCGATGCGGGGCCCGGGCGCCTGAAGACGGCGCTGGGCGGGCTGAGCCGCGCGCCGAAAGATCAGGCGGCGATTTTTCCGCGGCTTCAGATGCTGCGGAATATCGCCCGTGATCACGGTATCGAAATACTCAAGGCGACGATAGGCACGCGCGTCTCGCCCGCCTTGGTTCTGGCCGTCATTTCGGTTGAAAGCGCCGGCAGGCGCGATGCGCTGAGCCCGGCAGGCGCCGCGGGGCTGATGCAGCTGATGCCGGCGACGGCCAAACGGTTCGGGGTGCCCGACCGCGGCCAGCCGGCAGATAACATCAAGGGCGGCGTTGCCTATCTCGACACGCTCATGCGGCTTTACGACAGCGACCCGGCGATGGTTCTGGCGGCCTATAACGCAGGCGAAAACGCGGTCAAAACCTATGGCGGCGTGCCGCCCTTTGCTGAAACCCGCGCTTATGTGCCAAAGGTTCTCGCCGCATGGACGGTGGCGCGCGGATTATGTCTGACCCCGCCCGAGCTGTTGTCGGACGGTTGTGTATTTGCAGGTTTGGGAGTGCGTTCGGATGGCTGAGACAAAGCCACTGGTTCTTGATATCGACGGCACGTTTCTGCGTACCGATATGTTGCTGGAATGTTTCTGGGGCGGATTGGGAAAATCGCCCATGGCGGTGATCGGGGCCTCGCTGCGCTATCTAAACCGACCTGCGGTGCTCAAGCGCCGGCTGGCCGAGATTGCCGATATCCGAACCGATCTTCTGCCGGTCAATGATGAGGTCAAAGCGCTGAGCGAGCGTTCGCTCAAAGAGGGGCGGAGCGTTTATTTCGCCTCTGCCTCGGATCAGTCGCTGGTCGAGCGGCTGGCGCGCGATCACGGATTGAAAGAGGCAAGCCTTGCCTCGGACGGGGAACACAACCTGAAAGGCGCGGCCAAGGCGGAGGCACTGGTCAAGGCCCATGGTGAGAACGGGTTTGATTATGCCGGCGACGCGCGGGCCGATCTGCCGGTGTGGAGACATGCCGAAAACGCGATCGTCGTGGGCAATCCGCGGGGCGTTGAAAAGACGCTGGCGGCGGCGGGTAAGACCGTGGTGGCCTATACCGGCGGCTGGCGCTGGGCTGCGCTTTTACGCGCGCTCAGGCCGCATCAATGGGTCAAGAACGTTCTGTTGCTATTGCCGATGATCGCGGCCCATCAGTTCGATCTGGCCACGCTGGCGCTTGTTCTTCTGGGGATGGCGGCGTTTTCGGCAGCGGCCTCGTCGATCTACATCATCAACGATCTTCTGGATCTTGAGGCCGACAGGCTGCACCCGACAAAATGCCGCCGTCCTTTTGCCAGTGGCGCGGTGCCGATCCGGGTGGGGATGGCCGCCTTTGCCGTGCTGCTTGTGACAGCGGTCAGCCTTGGCGCGGCGCTGGGCCCGGCGTTTTTGGGCGTGATCGCGATTTATATCCTGACCTCGCTGGCCTATTCGCTCAAGCTCAAGCGGATGCGCTGGATCGATATCGCGACGCTGGCCTCGCTTTACACATTGCGGGTGGTGGCAGGCGCGGCGGCGGGGCAGGTGGCTGTTTCGTCTTTCATGCTGATCTTCGTCTTTCCGGTTTTCCTTGCGCTGGGCTGTGTCAAACGCCTGACCGAACTGACGCTGGCCACCTCGGACGAGCGTTTGCCGGGCCGGGGATATGGGCGCGCGGACCGAAGCGATCTGTTGAATGTCGCCGCTTTGGGGACCTTTGGCGCGCTGCTGATCTTTTTTCTCTACAGCTTTAGCGATCAGGCCGTCCGCCTTTATCCCACCCAATGGCTGTTGTGGGTGGCGCTGATCCCTCTGGCGATCTGGCTGATCCGCATGGTCTGGCTGGGGTATCGTGGTCGTCAGGATTACGACCCGATCGTTTTTGCCATGCGCGACAAGACCGGGATCGGCATTCTGATGATCACCCTGTCGCTGATGTTTTACGCCGCCGGCCTCTGGCAGAGGTGGTTCGGATTTTGACCGCCGGCGCGTCAACGTGCCGTTCAGACCGACATTTTCTTGAAGATGAACTCGGGGATCATGCGGATGATCAGCATGATGTAGCGCCAGAAAAACGGCGTATAGATCACATCCTTTTTGCGATCGACAGCGCGCAGGATGTCGCGTGCGACCTGTTCCGGCGCGGCCACCAGAAACATCCCAGGAAGGCCCCAGGTCATGGCGGTATCCACAAACCCCGGTTTGACTGTGACGACATGGCCGCCGGCGCGGGTCAGCCGGTTGCGCAGACCCGAAAGATAGGTATGAAACCCCGCCTTTGCGGCGCCATAGACATAGTTGCCGATCCTGCCGCGATCACCGGCGACCGAGCCTATGCCGACGATGGTGCCGCCGCCTCGTGCCTCGATTTCCGGCGCGAGCCTTTGAAGGAACATGGCAGGGCCGGTAAAACTGTCGCTGACGGTGCCTTCGATCAGTTCGGGCGCGGCGTCAATGGCGCTTTGCTCGGGCATCGAGCCGACAAAGACCGCCGCGCTGATCTGCCCGTCCTGACGGGCGGCGCGCGCGATGATCGCCGCAAAACCCGCGGGGTTGCGCGCGTCGAACTTGACCGCTTCGGCCATGGCCGCGCCGCGCGCCGCGCAATCGGTGGCAAGCCGCTTGAGGTCGGCCATGTCGCGACCGGCCAGCAGGATGCTGTCGCCGCGGGCGGCAAGGGCACGGGCAAAAGCGCGCGCCATCGAAGATGTGGCGCCCAGCAGGATCCAGGTCTGGCTCATTTCTGTGACCTCAGTTTAAGACGGCGTATCAGATCGGTCGCCAGTTGCCCCTCGGGGTCGGCCTTGGCGGCGGCGGCGGCGAATTTGGGCTGTTCGGGATACATCGCCTTTAGCCGTTTGGCCAAGGCCAGCGCATCCTTGGCCAGATAGATCCGCCCGCCCGCAGCCGCCGCCATTTCCTCAAGCCGCGCGATCAGAGAAGCGCTCTGGCCGCGGTTGGGGAAATCGACGGCAAGTGTATAGCCTTCCATCGGGAACGACATATATCCCGCCCGCCCCGGCCCCATGCGTTTGAGAACCGCCAAGGGCGAGGCAAGGCCCGAATGCGCGATCTTCTCAAGCATCTCGCGCAGGCTGCCGGTGGCATCAACCGGCACCACGCATTGGAACTGGTGAAAGCCGCGCTTGCCGTAAAGCCGGTTCCAGTCGTGGATCTTATCCAGCGGAAAGAAGAAATCGTTGATCGGTTTTACCTGAGTGCGGCCACGTTCGGGGATCCGGCGGAAATAGGCCTGATTAAATATCCGTACCACCGGCGGTGACAGGGCAAAGCCGGGGGCGTCGAAGGGTACCGACCGTGACCGTTTGGCCGGCGGCACCATGCCATAACCCGTCTCGCCCTCTTCCAGTATCCCGCGCCCAAGGGCATTGCCGCTGGCGGTCGCGTCGATCCAGCCAACGCTATAGGTGGCTTGCGAGCTGTCGAAAAGCGCCAGAAACTCATCAAGGTTCTCGGCCCGGCGTTCCGTTACCGTCATCAGATCGCCCTTGCACTGCAGCAGTTTCAGGCGCGCCGAAACGATTGTTCCGGTCTGGCCCAGCCCGCCAAGTGTCGCGCGAAACAGATCGGGCGTTTTGTCGGGCGTAACCTTGCGCGACTTGCCGTTCTGCAAAAGGGTGATGTCCTGAACATGCTGGCCGAAGGAGCCGGCGTGATGGTGGTTCTTTCCGTGCACGTCATTGGCGATACAGCCGCCGACGGTGGCAAAGCCGGTTCCGGGCATCACCGCCGGCAGCCAGCCGCGCGGCGCATAGATCCGGGCGATCTCTCCCACGGTGATACCGGCCTCGACATGCAGGACCCCCGTGGCCTCGTCAAAGCCCAGGATCCGGTCTAGGCGTGTCATCTGAATGGCCTTGCCATCCGCGTTCAGGCAGGCATCCCCGTAAGAGCGGCAATTGCCGATCGCCGCAGCCGGGGGCAGGGCCGCAAGCGCCGACTGACGTTCGGGGCGCGCCAGTTCCCCCCGTGCTTTCAGAACCCGGCCCCAGCCGTTGTATTCAGCAGATTTCCAGATCATTTCGGCCCTTTACAGATTGGCGTTCGGCGACAGGAAAGACCAAAAGCCCGATAGCAATTGCAAACCACAGGGTTGTGACGCGGATAACGGCGGTTGCCGGCACCGATATTTCGGGCTCTACGCCCTGCATCGACAAAAGCGCCACCATGGCGATTTCTGCGCCTCCAATCCCGCCGGGCGCCCCGGTCAGCCCGCCGGCAAGCGTCGAGAAGGTAAAGATCAACAGCGCCGAGGCAAGCCCGATATCGGCACCGAGCCACAGCAGCAGCTGATGCAGGGCATAGCCTTCGGCAAGCCAGCCCAGAACCCCCAATGTCAAAGTGATCGCCAGCAGACGCAGCGAAGAGAAAGCCACAAGCGATTTTGCCGCGCGGCGCAGCCGGGCGAAAAGCCGGGGCCAGAGGCCCGACAGGCGATGCGCCACTGTGGCCAGCCCCGACAAAAGGCGCGGCCGCGTCGCAACAAAGGCCGCCGTCAGGGCCAGCGCCGCAACCGGCACCGCGGCGGTGATGCCGCTGGCTGAAAAGGCGACCGATCCAGCAAGGATAACGGCCATTGCCGCCAGATCCGAGGCGCGGTCGACCAGAACAAGGGGGGCGCTACGTTCAAATGCCCATCCGGTTTCGCGCCTTATCCAGCGCATGCGCACCAGCTCTCCGATCCGGCCCGGGGTCACGGACATCGCAAAACCGCCCAGAAAATGGCGCAGGTTCTGGATCAGCCCGGTCCTGAGGCCCAGCGAGCGCGCGAAAACATGCCAGCGAAGACCGCGAAGAAAATAGTTAACAAGCGACAGCGCCAGAAGCGCGAGGAGCTGCAACAGAGTCAGCTTTGTCAGCTGTGCCCAAGTCTCCTGCCATCCGGTGGCGGCGGCCAGAGCGATCAGCCCCAGCAGGACCAGACCAAAAAGCCCGGCCAGAATTGCAACGTCCCGCCACCGGCGCGCGGGCGACAGGCCGGTCTCCTGACCTTTGGGGGTACTGACACTGCTCATACTCATTTGCGCGTGATTAGCGACAGAATGGGGCAATAATATGATGCTGTTTCCAATTTGAAAACAATATCACCGCGCGCCCCGGGCAGATCCGGGACGCGCAGCACAAAGCGGGTTTCATTCTCCGCGCCGTGGAAACCTCAGACGATGGTCGCCTCGGTTGCGGCGCGCAGCTCGTCTTCGGTGACGCCCTCGGCGGTTTCAACGATGCTTAGCCCGCCAGGCACCACATCCAGAACGCCCAGATTGGTGATGATCCGGTCGACCACACCCTTGCCAGTCAACGGCAGGGTGCATTCTTTCAAAACCTTTGAGACGCCGTGTTTGTTGGTGTGATCCATCACGACGACCACACGGCCGACACCGGCCACCAGATCCATCGCGCCGCCCATGCCCTTGACCAGTTTGCCGGGGATCATCCAGTTTGCCAGATCGCCGTTTTCAGCAACCTCCATCGCGCCCAGAATGGCCATGGCGATTTTGCCGCCCCGGATCATCCCGAAAGAT